>CP075528.1:2138644-2444164 GCA_025808875.1 Enhydrobacter sp. | reverse complement strand
CGCGTGGCAACACCAAGCATTGGCACATCTTTCACATCGTGGCCCGAAAGCCCTAGACTTCGGCCAGCCCTCCGGGAGACCCGAAAATGGCCGCCACGCCCGTTACCGCCGAGATCGCCCGCCGCGCCACGGCGCTTGTCTGGACGCACCTTCCCGACGATCTGGTCGAGCGCACCAAGCAGTGCCTGCTCGACTGGTTCGCCGTCACCGTGCCCGGCGCCCAGGAGGAGCTGACCGACATCCTCGTGCGCGAGGCGCTCGAAGATGGCGCCAAGGGTCCGGCGAGCCTGGTGGCACGCGGTGAGAAGGTGACGCCCTCGACTGCAGCGCTGATCAACGGCGCCGCCAGTCATGCGCTCGACTACGACGACGTCAACTTCGCCATGGGCGGCCATCCGACGGTGACGGTGGTCCCTGTCCTGCTGGCGCTCGGCGAGCAGATGAAGGCGTCGGGCCGGCTGTTCATCGAGAGCTTCGTCGCGGGTTACGAGACCTCGGGTCGCGTCGGCCGCCTGGTCGCCCCCAGCCACTACCAGAAAGGCTTCCACGTCACCGGCACGGTCGGCTCCTTTTCCGCCGCCGCGGCGGCCGGGCGCATGCTGGGTCTCAGCGACAAGCAGCTCGCGGTCGCCTTCGGCATCGCCGCCACCCAGGCGGCCGGCCTGAAGTCGAACTTCGGCACCATGTGCAAGCCGCTGCACGCCGGCACCGCGTCGGAGCACGGGCTGCGCGCCGCCCGCCTCGCCGCCAGGGGTTTTACGGCGCGCGGCGATTCGCTCGAGTGCGACCAGGGCTTCGCTTCCTCGCAAAGCGACCACCTCAATGCCGACCAGGCGCTGGGCGAGCCGCCGTCGGGCTGGCACCTGCGCAACAACCTCTTCAAGTACCACGCCGCCTGCTACCTGACGCACGCGCCCATCGAATGCGCCAGGGAGATCCGGCTCAAGAGCAACTTCCCGCCCGAGCGCGTGAAGAAGATCACGCTGCGGTTGGACGCGGGTGCCGACAAGGTCTGCAACATCCCGAACCCGACGACCGGCCTCGAGGCCAAGTTCTCACTGCGCCAGACCGTGGCGATGGCGCTGACGGGCGTCGATACCGCGGCCCTCGACTCCTACAACGAAGCGGTCACCCAGGAGCCGCGCATCAAGGCGCTGCGCGACAAGATGGCGATCGAGTTCAAGCCCGACTGGGCGCATTCGCTCGCCGAAGTGGCGATCCAGCTCGACGACGGCACGACCCTCGAAGCCCGACACGATTCGGGTATCCCGTGGCCCGATCTCGGCAAGCAGCGCAAGGCGATCGAAGCCAAGTTCGAGGGCCTGGTCACACCGGTGCTCGGTGCCGCCGGCACCAGCCGCCTGCGCGACGCCATCGAGCGCATTGACACGATGACGGACGTGGGCGAGTTGGCACGGGCGTCGGCGAAAGCCTAAACCTCATGCTGAGGAGCGAGCGTAGCGAGCGTGTCGAAGCATGGGCAACATCAAGGCTGTTTCGCACCCTTCGAGACGGGCGCTGCGCGCCCTCCTCAGGGTGAGGTAAGGAGAAGATGTCAGAGGACTTCAGAACGCGTGCCCGCCTGGTGCCGAAGGGCAACCGCTACGAGGATTTCGAGGTCGGCCGGGTCTTCAGGCACCACTGGGGCCGCACGATCACGGAATCGGAGAGCACCCTCTTCACGACGCTCACGCTGCATTTCAACCCGCACTACTACAACGCCGCCTATGCCCGCGCGCACGGCCATCCCGGCATCGTCGCCAACCCGCTGCTGGTCTTCACCACGGTCTTCGGCCTGACCGTCGAGGATCTCAGCGAAGGCGGCGGGCCGTTCCTCGGCGTCAACGAGCTTAGCTATCACCAGCCGGTCTATCCGGGCGATTCGCTGCGCGCCGAATCGACTGTCATGGATCGTCGCGTCTCCGACAGTCACAAGGGCTTCGGCATCGTCACCTGGCACACCCGCGGCCTGAACCAGCGCGAAGAGCTCGTCATCGATTTCAAACGCACCAATCTCGTGCGCCAAAGGAACGCCTGACAATGTCGTACATCACCGAAGAGCGCCGCATGATCCAGGAGCAGGCGCACGAATTCACCCTCAACGAGGTCCTGCCGGTCGCCAACAAGCTCGATCCCGAGAAGGGCGACATCCCGATGGATCTCAGGGACAAGATGGCAGAGCTCGGCTATTTCGGCATCCTGATCCCGGAGAAGTACGGCGGTCTCGGCCTCGGCTGCTTCGAGTACTGCCTGGTCACCGAAGAGCTGTCGCGCGGCTGGATGAGCGTCGCCTCGATCATCGCCCGCGGCAACCTGCTGATCGGCTCGCACATGATGAGCGAGGAGCAACGCTCACGTTACCTGCCGCGCATGGCCAAGGGCGAGTTCCTGGGCGCCTTCTCCATGTCCGAGCCCAATGCCGGCTCCGACATCGCCAACATCTCCTGTCGCGCCAGGAAGGACGGCTCCGGCTACCTGATCTCCGGCAACAAATACTGGTGCACCTTCGCCGACGGCGCGGACTTCCTGATCATCATCGCCCGCACCTCCGATCCGCCACAGGGCAAGCGCCATCTCGGCCTCTCCATGTTCTTCGTCGAGAAGAAGCGCGGCACGCTGCCCAAGGGCGTGAGCGGCGCGCCGATCCCCAAGATCGGCTACTTCGGCTGGAAGACCTACGAGCTCGCCTTTGACGACTTTCGCGTCGAGGCGGCCGACATGATCGGCGAGGAAGGCCAGGCCTTCTACTACGCCACCTCGGGCCTCGAGACGGCGCGCGCCCACACCGCGGCCCGCGCCATCGGGCTCGCCCAGGGCGCGCTCGACGATTCGATCCAGTACGCCAACGACCGGCGCCAGTTCGGCCGCTCGATCTCCGAATTCCAGGCGATCCGCTTCAAGATCGCCGAGATGGCGACCCAGATCGAGGCGGCGCGCCAGCTCAACTACTTCGTCTGCGAGCAGATCGACACCGGCCAGCGCTGCGACAAGGAGGCCTCGATGGCCAAGCTGTTCGCCTCGGAGATGGCCGAGCGCGTGTGCAGCGAGGGCCTGCAGATCCATGGCGGCGCAGGCTACACGACGCTCCATGCCGTCGAGCGCCACTGGCGCGACGCGCGGCTGACCAAGATCTTCGAAGGCACCTCGGAGATCCAGAAGCGCATCATTTCCGATCGCCTGCTGGGCCGGGGGAAGAACTGATGAAGGTCTCGGCGCTCACCGGCAAGGCCAACTACTTCGAGGATTTCAAGGTCGGCGACGTGCTGAAGCACGCGCGCGGCAAGACCGTCGAGCCGATGGAGCAGGTCTGGATCACCAACGTGACCATGAACACCGCCGAGGCGCACTTCAACGAGCACCTGACCAGGGGCACCAACTACGGCCAGCGCCTGGGCTTCGGCGGCGTCACCATCTCGATGTGCATCGGCCTTGCCGCCGAGGACACCGCCGAGAACGCGCTGATGGAGCTCGGCATGGACAAGATCCGCCTCAAAGGCCCGCTCTATCACGGCGACACGCTCTATTGTTACAGCGAGGTGCTGGAGACGCGCGACGCCAAACAACCCGACGCCGGCATCGTCCGCTTCAGGCACTACGGCGTGAACCAGGACGACAAGCACATCTTCGAAGGCGAGCGCACCGTGCTCATCAAGCGCCGCAGCCATTGGGGGGACAGGTGACCTCCGTCTTTCTCCTCTCCCCCGCCAGGGGGAGAGGACGGGTGAGGGGGAATCGAAAGCTCGTGCAACCCCCTCACCTAACCTCTCCCCCTATCGGGGGAGAGGAATATGAGTCGTGTCCGTCATGACTGAAGTCGCCGGCGCGCTCGACGGCGTGCGCATCGTCGACCTCACGCAGATGCTGGCCGGGCCCTACTGCACCATGCTGCTGGCCGACCAGGGCGCGGAGATCATCAAAGTGGAGCCGCTCGACGGCGACCACACGCGCATCATCGGTCCCTACCATGAGAACGACAAGCTTCGGGCATTCGGCGGCTACTTCGCTTCGGTGAACCGCAACAAGAAGTCGATCGCCATCGACCTCAAGAAGCCCGAGGGCCGCGATCTGCTCATGAAGCTCTGCGACGGCGCTGACGCCGTGGTCGAGAACTATCGCGGCGGCGTCATGGACCGCCTCGGCCTCAGCTACGAAGCCCTGCACGCGCGCAATCCCAGGCTGGTCTACGCGACGATCCGCGGCTTCGGCGATCCGCGCACCGGCAGGAGCCCCTATGCCGATTTCCCGGCCTACGACGTGATCAGCCAGGCGATGGGCGGCATCATGGCCATCACCGGCCCCGACAAGGACACGCCCATGAAGGTCGGGCCCGGCGTCGGCGACATCGTGCCCGCCATCACCTGTGCCTTCGGCATCGTCTCGGCGATCTTCCGCGCCCACAAGACGGGCAAGGGCCAGTTCGTCGATGTCGGCATGGTCGACGCGATCCTCGCCGTCTGCGAGCGCATCATGCACCAGCA
The DNA here is from genome assembly GCA_025808875.1 of Enhydrobacter sp. Classification (NCBI taxonomy): domain Bacteria; kingdom Pseudomonadati; phylum Pseudomonadota; class Alphaproteobacteria; order Hyphomicrobiales; genus Enhydrobacter; species Enhydrobacter sp. The sequence goes on along the minus strand of CP075528.1, from coordinate 2,439,686 downwards.
TTCCTTTGCCCATGCGCTGCCGACGCCGGAGGGCAATCATCATCCCCTTCTCTGCCCCTTCGGCATGTTTCCGGCGAGGGACGGGTTCGTCACGATCGCGGCACATGCCGACACGCACTTCCCGATCCTCTGCCGGCTGATCGACCGTCCGGAGATGGCGAGCGATCCCAGGAACGCCACGGTGCAGGACCGCCGCGCCAATCAGGACGCGATCATCGCCGCGGTCTCGGCCTTCACCAGCCGGCGCACCAAGCAGGAGCTGCTCGGGCATCTCGGCGGCAAGGTGCCCTTCTCGCCGGTCTACAACGTGCGCGACATCGTGGCCGATCCGCACTTCAAGGCGCGCGACATGCTGCCCTGGGTGCCGCATCCCGGCCTCGACCACGAGGTGCAGATCGCCGGCGTCGCCGTCAAGATGACCGAGACGCCGGGCCGCGTGCGCCATCGCGCCCCCTTGCTGGGCGAGCACACGGACCAGTATTTGCAAGCCATCGGCTGCAGCCCGCCCGAGATCGCCAGGCTGCGTGCCGACAAGATCGTTGCCTAGGAGAAGATCATGACCGACCGTCCCCGCCGCGCCCGCCGCGTCCAGCTGTCCACGCCCGGTTCCAGCGAGAAGATGATGCAGAAGGCGTCGGAGTCGAAGGCCGATCATGTCTTCCTCGACCTCGAGGACGCCGTCGCGCCGAGCCAGAAGCGCGATGCCCGCAAGAAGATCGTGCAGGCGCTGAAGACGCTCGACTGGACGGGCAAGACGCGCTGCGTGCGCATCAACGACCTCACGACCGAATACGCCTTCGAGGACATCATCGAGGTGGTCGAGGGCGCCGGCGAGCATCTCGACACCATCATGATGACCAAGGTCATGACGCCGGCCGACGTGCTGTTCGCCGACAAGCTGCTGCACCAGCTCGAGAAGAAGCTGAAGCTCAAGAACCGCATCGGCCTCGAGGCTCTCATTGAAGAGGTCGAGGGCATGCAGAACGTCGACGCCATCGCCAAGTGCACGCCCAGGCTCGAGTGCCTGGTGTTCGGCATGGGCGACTTCTCGGCCTCGATGGGCGTCACCAACAAGAACGTCGGCGAGACCGACGGCTATCCGGGCGACATCTGGCACTACGCCCGCTTCCGGCTGGTGATGGCTTGCCGCGCCGCCGGCATCGATCCGGTCGACGGGCCGTTCGCCGACTTCAAGAACCCGCAGGCCTATCGCGAGGAGTGCAAGCGCTCGATGATCCTGGGCTGCGTCGGCAAGTGGGCGATCCATCCCTCGCAGATCGAGCACGCGCTGGAGATCTACTCGCCCAAGCCCGAGGATGTGGCGCGCGCCCGCAAGCTCGAGAAGGCCTATGCCGAGGCCGAGGCTCAGGGCCTGGGCGCCATCAACGTCGACGGCATCATGGTCGACGTCGCCTCGATCCGCATCCTGCGAAACACCATTCTGAACAAGGCCGACCTCTACGGAATATAGGCGCCGATCGGCGTGAACAAGCCGCACGCCGAGCTCACGTCGGTCCTCGTGCCCGTGGGTGCCATGCTCGGCACCCAGGTCGCGGTCTCGCTCTCGGTGATCGCGCTCGGCGTCCTGATGCCCGCGATCGCCGTCGACCTGGCGATGGATCCGAAGCTCGTCGGCGTTTTCACCGCCGCCATCTATGCCGTCGCCACGGTTGTCGCCCTGATCAGTGCGCCCTGGATCGCGCGGCTAGGCGCGGTGCGGGTCTGCCAGATCGCGATGCTGTGCGGCGCCGCCGGCCTGCTTGCCAACTCGGTCGGCGCCGTCGCCGCGACGGTGCTCGCCGTCGTCTTCATCGGCTGCGCCCAGGGGCCGATCAATCCGGCCTCCTCCCACATCCTGAGCCAGCGCGTGCCGCGCCATTGGTTCAGCCTGGTCTTTTCGGTCAAGCAGACCGGCGTCCCGGTGGGCTTTGCCATCGCCGGCCTGTTGCTGCCCTGGCTGCTGCCGGCCTTTGGCTGGCGCGGCGCGTCGGCGATTGCCGCCGCGATCCTCGTCGCCGGTACCCTGGCGCTCGAAGCGATGCGTCCGCGCCTCGACGCTTCCGTCGCCCCGCCGGGCCCGTCGCCCGGCATCTGGCCGTCGATCGGCCTCGTCATGCGCCATCGCGAGCTGCGCGTGCTCGGCTGTTCGGCGTTGCTGTTCGTCGTCGCACAGCACACCTTCACTTTCTATCTCGTCACGTATCTCTACGAGCATTGCCGGATGAGCATCGCCCAGGCCGGCTTTTTCCTGTTCCTCGCGCAAATGGCCGGCACCGTCGTGCGTCTCGTGCTCGGTGCGGTCGGCGACCGCGTTCCCCGCATGTCGTTGCTGGGCTGGGTCGGCATCCTGATGGCAGCGGGAGCGCTCGCCACGGCCCTGTTGCCGCCGGAGGCGCCGGCCTGGCTCGTCGGTCTGGTGGTGGTCGCCTACGGCGCCGTCGCGATCAGCTGGAACGGCGTCTCCATCGCCGAGTTCGCGCATCTCGCGCCGCCGGGTCAGGTGGCGGCCGTCGCGGCCGTGCAAACGGCGCTCGCCTTCTCCGGGGCGGTCGTCGGGCCGCCCATCTTCGGTCTGGTCGCCGTCGCCGGCGGTTACGGCTCGGCGTTCGGCCTCGTTGCCGTCTGCGTCCTCGCCGCGGGATTCTGGCAACTCCTGACGGCACGCGCCGGGCGCTAGAACATGCTAGCCTGCGTTCTCCAGGGAGGACGCCATGAAACTCTATATGCACCCCGTATCCACCACGTCGCGGCCGGTCATGCAGTTCATCGCCGACAACGACATCAAGTGCGACATGGAAGTGGTCGACATCCTGAAGGGCCAGCACTACGAGCCCGCCTACAGCAAGCTCAACCCGAATCACCTCATCCCGATGCTGGACGACGACGGATTCCGGCTGACCGAGAGCGCCGCGATCCTGCGCTATCTGGCGGAGAAGATCGATTCGCCCGCCTATCCGAAGGATCTCAAGCAGCGCGCGCGCATCAACGAGGTGATGGACTGGTTCAATTCGAATTTCTACCGCGACTGGGGCTACGGCCTGATCTACCCGCAGCTCTTCCCTCACCTGAAGCGCGAGGACACCAAGGTGCAGGAGGCCGTCGTTGCCTGGGGCAAGGACAAGTCCAAGGCCTGGCTGCAGATCCTCAACGACCACTGGATCGGGCCGACCAACAAGTATCTCTGCGGTAACCAGCTCACGGTCGCCGACTATTTCGGCGCCGCGATCACGACGGCCGGCGAGCTTGTGCATTGCGATTTCTCGGCCTATCCCAATATCAAGCGCTGGCTCGACACCTTCAAGTCGGGCCCGAATTACGCCAAGGTCTACGAGACCTTCAACGGCTTCTGCGCCTCGACCAAGGGACAGGCCTGGCAAGCCATTTGACGGAGAGACCAATGATCAAGGGCCTGCATCACAACGCCTATCGCTGCCGCGATTCCGAAGAGACCCGGAAGTTCTACGAGGACTTCCTCGGCCTGCCCCTGGTCAATGCGTTCAAGATCGAGACCACCCAGACCGGCCGCAGCACGGGCACCGGCGTGCTGCACTCCTTCTTCCAGATGGACGACGGCTCGTCCCTCGCCTTCTTCGAGGCGCCTGATGTGCCGTTCGAGTTCAAGGAGCAGCACGACTTCGACCTGCACATCGCGCTCGAGGTCCAGCCCGAGGTCCTCGATCGCATGCTCGCCAAGGGCAAGAAAGAGGGCCGCGAGGTGCGCGGGCCGTCGGACCACAAATTCATCAAGTCGATCTACTTCCGCGATCCCAACGGCTACGTCATCGAGCTCGCGGCCAAGGTGCCCGGGCGCGAGGCCGACATGGATCCGACGAAGAACCGGGCCCGCGACATCCTCAATCGCTGGCAGGTCGACAAGCGGTCGGCGAAGGCAGCTTAGCCCAACCGCCTCCTGTAGAGCGCGATCAGGCGCTCCCAATGGCGCTCCGCGGCGGGCTTGTCGTAGCACCAGCGCTGCGGAAAGGCGAAGCCGTGATGGACGCCCATGTGGATCTCGAGCTCGCCCGCGCTGCCTGACTTGTCGAACAGCGCCTTCAGTTCCTTGACCATGTCGGGCGGCGCGAGATCGTCATGCTCGGCGCAGGAGATGTAGAGTTCGCCCTTGGCCTTGCCGAGCGTCAGGTGCGGGCTCTCGACGGCGTCGCTCACCAGCCAGGTGCCGTAGAACGACGCCGCGGCCGCCACCCGATCAGGATAGCGCGCCGCCGCGGCCAGCGCGTAGGGGCCGCTCATGCAATAGCCATGAACGCCGACCGGGCCCGGCTTCGCCGCCTTCTGGCGATCGGCAAAGGCGATGAGATCGGCGACGTCGTCCATCATCGGCGGGATCGTCATCTTGGTGCGCACGCTGCGCATGCGCGCATGTTCCGCGCTGCCGTGCGTCAGCACGTCCGGCCCGTACTTGGTGTCCTTGCCCGCGCGATAGTAGAGGTTCGGCAGCAGCACGTAGTAGCCCACCGTCGCCAGCCGCCGCGCCATGTCGTACAGCTCCTCGCGAATTCCCGGCGCGTCCATCAGGAACAGCACCGGCGGATAGGGCCCGCCCCGTTCCGGATGGCAGATGAAGGTTTCGACGGCGCCCGCCCGGGTGGTTATATCCCTCGTCTCTTCGATCATTCAGTTCCTCCGCTTTGCCGCGATGCCACCATCTTGGTAGGCTCGGCTCAACAACAAATTCGGGAGAAGCGCATGGCCGAGCAGTCCCATGTCTATGCCGGCGTCGCCGGGTATTTCGGCAAGCCGGACCATCCCGGCAAGGTCGGCGTCTTCCGCCGCGCCATCGACGGCGAGTGGGCCCACGTCCTGCCGACGACCCAGGCCTTCACCGTCTTCGTGCATCCGCACGACCCGGAGCTCGTGTTCGCCGGCACCAAGGACGGCATCTGGCGCAGCACCGATCGCGGCGCCACGTTCGTGCGCGCCGGCTTTCCCGACGCGAACAAGGAAGTCTGGTGCTTCATGGTCGACAGCCGCGATCCGAAGAGGATGCTGGCCGGCGCGTCGCCGCTCGACGTCTATCGCAGCGACGACACCGGGCAGAGCTGGCGCAAACTGCCGACGCCCCGCATCGCCGAGCACTGCAAGGGTCCCTTCGCGTCGCGGGTGATGCGCCTCGCCCAGCATCCGACGAAACCCGACGAGATCTACGCCGCGCTCGAGATCAACGGCGTCATGCGCAGCACAGACGGCGGCGAGACCTGGAGCGACTGCAGCGACGGACTGATCCGGCTCGCCGACCTGCCCCACCTCAAGAGCAAGATCGTCAGCGACACGACGGCCGAGGGCATGCTCGACGGCCATGCCGTCACCATCGATCCCTCCGACCCCGACGCCGCCATCGTCGCGCTGCGCATGGGCCTCTTCCGCACCGCCGACGGCGGCAGGAGCTGGCAGGACATGGAGGTCGGCCGCTTCTCGCCGACCACCTACGGCCGCGACGTCAAGGCGGCGCCCGGCGAGCCCGGCGCGCTCTACGCTGCGCTCTCCGTCGCCGCCTCGAGCCACGACGGCGGGCTCTATCGCAGCGCCGACGGCGGCAGGAGCTGGACACGCTTCGACAAGGTGCAGGTGCACGGCACGATCATGTCGATCGGGCTGCACCAGCGCGATCCGAACCAGGTCTATATCGGCGCGCGCTACGACGGCGAGGTGTTCGGCACCCGGGACGGCGGCAAGTCGTGGCAGGCGATGCCCCTGCCCGGCGAGGTCCAGCACATCTATTCGGTGGCCTGCGGCTGAGGGCCGAGGCGACGACGCATCGACCGGAATAGGACAGGCTTCACCAGCCGAGGTCCTGACGCAACTTCGCCAGGGTCGCGAGTTGGTGGTCGTGGTCGCCGCCTGCGAAGCGCACGCAAAAATGCCGGACACCGGCGTCGCCGTATTCCTTGAGCAGCGACGCCACGGCCGCTGCCGGCCCGCCGTAGCACATCTGGCGCTTGCGGATCACCGCAGCCGGCTGGTTGTAGTAGCGCTCGAGATAGTCGTTGATCCGTGCGTCGGCGCGGCCGCCATCCTCGTCGATGGCGAGGGTGATGTACTTGGCCGGCGTCAGTGCCGCCGCGTCGCGCCCGGCGGCGCGCGCCGCCTCCTGCACCTCGGCCCACTGCGCGGTGTACTGCGCCGGCGTCGGCCCGTTGGGGAACCAGCCGTCGAAATGCCGCCCCGTGCGCTGCCGTCCCGCCGGCACCGAGGCGGCGTTCCAGAGCGGCGGGCCGCCCGGCCGATGCGGCGTCGGGCCGAGCACGGCGCCCGTCATCTTCCATCGGCCGTCCCAATCCACCGGCTTGCCGCTCCACAGCGCCCGGCAAAGCGCCATGCCCTCGACCAGCCGGCCGATGCGCTTCTCGAACGGCACGCCCGCCGCCTCGAACTCGGCGCGGATCGACGGGTGATCGGCGGCGATGCCGATGCCGAGAACGATGCGTCCCTCGCTGATCCTGTCGGCGGTCGCGACCTGCTGCGCCAGCACGACCGGATTGCGCAGCGCCGGAAGCAGCACGGCGGTGCCGATTTCCACCGTGCGCGTGCGTGCCGCGACCGCCGCCATCAAGGTCAGCGGATCGTGACGAGCCCGCGCAAGCAGCGAATCGCCGATCCACACGGACGCGAAGCCGAGCTCCTCCGCACGCTCGGCGAGACGCAGCAGCGCGGCGGCCCCGTGCTCGCCCGCCATGACGCGCTCGCGCGTCGGCAGCAAATAGCCAAGCTTCGGCGGCATCGCCTTCTCCCCGGTTTCACCGGCGATCCTAGGGCCGGCGCTCAGTGGACTCCATACACCGAGAAGGCACGGGCGACGCCGGGATCGAGCCGCAACGCGTGCTCCTTGTCGGCGACCGATCCACGGCTGTCGCCGAGGCGGGCCTTGGCGATGCCGCGGCCATAGAGGGCGATCGGCCGGCGCGCATCGAGCGCGAGCGCGGCATTATACTCGGCAAGTGCTGCCCGCGATTCGCTGAGCTTCAGCCGGACGAACCCCTGGGTCTCGCGCACGTCGGCGCGGTCGCCGGCACGGCTGACGGCTTCCCGGCAGTCGGCTCGTGCCGCTTCGACATCGCGGCCGGCGATGACGCGAACGAGACAGCGGTTGTTGTAGGCCATGGCGAAGTCGGGGTCCGCCGCGAGTGCGGAGGTATAGGCGATGATGGCCTCGTCATAATCGCCGCGCACGAAATGGGCGAAGCCGTCGTTATATAGATCCTGCGCATCGCGCGATGGCGGCATTTTCTGCACGGCCTCGACCGGCCGGCCGACCGGCCCGCCGCCGCTCGGCACGCCGTCCTCGATCTTGTCGACGTGCCAGCCGAGCGCCCACTTCGAGAGGTGGTAGATGAAGTCGGCGCTGCGGTAGGTCTTTCCCTGCTCGAAGAATCCCTGGCCTGAATCGCGTCCCAGGCACTGCTGCGCCCGTTGTGCGGTACCGTAGAGCGCCCGCGCCGAGGTATATTCGACGTAGAACACGACGTGCACCTTGACTGCAGTCGGGTTCAGCCAGACCCAGTTCTCGGCCTCCGTCGAATAGAGCCGGAAGTAAGGGGCGCAGGTGTCCGACGCGAGCCGGTCGAGGAAGTTGCTTTTGATGGCGACCAGCAAAGGCTGCTCGAGATACGGCTCCGCCGACGTCGGTCGGGCTCCGGCAAAAAGGCAGCTCAAGGCGGCAAGGGCGACGATCTTGTCCAAGATGGAGATGTTTTTTGCATATCTAGAATACCTTAAGGGCGTATCAAAATGCCGCACTCCGCCCTGCGGTCTATCGGCCTCCGGCATGCCGGCCAGCGGCGGGTGGAACATCCACGGGTTGCCTGTCGTTGAAAGTGCGGACAGGGAGGGAGCCATGCGCCGGATCGGCTGGTTGATCGGGATGCTTGCCACCGGAGCGGCCGCCGCCACCCCTTCCGGCACGCCGACCGGATGGTGGCTCGAGGAGGGGGTGAACCCGCCCGGATACGCCGCCACCGCGCCGCTCCGCACCGACGCCAACATCGACACCGTGGTGCTGATGTGCGAGGCGGGGACGAACGGCCGTGTCCTGCAGCTTCAGCTCTATCTGACCGAGGAGGGCCCGCTTTTGCCGGTCTCCCGACCGGACGCGGAGATCAAGGCCGATCCGCGCGCCGAACTGGTCATCGACGGTCTCGCCTTCACCGCCGAGATCCTGTTCGCCGATGCCCATGTCGTTCTGGCGGATTCTCGCCGTGAGGCCTGGCCCGCCCTGTCGCCCGCGCTGGTCGATGCGATGGGCCGGGGCACGCGCCTGACCCTGCGTTTCGATCTCATCGGCGATTCGTCCATCGACGGCAGCGCCGTCATCGACCTCGCCGCGGGGCGCGATGCAATTGCCGCCGTCCGGCGATGCGTTGCGCCGGGCATGCCCAATGTCGCCGAGGCGCCGCGCTAAAGCCCCGCGATCGGAAAGCCGCCATCGCCTGCGTTCTGCGGTCGTCGGGTGCCGATCCGGCGGCGTGCCGCATCGCCCCTGCCCTCGCGCAGCAGGGCGCACGTGACGGCGTATTCCAGCAGGTCGCGCTGGGCGCGGCTGCCGCCCACCCGCTCGTGCGTATCGAGATGCGGCTCGATCTCGCTTGCGGCACGAGACCAGTCGCCCCGTGCGAAGGCGTCGAAGCCGCGTGCGAGCGCCGGCAGCATGTCGGCCGCCGGGCCCTTCGGTGTCTCGACGATCCTCGCCAGGGTCTCGCTCTCGCCCGCCATGGCGAAGGCCAGCGCGCTGTGCAGATCGGCGAAGGCGATGCCTGAATTGGGAAACCAGCGCGCGGCATAACCCGCCAGGTCGCGCCACAGTTCGGGCCTTCGCGCCTGCCCCGCCATCTCGGCACGCGCGAGGAACGACGCGCAATCGGTCAGCACGTTGATTGGCGGCCCCCAGCCCGCGCCCGGATGCATCTCGTCGGCGTAGATGCGCCATGCTTCGTCGAAACGACCCGTTTCCATCGACCACAGCGCCAGATGCCAGTTGACGTGGCAGTGGAGCTGGCCGTCGCGCGGATAGTCCTTCGCCCAATCGGAGAGATAGGCGAGACCCGCCGCCCGCTCGCCGACCTCGTAGTACAAATGGGCGCGGATGTGCGCGGCATGGGCGCTGCGCGGGCGCCCATCCAGCGCCGCCTCGATGTCGGCAAGACCGCGGTCGAACATCTGCAGCTCGATTTCGGCGAAGGCCAGCACCGTGTGAAACCACCAATCGTCGCCGTAGTGGGGCGCGAGCGGCTCGAGCAACGCGAGCTGCTCGACTTCGCGGCCGGCCCGTCCCGAAAAGCCGATCAGGCCGAACACGCTGGTCGCCGGCGCAAGCGCCATGGCGTCGCGCGGCCAGCGCTTCACGTGCTCGGCGATCATGGGCACCGCGGCCGCACCCTGCCCACGCAGGATCTTCTCGAAGATGGCGATGTGACTGCGTTCGCGCTCGCTCGTGCCGGGCGCGAGTTCGAGCGCCCGGGCAAGCGGCGCCTTGACCTCGGGGCCGCGTCCCAGGAGCTGCATGGTGCGCGCCTGCGCGATATGACCAAGGGCGAAACTCTCGTCTGCCGCGATCGCGTCGGCAAAGGCCGCATCGATTCCGGCATCGCCCGAGAGCAGGCGGTCGGCACCCAGCACGTAGGCGTCGCGCGCCTTCGCCGACACGGTCGAGAGTTCGTAGCCGTAGCGGTCCTTCAACATGTCATTCGCCCGCGACCGGCTTCGCGCGTTGCCGCCTCCGCTCCTCGCCCAGGGCGAGCAACCGCTCGCGGTCTTCCGGCCTGATCCGATTGTAGCGTTCGCGCCATCCCGGATCGTCCTTCCACGCGAACGGCGCCTCGACGGTCGTGCGCGGCGCGGTCGCCCGCTCGAGCAGGCCGGCCGCCAGCCGCACGATCTCGGTCTGCATGTCGCGCCGCCACGGATGGCCGCACGGGTTGCCGAGCGGAAAGTCGGTGAAGACGAAGCGCGGCACGCCGCAATGCTCGACGATGTCGCGGGCCGAGCCGATCACCACCGTCGGCAGGCCGTTCTCTTCCAGATGACGGGCAACCAGACTCACGGTCTGGTGGCAGACGGGTCAAAGCGGGCACAGAATGGCCGCGTCCGCGCCGTCGTCGCGCAGGCGCGCCAGGACCTGCGGCGCATCCTCGCTCTGGGTCTTGCGATGGCTGTACTCGGTCGGCACGCCGTGGAAATGCGCCGTGAGCCCCCCGATCGTTCCCTCTTCCACCAGCCTCGAGGCCGCCTCGATCGGCAGGAATGTGCCGCGATCGTCGGTGTGGGTCGATTCCTTGTCCCAGGCCAGATTGGCGGTGAACAGCGACGCCGGCGGCGGCGACACCGCGCCCGACCAAACCCGCTTCACGCCCTTGAAGTCGGGCGGACTCGCGGTGGTGACCAGGCCGATGCGAGCCTGCGACAACGGCTTGGCGAGACGCGCGAACGGCACGTCCTCGAAGTGCGCCCACACGTAGTCCGTCGCGTAGCCGAGTGCGCGATAGTAATTGCGCGTGCGCTCCATGTACTGGATGGGTGTTTCGGTCCTCATGGCGGTCAGGGTCATGTCCGCTCAGTAGCACGGCAGCAATGGCGGCGCGCCACAGGGCGCCCGGTAGTTGCCGCCCGGCCCGCCGGCATCCGGCGGCGTGCTGAGGCTCGGATAGGCCGGGCCGCGATACCCCTGGGAGCGACCCGACGGCGCGGGATTGGACCAGCCCGAGTACGTGCTGGTGTCGTCGGGACTGCCGATCGCCGGGCTCGTGCCGCCGGTGGTGCGGCTGCTGCCGAGATAGTGCACGCCACCGCCGCCGATGCCGAACCAGACCGTGTCGATGAACACCGCCACGGCGCCGTCGGCCTTGCCGAGATCGCCCTCCAGCACGTCGACCTCGAACGCGAGCTTGTCGCCCTCCCACTTCGGCTTCTTCAGCACCAGTACCGCGTCGCTCACTGAGTTGCCGTCCTTGGAGAAGGCCGAAACGGTGGCGTTGGGCGGCACCCTGGCGAAGCTGCCGGTCTTCCAGAGATCGACGACCTCGCCGGTCGGCATGTGCCCGGCGCTGCGGACAGGTCGGTCGGAGAAGACGATCGCGGACGGTTGCGGCCCCTCCAGCACGAGCGTCTGGCCCGACAGCTTGGCTCCCTTGGCGTTGAGCACGATCAGCCAGTCGACGTGCTTCTGCTTGGACGGGACGCCGATCTTCTTTTGCGGCGGCGCGGTCTGCGCCACGGCGCTCAGCGGAAGGATGAGGAGTGCGGCCGCGATGGCCACCAGGCAGCGGACAATTTGCATGATGGCTCAAACATAAGCACCGGGCATGAGGTGTGTCACTCGCTCACTTGCCTTCGTCACGCAGCGTGAACATATGTAGCGCGGCGCACCGAAGAGACCTCGCCCAGTCGTCCGCAAAGGCCAAGAAGATGCCAAAACTCGTCCTGACCGTCGCCTTCATCCTCGGGACTGCGATTCCCGCCCTCGCCCAGCAGGCGCAACAGCCGGCGCCGGCGCAGAGCTGCGTCATCCAGTACGATTCCGGTTCCGACAAGACATCGCCCGCGGGGCTGCTCTCCAACGGCTTCGCCATCGCCGCCGCCGTCCCCGGCGGGGTCTGGATGCAGAAGGGCGCCGAAGCCTACTACTGCACCGTCAATCGAACGCAGCCGGGCGAGCCGATCTGCTGGAAGTTGCGCGATCCGGTGACCGTCCAGACCTGCCAGTAGTCCCGGCCGCCGCCCCTTCACAACTCGTCGCGTCGGGGCTATTGAGTTGCCGGGTCCACGCCACGTTTGAGCGGAAGCCGCGATGCTTCCTGGCGATTGGCCTTCGCCTCTGGCGAAGCAGTGGATTCTCCCAAGTGTATCTACTGGCCAAGGTTGGTGGGCTGCAGGCGGACGTTTCGCGTTGAAATTGCCGTCCGCCGACGCCACAGCGGTGAAGGAAGGACGAGAGCGGCGAAGATGACACGAGACGACATCGCCACGCTCGCCGCGCTGATCGTGGTCTTCGCCTGCGGCGCGACCATGCTCTCGCACCGCTTTTACGCGGTCTATCAGCGGTGGCTGGCGAGCGGAACCCGCTTCAAGGCGCATCATCTGCCTGGCGCACTCGGGATCGCGGCGATGCTGCTGGCCCTCTTTCTGGCCGCATCCATGCTGGGATGGACATACGTCATCGCGACCCTGCTCGGCGGCCTGTCGATCTCGATGGGGTACGTCTATGTCCTGCGCTGGAGGGTCGAAATCGCGCCGGTCGGCCTCGTTCTCGGCCTGGCGGCGCTCGTCGCGGGATAGACGCCGCGCTTCTCAACCCTCGTTGAAGAACGGATCGGGCAAGGACGGATTACGGAGCTTGGCGGCGGCGCCGGAGCCGGCCACCGGCAGGCCCTTCGGATCGAGCAGGCCGATCTGCACCAGCACGTTCGCCTGGTCCCACATGATGTGCTCGTAGGACACCTTGTCGCCCTCGATGCCGACGATCACGACGAAGACGGTTTCCACCCGCTTGCCGGTCGGCTTGACGCCCGGCAGCATCCAGTCGATCGTCGTCGTGTGGGTGAAGGAGATGATGAGCTCATCGACCAGGCGTTCTTCGCTGTAGGTCCGCGAGATGCTCTCGAATTTCACGTCCGGCGGGAAGAACTGTCCGATCAGTCGCTTGGAATAGAAAGTCCGGACGCCGCTCGTTCCCTGGCCGCCGACCATCGTCGGGATGTTCACGAGATGCGGATTGGCCGACATGGTCGCCAAGGTCTTGTCGAGATCGCCGGCCAGTTCGGCGTCCATGTGGGCGTTGAAGATGGCGTCGAGCTTCTTCACGAGCATCGGATCGGTCACTGTCGGCGCTCCCCTTGCGCTGGCGCCGGCCACGACGCTGCCCGCCATCGCGGTGGCGAGCCCGGCAAGCGTTCGTCGTTTCAATTCGGCCATGGCACCCGTCTGGAAACCGCCCGCGGCGGCTCGGGCGCAAGACTACGCTACTTTTCAACGTCGGCAAGCATGGCGTGCCACAGCAGATGAAGATGGGCACTACTCGTTCGCCGTGCCGCTATGATGCAGCTCGCCGAGCTACGCCGCCGCTTGCGCACATCGCCCAAACCACTCTCACGTTCTACGATAACATGGCGCCATCCGTGATTCTGGCATCGCCTGGCTCGCCGCGTTCGAGTAAATTCAGGCTCGAAAAATGGAGTGGCCAACAGACCATGACGGAGCATCCTCGCATTGCGCTCGCCCCCGGCGTGCTCGCCGGTAAGCCTGTCATCCGCGGGACGCGGTTGTCTGTGGAGTTCATGATCGGCTTGATGGCCGACGGATGGAGCGAAGCCGACATCCTCGGGAATTACCCGGGTGTCACACACGACGACATCATCGCGTGCCTCGCATATGCGCGCGACACGTTGAGCTCGGAGAAGGTATTCCCGAGCGCAGCCTGATATGCGCTTTCTCGCCGACGAGAATTTCCCTGGTGCAGCGGTCACCGCTCTCGAGGCAGCCGGGCACGACGTTGTTTGGGTAGGACAGCCGCACCGGGTGCAATCGATTCAGACGTGCTGGCATGGGCGGCCCGCGAGCAGCGCATCCTCCTGACCTTCGACAAGGATTTCGGCGAACTGGCCAGAGGATCGGCGCTGCCCCGCACCTGCGGCGTCATTTTGCTGCGCATGCCGGTGGCAAAGCCTGGAGAAGTTGGAGAGCGACTCGCCCAGCTGGTAACAGCGCGTGACGATTGGGCTGGCTATTTCTCTGTCATCGAGCCGGGCCGAGTGCGAATGCGACCGTTCGGATAGCAGGTACGTTCACATGGTAGGCGCAAGGACGGCTGTAGAGTGAGAATGGGCGCTCCAAGGTTGGTCCTAGCGTGCTCTGGCGAAGCATGGCGTCCCCAACGGGATTCGAACCCGTGTTACCAACGTGAAAGGCTGGTGTCCTAGGCCTCTAGACGATGGGGACGTGGCCGGCCTGGGCGGCAGGAGCGGGTGGATGTAACGGCCCGGCCCCGGGAAATCAAGCAGGCGGGACGGCGCGCCTCCGCCGCCGCCGACTAGGCCAGCATCGAGCCCGCCGCGGCCGCCGCATCGTCGATCTGGAGGCGGACGGCTTCGCGGCCGTTGTAGCGCTCGAGGCGCAGGGCGCCGGCGACGTGGAGCACGGGCCTGGTCCGATCGAGAAGCGCCGGGCCGAGCGCGCTTTGCGCGGCGCGGAAGGCGATCGCCTCGACCCGGCCGCGCTGCTGGCCGACCAGAGTACAGCGCACATGCCCCTCGCCCACCGGCTGGGCGTAGTCGACCCGTACGCCCGACAGCGCGAAACGCGGCAGCGCGTTGCCGGCGCCGAACGGACCGGCACGCTCGATCATCGCCACCAGCTCGTGTGTCGCCGCGCCGGGTGCAAGGGCGGCATCGATGCCGAGCTCGCGCACCGCCGGCGCCGCGCCGAGCTGCGGTGCGATGCGCTCGTCGAGGAATTTCGCGAGCTCGGAGATCGCCTCGCGAGCCACGGTGAGCCCCGCCGCCATCGCATGCCCGCCGCCATTGACCAGCAACCCGGCCTGCCGCGCGGCCAGCACGGCGGCGCCGAGATCGACGCCCTTCACCGAGCGGCCGGAGCCCTTCCCCACTTCGCCATCGACGCCGATCACGAAGGCCGGCCTGCCGTAGCGTTCGACCAGCCGGCTGGCGACGATGCCGATCACGCCGACATGCCATCCCTCGCTCTCGACCAGCAGCGCCGAGGGCAGGCCCTTGCGATCGGGGCCATAAAGTCCCTCGATGCGCGCGATCGCTTGCTCGAGCACGTTGCGCTCGATCGCCCGCCGCTCGGCATTGAATTCGTCGAGGCGCAGCGCCAGCGCCCCGACCTCGTGCGGATCGTCGCTGGCCAGCAGCCGTGCGCCGAGGTCGGCCTGCCCCACCCGTCCGCCGGCATTGACCCGCGGTCCCAGCATGAAGCCGAGGTGATAGGCGCCCGGTGCCTCGCGCAGGCGGGCCACGTCGGCTAGCGCGGCCAGGCCGGCATTGCGCCGCTGGCCCATCACCAGCAGGCCCTGCCGCACCAGCGCGCGATTGACGCCGGTGAGCGGCACCACGTCGGCGACCGTGCCGAGAGCGACCAGGTCGAGCCATTGGCGCAGATCGGGCTCGGGCCTGTTGTCGCCGTACCAGCCCAGATCGCGCAGCGCGCGGTTGACGCCGACGGCCAGCAGGAAGGCGACGCCGACGGCGGCGAGCTGCTTGTGCGGGCTCTCCTCGTCGATGCGGTTGGGATCGACCACCGCCACCGCCTCGGGCAGCGTGACCTCGGCCTGGTGGTGGTCGATGACGATGACGTCGAGGCCGGTGCGTCGCGCCTCGGCCAGCGGCTCGTAGGCGGTGACGCCGCAATCGACCGTGACGACCACCGAGGCGCCCTGTTCCCTGAGTGAGCGCATCGCCTCGGCGCTGGGCCCGTAGCCTTCCTTGCGCCGGTCCGGGATGTAGTGGCCGATCGTGCCGCCGACGGCGCGGAAGAAGCGCAGCAGCAACGCCGTCGACGTGGCGCCGTCGACGTCGTAGTCGCCGAACACGACGATCCTCTCGCCGTCGCGCACCGCGCGCACCAGCCGGGCGACGGCCGCGTCCATGTCCTTGAGGTGCAACGGGTCGGGCAGGAACTTGCGCAAGGTCGGTTCGAGGAAGTCGGGCACCGCGTCGAGTCCGACCTCGCGCGCCGCCAGCAGCCGGCAGATCGCGTCGGGCAGGCCGTGGCGCTGCGCCATGGCGAGCGCGATTCGTTCGTCGGCCAATCGCGCCGCCCAGCGCCTGCCCGTCAACGACCGCTCGATGCCGAGAAAGGCGGGACGCGCGGCGCGCAGTTCGACGGCCATGGGCGACCAACTCGTTGGGAAGAAGTTACGCCCAGCTCGGCAGGCCGGTCTTGATCGAGAAATTGTGGTGAGCCGACACCCAGCGCACGGTGCCGGTCTTGGAGCGCATGACGATCGAGTGGGTCTCCGCGCCGTTGCCGAAGCGGCGAACGCCCTTGAGCATCGAGCCCGAGGTGACGCCGGTCGCGGCGAACATCACGTCGCCCTTGGCCATCTCGATCATCGAATACTTGCGGTTGAGGTCGCTGATGCCCCATTTCCTCGCGCGCGCCTTCTCGTCGTCGTTGCGGAACAGCAGGCGTCCCTGGATCTGCCCGCCGATGGCGCGCAGCGCCGCCGCCGCCAGCACGCCTTCCGGCGCGCCGCCCGAGCCCATGTAGATGTCGATGCCCGAATCGCCGGTCGATGTGGCGATGACTCCCGAGACGTCGCCATCGCCGATCAGCATGATGCGCGCGCCGGCCTCGCGGACCTTGGCGATCAGCTCGGAATGTCGCGGCCGGTCGAGGATGCAGACGACGAGATCCGAGACCTGCACGTTCTTCGCCTTGGCGAGGTCGGCGAGGTTCTGCTTCGGCGTCTTGTCGAGGTCGACCACGCCGTCCGGCAGGCCGCCGCCGACGGCGATCTTGTCCATGTAGACGTCGGGGGCGTTGAGGAAGCCGCCATGCTCGGCCATCGCCAGCACGGCGAGCCCGTTGGGCAGGCCCTTGGCGGTGATGGTCGTGCCCTCGAGCGGGTCGAGGGCGATGTCGATCTTGGGGCCGCCGGCGCCGACCTTCTCGCCGATATAGAGCATCGGCGCCTCGTCGCGCTCGCCTTCGCCGATCACCACGGTGCCGTCGATCGAGAGCGTGTTGAGCGCCGAACGCATGGCATCGACGGCGGCCTGGTCGGCGGCCTTCTCGTCGCCGCGCCCCATCAGCTTGGACGCCGCGAGGGCAGCCGCCTCGGTGACTCGCACGGCCTCCAGCGCAAGATTGCGGTCCATCTTTCCAACGTCGGCCATCGCTTCCTCCGTCGGCGCGCTCGCGGCGCCGTCTAGAACTTCTCGATCCGGATCAGGCAAGGTTCCTCGGCGACCGCCGGCAGGCGGGCGATGCGGGCCACCGCCCGCCGCATGCGCGCCTCCTCGGTCTCGTGCGTCGTCAACACCACCGGCACCTCGTCCGAGGGCGAGCGGCCGCGCTGCAGCATCGATTCGAGCGAGATGCGCTCCTTGGCGAGCACGCCCGACACCGCCGCGATCACGCCTGGCCGATCCTGCACCATCAGGCGCATGTAGTAGGCACCCTCGTGACGGTCCATGGGCGCTGCCTTCTTGTCCGCCAGGCGGTCGGCCGGGACGACGAAGGCCGGCATCTGGCGGCCGCGCGCCACGTCGACGAGGTCGGCGACCACGGCCGACGCCGTCGGCCCCTGCCCCGCACCACGGCCCTGGAACATGGTCGTGCCGACGAAGTCGCCTTCGACGACGACGGCGTTGAACACGCCCTCGATATGGGCGATCGGCGCGTCGAGCGGCACCATGCAGGGATGCACGCGCTGCTCGATGCCGTGGCGCGTTTCGCGCGCCAGTCCCAGCAGCTTGATGCGGTAGCCGAGCTCCTGGGCGAATTCGATGTCCATCGCCGTGACGCGGCGGATGCCCTCGACATGCACGCCGGAGAAATTCACGCGCGTGCCGAAGGCGGTGCCGGTCAGCACGGCGAGCTTGTGGGCGGCATCGATGCCGTCGACGTCGAAGCTGGGATCGGCCTCGGCATAGCCCGCGGCCTGCGCCTCGGCGAGCACGACGTCGAAGTCGCGGCCGGTCTCGCGCATGGTGGTGAGGATATAGTTGCAGGTGCCGTTGAGGATGCCGTAGAGGCGGCGCACCCGATTGCCGACCAGGCCCTCGCGCAACGACTTGATGATCGGGATGCCGCCGGCGACCGCCGCCTCGAAGGCGAGGATGGCGCCCTTCTTCTCGGCCAGTCCGGCAAGCCCGGCGCCGTGCATGGCGAGCAGCGCCTTGTTGGCGGTGACGACGTGCTTGCCGGCCCGCAGCGATTGCTGGACCAGGCGCCGCGCCACGCCGCCCGAGCCGCCGATCAGCTCGACCACGACGTCGACGTCGGGCGCATGCGCGAGCGCCAGCGGGTCGCGCTCCCAGCGCACGCCTGACAGGTCGACGTCGCGCTTCTTGGTCTTGCTGCGGGCACTGACCGCGACCAGCTTGAGAGGCCTGCCGCCGCGCAGCGACAGCAGACGGCTGTGCTCGGCGAGCAACTTGACCACGCCGGCACCGACGGTGCCGAGGCCGGCGATGCCGATCTTGAGGGGAGTTCTCATGGGGCCGCCCTGATACGACAGGATACGCTCAGGCGCGAGCCTTCAATGGCGTGATATTGTCCCCAACGCCGCGCAGATAGAGGTCTATGGCACGCGACGGATCGGCCATCACCTGGCGGACGTTGCGGATGGCCTGGCGGATGCGGTGCTTGTTCTCGACCATGGCGATGCGGACGTGGGCGTCGCCATGCTCGCCGAAGCCCAGGCCCGGCGACACCGCGACATTGGCCTGGGTGAGCAGCAGCTTGGAGAAGGCGAGCGAGCCCAGCTCGGCGAATGCCTTGGGGATCGGCGCCCAGGCAAACATGCTGGCCGACGGCGCCGGGATGTCCCATCCCGCCGTGCGCATACCCTCGATCAGGATGTCGCGGCGCTCGCGGTAGGTGTTGCGTGCATCGACGATGCAGTCCTGCGGGCCGTTGAGCGCCGCCGTCGCCGCCACCTGGATGGGCGTGAAGGCGCCGTAGTCGAGATAGGACTTGATGCGGGTCAGCGCCTGGATGAGCGTCCGGTTGCCGGCGGCGAAGCCGATGCGCCAGCCCGCCATCGAATAGGTCTTGCTCATCGAGGTGAACTCGATGGCGATGTCGCGCGCGCCCGGCACCTGCAGCACCGACGGCGGCGGGTGGCCGTCGAAATAGATCTCGGCATAGGCGAGGTCCGACAGGATCCAGATCTTCTCGCGCTTGCAGAAATCGACAATCGCTCGGTAGAAGTCGAGATCGACGACCTGCGCCGTCGGGTTGGACGGATAGTTCAGCACCAGCGCGAGCGGCTTGGGCACGGTGTGGCGCACTGCCCGTTCGAGTGCGGGCAGGAACTGGTCGAGCGAGGTGCTGCCCGGCACCGGAATGTGGCGCACCGAGCCGCCGGCGATGATGAAGCCGTAGGGATGGATCGGGTAGCTGGGGTTGGGGACCAGCACGATGTCGCCCGGCGAGGTGATCGCCTGGGCGAGATTGGCCAGCCCCTCCTTCGAGCCGAGCGTGACGATGATCTCGCTCTCGGGATCGAGCTCGACGTCGAAGCGACGTGCGTAGTACGCCGCCTGTGCCCGTCGCAGGCCGGGAATGCCGCGCGAGGCGGAGTAGCCGTGGGCGCGCGGATTGCCGGCGGCCTCGGCGAGCTTGGCGACGATGTGCGGCGCGGTCGGCAGGTCGGGGTTGCCCATGCCGAGATCGATGACGTCCTGGCCCGCGGCGCGCGCCCGCGCCTTCATGGCGTTGACCTCGGCGAACACGTAGGGAGGCAGGCGCTTCAGCCGATGGAATTCGGAATCGTCCATTGTCTTGTCCTTGGCGCGCCTAGAGGTCGAGGTAGATCTCCGCGCGGCGGTTGGCGGCCACGCCTCGCGCGGTGTTGGTGGCGTAGACCGGCTCGTCGTCGGACGCGGCCTCGGCGACGATCGCGCCGCGCGGCACCCCCATCCGCATCAACGAATTGGCGATGGCGAGCGCGCGCCGGCGCGACACCTCGTAGTTGCCGCGCTCCAGCGCGCCGGACGACGCGGCCGTCACGTCCTGCGAGGCATGCGCCACGATGCGAATCGTGCCGCCGTTTTGCTTCTGGATCTTGGCGACCCTCGACAGAACCGCCTCGTCGTTGCCGCCCAGTCCCGACGACGAGCGGCCGAACTGGATCACGGCGACCTGCACCTGCCCGCTGAAGGGCGGCGACTTGATGGCGCTGAACGGCACCTCGCCCGAGATCGCCTTGGCAATGTCGGCTTTCGTTGCCGGGGCGGGGACCGGGGGCGGTTCGGCGGCAGGAGTCGTAGACGGCGTGGCTTGGACAACGGGCTGTGAAGGCGGCGGTGGCGGAGGTGGCGGCGGCGCGGCGACCGTGGGTGGCGGCGGTGCCGGAACCGGTGCGGTCTGGACGGCCACGGGCGGCGGAGGTGGAGGCGGCGGAGGGGGTGCGACAGCCGCCGTCTGGACGGTCGGCGGCGGCGGTGCCGACGGCGCGCTCGCAGCGGGCGGAGTCCAGCCCGGAGGGGGCTCGAAAGCCTTGTTGGGGTCGGCACGCCGTGGCGGAGGCGGCGGAGGTGGCGGCGGCGGTGCGGCCGCCATGCGCGGTTCGGGTGCCGGCGGAGGCGGCGGGACGGCAGCGGCCGTCACGGCGGTCGTCGACGGAGCTGTCGCGGCAGGTGGCGGAGGCGGCGGCGGGGCAGCGACCACGGGATTGACCGCTTCACTGCGGTCGGGCGGCGTCCAGCCCGGCGGCGGTTCGAACGCCTTGTTCGGATCGACGCGGCGCGGCGCCGGCTCGGGCGGTGGTGGTGGTGGTGGTGGTGCCGCAGCCATCCGGGGTTCAGGCGCCGACGGCGGAGGGGGCGGCGGTGTCGCCACGGCGGAAGCGGTCGCCGTTTCGGTGGCTGGCGACGGCGGAGCGGCAACGACCGGATTGATCGCCTCGCTGCGGCCTGGCGGCGTCCAGCCCGGTGGCGGTTCGAACGCCTTGTTCGGATCGGCCGGCCTAGGCGGAGCTGCCGCGACAACCGGTGCCGTCGTCTCTGCGGGGGGCGGCGGCGGCGTTGCCGCCGTCGTCACGGTTGCGGCAGGAGGCGCAGCAACGGACGCCGCCTCGGCGACCGGAGGAGCCGACGGCGGCGGCGGCACCGCCGCGGTCGTCACGGCGGCAGGGGGCTCCACCGCGGCCTGCGCCGGCGGTTGCGCGGTGCGGCGTTCGGCGGCCTCCTTTTCCTGCTGCTGCTCGCGTTCGCGGGCCTCGCGCTCGGCCTGGTCGCGTGCCTGACGCGCTTCCCGCGCCTCGCGGTCGCGCTCGGCGGCCAGCTTGGCGGCCTCTTCCTTTTGGCCCTGCTGTCCGCCGCGCGCGGCGACGACCGAGCCGATCTGCGCTCCCTGACGCCTCGTCTCGTCGACCGGAGCCACTGCGGTATCGTACTGCCGTCCCGAACTCGCCGACGGCAAGGCGCCGCTCGCCGCCACCTGGCGCTCGGCACCGGGCCGAACTTTCGCGCTGTTGGCCGGGCTGTCGCGATCGCAGCCCGCCAGCAGGGCGGCCGCCGACACGCCCGCAAGCAGGCCAGACAAACGCATCCTACCAATCATGCCCTTGTGCCCTCGCATCCCGCTCCTCGTGTCTAGCGAAGCCCGAGAGGAAAATTGACCCCCGGGTTGTCGCAGCCTACCTAAGGGGGAAGGCTAGGCGATCCGGGAAAATGCCCGACGGTTCATTACCGGGCCGCTGAAAATACCGCAAGAAACGCGGCAAAGCCAATGATTCGTAAAGGGAAACGCATGTCCGAGACGTCGTCCCCACGGTCCACGCCAGGCACCCTCCCCGGCCTCACGCCGGCCGAGCAGGAGAAAATGCAGGCCGCCTTTCAGGATATCGCCGAGCGCAGCCAGAAGCTGCTGAAGGACTTCGCCGAGCGCTACCAGGCCGACGGCACGCAACCCGCCGATCCACTCAAGCTCACCCAGACCTTCATGGACTTCACGGCCAGGATGCTGGCCGACCCCAACAAGCTCCTGCAGGCGCAGATGGAGTTGTGGACGCAGTACATGCAGCTCTGGCAGGTCACGGCGCAACGCATGATGGGCCAGAAGGTCGAGCCCGTCGCCGAACCCGCCAAGGGCGACAAGCGCTTCAACGATCCGGCGTGGAAGGACGAGGTGGTCTTCGACTACCTCAAGCAGTCCTATCTGCTGACGGCACGCTGGCTGCAGCATACCGTCAAGGACGTCGAAGGCGTCGACGACAAGACCGCGCAGAAGGTCGACTTCTACACCCGCCAGTTCATGGACGCGATGTCGCCCAGCAATTTCGCGCTGACCAACCCCCAGGTCGTCAAGGCGACGATGGAGAGCAAGGGCGAGAACCTCGTCAAGGGCCTGCAGAACCTGCTGACCGACCTCGAGCGCGGCAAGGGCCGGCTGGCGATCCGCCAGACCGACATGAACGCATTCAAGGTCGGCGGGAACGTCGCGACCTCGCCCGGCAAGGTGGTCTACCAGAACGAGCTGATGCAGCTCATCCAGTACGCGCCGCGCACGGAAGAAGTCTGGCAGATGCCGCTGCTGATCGTGCCACCCTGGATCAACAAGTTCTACATCCTCGATCTCAAGCCCGAGAACTCCTTCATCAAGTGGGCGACCGAGCGCGGCTACACCGTGTTCGTCATCTCGTGGGTCAACCCGGACGAGAAGCTGACCCAGCTCGGCTTCGAGGAGTACATGAAGCGCGGCCCGCTCGCCGCCCTCGATGCCATCGAGAAGGCGACCGGCGAGCGGCGCGTGTCCGCCATCGGCTACTGCATCGGCGGCACCTTGATGGCGACGACGCTGGCCTACATGGCGGCGCGACAGGACGACCGCATCGCCGCCTGCACGTTCTTCACCGCCCAGGTCGACTTCACCGAACCCGGCGAGCTCGGCGTCTTCATCGACGAGGATCAGCTCGCCGGCATCGAGCAGGTGATGGAGAAGAAGGGCTATCTCGACGGCACCGAGATGGCGACGACCTTCAACATGCTGCGCGCCAACGACCTGATCTGGTCGTTCGTGGTCAACAACTACCTGATGGGCAAGGATCCCTTCCCCTTCGACCTGCTGTTCTGGAACGCCGACGCCACGCGCCTGCCGGCGGCCATGCACAGCTACTACCTGCGCAACATGTACCAGAAGAACCTGCTGGTGCAGCCGGGTGGCCTCGTGATCGACAACGTGCCGATCGATCTGCGCAAGGTGTCGATCCCCGTCTACCTGCAGGCCGGCAAGGAGGATCACATCGCGCCGGCCAGGTCGGTCTACAAGGCAACGCAGCTCTTCTCGGGGCCGGTCCGCTTCATGCTGGCGGGCTCCGGCCACATCGCCGGCGTCGTCAATCCGCCGCACGCGAAGAAATACCAGCATTGGCTGAATGAAACCGCGAAGAACCCGCCGACGCTCGCCGAATGGCAGGCCGCGGCCAGGGAGTTCCCCGGCTCGTGGTGGAACGACTGGGACGCGTGGCTGTCGGAGAAGTCGGGAACGAAGGTGCCGGCACGCGTGCCGGGCACCGGCGGCCTGCCGGCGATCGAGGACGCGCCGGGATCGTACGTCAAGGTGCGGCTGATCGACTGAGCCAAAGCCAGGGCTTGGGTCGCGCGCTGCCGCATCGAACCGTCAGCCGCGCCTCAGCCGGTCGGCCATCCTCTCGGCGATCATCACCGTCGTGAGATGCGTGTTGGCGCGCACCACCTCGGGCATGACCGAGGCGTCGATCACGCGCAGCCCCGACACGCCGATCACGCGGCACTCGGGATCGACGACGGACGTCGCCGCGTCGCGCGGTCCCATGCGGCAGGTCCCGCTGGCGTGCTGGGCGTCGGAGCACTCGGCGAACATCCAGTCGTCGATCTCCGCCGGACTCATCTCCTCCTCGATCGATCGGCCCGTCATGCCGTAGTCGACCCGCGTCGTGATGGCGCGAACGGCGTCGTGCCGTCCCAGCGCGCGCAGGCGGCGCACGCCGTCGCGCATGCGCACGAGGTCGCGTTCGTCCGACAGCATGCGCTCGTCGATCCGTGGATCGATCGCCGGGTCGGCGGTCGTGATCGCCACCCTGCCCTGGCTGAACGCCTGGTAGACCGAGACGACCAGCCGGCCCTTCGACGTGTCGCCGCCGCCCAGCGACACGAGGTTGCCGGCAATGACGATCATGTCGTTCTCGCCGGCACCGCCGAGGCCGGACGAGTAGCGCAGGCAGCAATTGGTGTGCCGGTGCATCATGGTGCCGACGCGCGCCCCGTCCCCAAGATGCAGGTAGAGCGTCATCGCCGGATGATCGAGCAGGTTCTCGCCCGTCGGCAGGTCGGCGATCACGGCGATGCCGAGCGACTTCAGCAGCGCGGCGGGCCCGATGCCCGAACGCTGGAGCACGGCCGGCGAATGGATGGCGCCGGCGCACAACAGCACCTCGCGGGTGGCGCGCGGCGTGAAGACCTGGCCGTCGACGCTCACCCGCACGCCGCTGGCATGCGGCCGGTTGCCCTCGAACTGAAGCGTCGACACAAGTGCGTTGCCGACGATCCGCAGGTTGGCCCTGCCGCGCGCCGGCTCGAGATAGCCGTCGTTGGTCGAGACGCGCACGCCGGCGCGGCTGTTGATGGCGTAGGGCGAGGCGCCGGTGCCGGCCGGCGCGTTGTGATCCTCGCACCAGCCGTAGCCGAGACCGATGGCCGCGTCCTTGAGCGCCCGATCGACCGCACCCCAATCGTGAACCGGCGCACGGTAAACCGGGATCGGGCCGGAATTGCCGTGGTACGGCGCGTCGCCGAAATTGACGTCCGTCTCGAGCCTGTTGAAGTAGGGCAGCACCTCGGGCCAGCCCCAGCCGGCGCAGCCCATCTCCCGCCAGCGCTCGAAATCGTCGGGCACGCCGCGGATGGCGATCTGCCCATTGATGGTCGAGCTGCCGCCAACAGCCCGGCCGCGCCAAAGGAGCTTCGGCTCCTGCCGCTCGGTGCGGCGCGCCATCAGGGTCGGCCAGCGATAGCCGTCGTCGGCGATCGCCCGCATCGGATTGGGGATGCGAATGTGCTCGGGCGTCTCGGCCGAACGGAAGTCGCGGCCCGCCTCGAGCAGCAGCACGCGCACGGCCGGATCCTCGCTCAAGCGCGCCGCCAGCACGGCGCCGGCCGATCCGGCGCCGACGACGATGTAGTCGTATTCGCGGGCGATCACGCCCGCCCTACTCCGCCGCCCTGGGCCGTTGCTGGGCGAGATAGGTCTGGGCGAGCGCGACGTAGTTGGCGGCCGAACGCCGGAAGCGCTCGATGTCCCGCTCCTCGATGTCGCGCATCTTGACCGCGGGATTGCCGGCCCACAGCTCGCCCTTGCGCACGATCTTGCGCGGCGTCACCACGGCGCCGGCCGCGACCATCGCCCCGGTCTCGACCACCGCCTCGTCGAGCACGGTCGAGTGCATGCCGATGAAGGCGTCGTCCTGCACTTCGCAGGCGTGCAGCAGCGCCATGTGGCCGACCGTGACGTTGCAGCCGACCGTCGTGCCGACACCGCGCGCGGCGATGTGGATCACCGTGCCGTCCTGGATGTTGGAGCCGTCGCCGATCCGGATCGGCGGGCCGTCGGCGCGCAGCACCGCGCCGAACCAGATGCCGCACCTCGCGCCGATCGTGACGTCGCCGACCAGGGTGGCATTGGCGGCGATGAATGCCGACCCGTCGACCTTCGGCAAAATGCCGTTGAAGGGAACGATCAGGCCGGCCATCGCCTCTCGGCTTAACGCTTGGAGAACTGGAAGCGGCGGCGGGCGCCGGCGCGACCGTACTTCTTGCGCTCGACCACGCGGCTGTCGCGCGTCAGGAAGCCGCTCGACTTCAGGGCGCTGCGCAGCGCCGGCTCGAACTTGGAGAGCGCCTGGGCGATGCCGTGGCGCACCGCGCCGGCCTGGCCCGACAGGCCGCCGCCGGACACCGTGGCGATCACGTCGAACTGGCCGTTGCGCTGGCTGACGTCGAACGGCTGCTGGATCACCATCTGCTGGGTCGGGCGCGCGAAATAGACCTTCTGGTCGCGGCCGTTCACCGTGATCTTGCCGGTGCCGAGCTTGACCCACACGCGGGCGACGGCGTTCTTGCGCCGGCCCGTGGCGTAGGCGCGGCCCTGCCCGTCGACTTCCTTCTCGCGCACCGGAGCGGGCGCCTCGACGCCGGCAATCGGCGCCTTCTTCAGTTCGGCAAAGGACGAAAGTTCGGTAGCCATATCAGCCGATCCTCGAATTCTTGCGGTTCATCGCGGCGACGTCGAGCTTCTCGGGCTGCTGCGCCTCGTGCTCGTGGTTCGGGCCCTTGTAGACGCGCAGGTTCTTCATCTGCGCGCGGCCGAGCGGACCGCGGGTGATCATGCGCTCGACGGCCTTGACGATGACGCGCTCGGGAAAGCGGCCTTCCAGGCGCTTGCCGAGGGTCTCGCCCTTGATGCCGCCAGGATGGCCGGTGTGCCAATAGAAGACTTCGCGCTCGGCCTTGCGGCCGGTCAGGCGCACCTTCTCGGCATTGATGACGACGATGTTGTCGCCGCAATCGACGTGCGGGGTGAAGGTCGGCTTGTGCTTGCCGCGCAGGCGCATGGCGATGATCGTGGCCAGCCGGCCGAGCACCAGCCCGTCGGCGTCGATCAGCACCCACTTCTTCTGCACGTCGGCAGCCTTGGCGCTGCGGGTCTGGTTGGTGAGGGTCTGCATGGGTCTTTCTTCCGTGAGCGGGCGCTTATGGGGATGCCGCCGTGGAATGTCAAATCATGAGAAAAGATGTCTATATTATAGCGTGTTAGATGTGAGGTATTATAATACCTCATCTTATTGCCCTGCTCCCACTTGTCATCCTGAGCGAAGCGAAGGGTCCCACGCTGACCCCACCTCCGTTGACCACCCTGCCAGGTCCTTCGCTCCGCTCAGCACGACCTAGGACCGTGGCGGAATCGCATAGGTGACGGTGGCGTGCGCCACGGGGTCGACCTTGCCTTCGCTCCAGATCGTGAAGTCGCCGACCGCCAGCGTCTTGCCGAGCTTCATCAGCCGGCCCTCGCCCAGCAGATCGGCGGGCTCGGGCTTGCGCATGAAGTTGATGTTGAGGTTGGTCGTCACCGCCAGCGCGACCGGACCGAGCCGCCCGAGCAGCAGCAGATAGAAGCCGCAATCGACCATCGCCATCAGGGTCGGCCCGGAGATCGTGCCGCCCGGACGCAAATGCCGCTCCGCCGTCTTCTGGCGCACCCGGATCGTCGTGTCGGTGAGATGCTCGATCGAGATGCCCTGCGGCGCCTGCGGGAACGCCTCCTTGAGGAACCTGTGCAGTGCATCGACAGTCATCGCCGGCATGACGCCCCTCCCCTCATCCCGTACACTGGCGTCATGTCAGCCGCTCCCAACGAACCGGTCCTGCTGCGACGCGACGAGGGTCGGGTCGCCATCCTGACCCTCAACCGTCCACGCGCCATGAATGCCCTCTCGGGCGAGCTTATAGACGCGCTGCAGGCGGAATTCGACAAGCTCGCCAAGGACCGCGGCGTACGCTGCGTGGTGGTCGAGGCGGCGGGCGATCGCGCCTTCTCGACGGGACACGACCTGCGCGAGGTCGCCGCACTCGCCGGCCGCGACGCCGCGCACGATCTGGTGCGGCGCTGCTCGGCGATGATGCTCGCGATCCGCAACCTGCCGCAGCCGGTGATCGCCAAGGTCCAGGCGGTGGCGACGGCCGCCGGCTGCCAGCTCGTCGCCGCCTGCGACCTCGCCGTCGCGTCGAGCGCGGCGACCTTCGCCACCTCGGGCATCGTCAACGGCCTGTTCTGCGGCACGCCGTCGGTGGCGGTCGGCCGCACCGTCGGCCCCAAGCGTGCGCTCGACATGCTGCTCACCGGCCAGTTCGTCGATGCCGCGACGGCGCTGCGCGACGGCCTCGTGAGCCGCGTGGTCGCGCCGGCCGACCTCGATCGCGAGACGCTCGATCTCGCCAACCGCATCGCCAGCCAGCCGCCCGGCCAGATCGCGGCGGGCAAGGCGATGTTCCACAGGCACATGGAAATGGACGTGGCGCGCGCCTACGGCTTCGCCACCGACTTCATGGCGGACGCACTGCAGACCGAGGACGCGCGAGCCGGTATCGACGCCTTCGTCGGCAAGAAGCCCGGGCCGGAATGGACGGGGCGGTGACCACGCCGGCTCGGCGATCTGCCCTTCATCGGAGATCAGGAGAAAATCGGTTTCACGAGCTGGAGGAAATACGAGCCGCCAGCCAACACTGTTCCGATTCTCAGGCACCAGCTCAGACCGGGTCCCCATTCCGACTGGGCGTTCCTCAGTCCCTCGATGGCTTCCTTGTGCTTGTCACGCAACAGCGGATCGAAAGGGGCGATCTTCGCCAGCTTGGCGACCAGAACGCCATACCTCGCAGCATAGAAAGCCGGAAATGCGAGGAGCACGACTCCGAGGAAGCCCAATGCGTTCGCTGCCACGTCCATGCCCGTCAGGCGCTCCCGTCGCGCTCGTAGGCTTCGTTCAGGGCGAGTTGCGTGTCTTTGAGCCCTTCGAACGGATCCGGATGGGCTCCGCCTCCTTTGAAGTCCAGGGCAACGGCGTCCACGATGCGCACGTGAGTCGCATCGATCGGTGAGGCAAACACGAATCCCACGGTTGCCCCACATACTTCTGCGTAGCGATTGACGGTAGCGATGTCCGGAAAGCCGCCGCGCGCACTCTCGAGCCTGGAAACGAACGCCTTGTCCCAGCCGGTGCGGGCAGCAATGTCGCTCTGGGCCAAACCTGCACTTCTGCGCAGGCCGACCAGTTTCATGCTGAGTGATCGCCGCGACGCCGTTTCGTCCCAAATTTTCCGAACATCCGGCCGCGTCGCCAGTACTTCACCTTCCACTTCTTCGAGGGAGGTAAATTTCGGCTGACCGGTCAACTTCTTCGCCTTGGTCATGACACTACTCCCGGCCTCGAACGATGTGGATATCCGTTGGAGCCTTGGACAACACGGCAGCGGCTGCCTTCATCGCCGCAAATTTCTTCGTCTCCTCCGAAGCGGTCGAATATGCGCCGACATCTGCCACCACAATCACATTGGCGTTGGCCGGATCCACGACGAGGATGGCCGCCAGATCGGGAAAGTCAGCTTCGAGCAGGTAGACATCCCATCGATGGTCGAGAACCGCAAAATGCCGCTCGCCCTTCAAGCCGTAGCTTCGGACTCCATCCAACCCCAAGGTAATCTCCGCATACGCCCGGGGAGAAAGGGCTTTGATCGCTTCGACTGCTTCAGAGGTGCATCGGACTTGGGGCAAGAAAGATCGCCTTAACATAAGCAGGTTGATTCAGAAATCAACCCGGATCACTTACGCCGAAACAAAAATTATACTACTTTCAGTAGTCGATATCTAAAGCTTCCGCTACCCAACAAATCTACCGATTGCCGGTCATCGGCGACCATCCTGAGCCACTCCCCGGTCAGGCCTCGAAGACCAAACACGTCGTCGTGGCATGGGCGAGCAGGCGGCCCTGACCGTCCGTAAGGCGACCCTCGGCGGTGCCGACGCGTCGTCCGCTGTTCAAGACGATGCCCTCCGCCCTGATCGTCCCGGTCTCGGGCGTGACCGGACGCATGAAGGAGATCTTGAACTCGAGCGTGGTCTGGGCGAGCCCCTTGTCCAGCGTCGTCAGGACGGCGAGCCCCATGCAGCTGTCGAGCAGCGTCGCCGACAGGCCGCCATGCACCGTGCCTGAGGGATTGAGGAGATCGGCATTCGGCTGCGCCGTTATCACCACGCGCCCTTTGTCGGCCTCGACGATGTCGTAGCCCAGGGTCCTGGCAATGGTGTTGAGCGGCAGCGTGCCGTTCACCAGCCCGCGCACGAACTCGAGCCCGCTCATCTGCCGGCGCCGCTCCGCCGGGACGGTTCCGTAGGTCTTGTTAGTGGTCATCCCTTTTCCCTAGCGAGCCGCGTCCGGCAAGGCTCGCGGGATTCGGACATCAACACTGTCGTCCCGAGGCGAAGCCGAAGGACCTAACAGAACAACCAACGACTCTGCTGCGGCGTCAGGTCCTTCGCTTCGCTCAGGACGACAAGAAAGATTACTGCCGCCAGTCGGTGCCCCTGCCCTCGATCTGGCGGAGCGCCGCGCGCCAGTCGGCCATGCCGAACTCCGGCGAGGCGCGCTGCGCCTTGGCGCGCTGGCCGTAGCTCTCGATCACCTCGGGCTCGATCGGCACCGGCTCCTCGCCGAGGCTGCGGGCGATGATCTCGACCTCACAGGCGCGCTCCAGCATGTACATGCGCCGGAGTGCCCCGGGGATGGTGGCGCCGACGGTGAGCAGGCCGTGGTTGCGCAGGATGACCGATTCGCCCTGCTGGCAAGTCACGCCGAGCGCGTCGCATTCCTCCTGCGAGGCCGGCATGCCGTATTCGTGGTAGGCGAGCTCGTCGTAGACGGCGAGCGCATCCTGGGTGATTGGCCTGAGCCCGCGCTTCAGCACCGAGATGCCGGTGCCGGCGCGGGTGTGGGTGTGCATCACGCAGTTGGCGTCGGGCCGCGCCTTGTAGACGCCCGAGTGGATGGTGAAGCCTGCCGCGTTGAAGGCGCCACCCTTGCTGTGGACGTTGCCGTCGGTGTCCATCTTCACCAGGCTCGACGCCGTGATCTCGCCGAACAGGTCGCCGTAGTTGTTGATCAGGAAGCACTTCGGCTCGCCCGGAATGCGCACCGACAGGTGCGTGTTGATGGTGTCGGTCCAGCCGTACATGTCGGAGATGCGATAGAGCGCGGCGAGGTCGCAGCGCGCCTGCCACTCCGCCTCGGTCATGTTCGCCCGATCCTGCATCATCGTGTCCATCGCCTGCTCCTTCGCCCGAGCCGCCTCGAAACCATGTTAGTCTAGGCGAAGCCGTGCCGGGGTGCGACCGCAGGCTGCGCCCGGCGCGCAAGCCCGCTATGCGATCGTGGGCGGCATCGCGGTTGCGTTCAGGCGTCGTCCCGGTGGAGGAGTGGCTCGTGACTGGCCGACCGTTTCATCTCGCATGGTTCCTCCAGGGCTCGAGCGCGCAGGCCTGGGGCGAGGCGTGGACCGGACACATCGGCACGGGCTGGATGCGGCCCGAGCTGTTCCTCGATCTCGCGCGGTCGCTCGAGCGCGCCTGCTTCGACTACGTGCTGCTCGAGGACTCTTCCTATGTCGGCGAGAGCTTCGGCGGCTCGACCGAGATCTACCTGAAGAAGGGCCTGTCGGTGCCGCGCCAGGATCCCTCGGTGGTCGCCGCGCTGATGACGCAGGTGACGTCGCGCATCGGCATCGTGCCGACCTTCGGCACCTACGCCTATCATCCCTATCTGCTGGCGCGCCTGGTGGCGACGCTCGACCAGGTTTCGGGCGGGCGCATCGGCTGGAACGCCGTGACCGGCAGTTCCGACATCGCGGCGATGAACTTCGGCATGCAAGGCATGCCCGAGCACGACCTGCGCTACGAGATGGCTGACGAATACATGGAGGTGTGCCGCGGCCTGTGGGGATCGTGGGAACCCGGCGCCATCGTCGCCGACCGTCGGGGCGGCATCCTCGTCGATCCCTCGAAGGTCCATGCGGTCAACCACGACGGCCGGTATTTCCGCACGCGCGGGCCGCTCAATTCCGGCCCGGCGCCGCAAGGCCAGCCGGTGATCGCGCAGGCCGGCGGCTCGCCGCGCGGCCGCAGGTTCGCCGCCACCCACGCCGACACCATCGTCGTGCACGCCAAGGGCATCGAGGCGATGAAGGCCTATCGCGACGACGTGCACCGCTACATGGTCGCGCAGGGCCGCAAGCCCGCCGACTGCAAGATCCTCTTCCTCATCAATCCCATCCTCGGCGAGACCACGGAGGAGGCGCTGGAGCGGCGCAAGGCGCGCCAGGCGCTGTCGATGGTGAAGATCGACGAACGGCTGGCGCATTTCGGCAAGGTGACCAACATCGACTTCGGCCGCTTCGATCTCGACAAGCCGCTGCCCGACGACGTCACCACCAACGGCCACCAGCAGAACCTCGAGCAGTTCCGCAAGGTCGCCGCCGGGCGTTCGATCCGCGAGACCATGGCGAGCTACAACGCCGTCGACCTCTCCATCGAGCTGGTCGGGACGTGCGACGCGGTCGCCGCGCGCATGGGCGAGGTCATGCAGGAGGTCGGCGGCGACGGCTATCTCTTCTCGATGCCCAACGTCCATCGCCGCACCTTGGCCGAGATCGAGGACGGGCTGGTGCCGGCGCTGCAGGACCGAGGCCTCGTACGCAAGGCCTACGAGCACGCCCACTTCCGCGACAACCTGCTGGCCTTCTAGTCGCCGGCGCCGAGGCCCTTCATGTAGGTCGAGGGCACGACGCTCTTCACCGACTGCGCCCGCTTGGCGAGCCAATAGGCCTGCGCCGGCGGCACCGAGCCGAACTGCGCGTCGACCCCGAGCTTCTGCGCCGCGTCCATCGGCCAGTTCGGGTTGTAGAGCAGCTCGCGGGCGAGCGCGATCAGGTCGGCCCGCCCCTCCCGCAGGATGCGCTCGGCCTGGTCGGCATGCACGATCAGCCCGACCGCCATGCTGAGGATGTCGGCGTCCTTCTTCAGGCGCTCGGCATAGGGCACTTGGTAGCCGTAGGTCACCGGCCCGGCGCTCACCACCGGCGAGCCGCGCATGCCGCCCGAGCTGCAGTCGATCACGTCGACACCCTTGGGCTTGAGGATCCTCGCCAGCGCCACGCTCTGGTCCGGGCCCCAGCCCGAATCGTCCTCGACCGAGAGCCGCACGAACAGCGGCTTGGAAGCCGGCCAGTGCGCGCGCACGCTCTCCACCACCTCTATGGCGAAGCGCATGCGGTTGAGCTCGCTGCCGCCGTATTCGTCGTTGCGCACGTTGGAGAACGGCGAGAGGAACTGGTGGATCAGGTAGCCATGCGCCATGTGGAGGTCGAGCACATCGAAGCCCGCCTCATGGGCGCGCCGCGCCCCCTGCCCCCAGCGCTCGATCACTTCGGGGATCTCGGCCCGCGTGAGCGCGCGCGGCGCGGGATCGCTCTCCGGCGAATTGATCGCACTCGACGAGACGAGTTCCCAGCCCTCCCAATCCCAGACATCAGGGGAGTTCTTCAACGGCGCGCCGCCTTCCCACGGCCGGAAGCGGCGCGCCTTGCGGCCGGAATGGCCGAGCTGGATGCCGGGCACGGCATTGTGCCGGCGGATGAACTCGACGCAGCGTTGCAGGCCGGGGATGAAGGCGTCGTCCCAGATGCCGAGATCGCCGACCGTGCCGCAGCCGCGGCGCTCGACCTTGGTCGATTCCATGATCACCAGTCCGGCGCCGCCGGCTGCATAGCGGCCGGCGTTCATCAGGTGCCAGTCGGTGGCGAAGCCCTTGTCCGCCGAATACTGGTGCATCGGCGCCACCACGACCCGGTTCTTCAGCGTCACGTCCCGGATCGAAATCGGTTCGAACAGCAGCGGCTTCGCCATGTATAGTCCCCTCCCCATGCCCGCCGTGAATATGTCCGCCGTGAATATGTCCGCCGTCAATCACGACCGCTACGACGACGCATACTTGCGCAGGATCCTGCGCGACACCAAGACCATCGCCATGGTCGGCCTGTCGGCCAACTGGAATCGGCCGTCCTATTTCGCAGCGAAGTACCTGCTCGACCGCGGCTACAGGGTCATCCCGGTGAACCCGGCGGCGGCCGGCCAGGAGATCCTCGGTCAGAAGGTCTACGCCTCGCTCGACGAGCTGCCGGTCAAGGCCGACATGGTCGACATCTTCCGCAACGCCGAGGCGGCCGGCGCGATCACCGACGAGGCGATCCGGCACGGCGCCAGGGTAGTGTGGATGCAGCTCGGGGTGCGCAACGACGACGCGGCCAGGCGCGCCGAGGCGTCGGGACTGAAGGTCGTTATGAACCGCTGCCCCAAGATCGAGCATTCGCGGCTTGCCGGCACCATCGAATGGCACGGCATCGCCAGCGGCGTGATCTCGAGCAGAAAACGCGCACTTTAACTCTGGCGCAATTTGGCAATCATCGTTTCCAAATCGGAGACGAGCGCGGGTAGCCGGTTTCTGCCGACGTCCCACAGCCGCCTCTCGTCCACGGCGTTGTAGCCATGCGCGAGGAAGTTCCTCTGGCCGATGATCAGGCGCCCGGCGTATCGGGAAAGCGCGAACGAAATTCTTCGGACAGGCCTCGGGCGGCTTCGCCGATGATCTCCAATGTACGTTCGACGGCGCGCACCCGCATTCTGTCGCCGACGAATGCCTCGTAGTCCGTGACACTGGTGTACTGAGAGCACTCACGAGCCGCATCGAGCATATCGATCAGCAGCGCCAGATCTCGACCTGCCGATTCATCACCCGACATAGAGCGGTCGTTTGTCGCGCAAGATCGCTTGGCGTCGCACCGGGTTCTTGACCGCGCCGTCGACGACGACATCGACGGGGCGACCGAACAACCCTGCAAGCTCCTCGCGCATGTCGACCATATCCCACAAGTCCCAATGCTCGCCCGGCTGAAAGGCCACCAGCACATCGGCATCGCTTGCCGGGCCGGCTTCGCCGCGGGCCATGGAGCCGAACAGCGAAAGCTCCTTGATTTGCCAGCGCCTGCAAAACACGGCCACCGCTTCCGGATCGGGCAACTTTGTCGCCATAATGGAAGATACCACGTCAATCCACACCATGGCACCACGGATGAAGTTCGGCGTCTTCGATCACATGGACCGCGCCGGGCCCGATCTCGGGCGGCAGTTCGAGGAGCGGCTGCGGCTCTGCGGGCTCTACGAGCGCGCGGGCTTCCACGCCTATCACGTCGCCGAGCACCATGCGACGCCGCTCGGCATGGCGCCCTCGCCCAGCGTCTTCCTCGCCGCCGTCGCCCAGCGCACGACGACGCTGCGCTTCGGGCCGCTGGTCTACACGCTCAACCTCTATCACCCGCTGCGCCTGATCGACGAGATCTGCATGCTCGACCAGATGAGCGGCGGCCGGCTCGAGCTCGGCGTCGGCCGCGGCATCTCGCCCTACGAGGTCGGCTACTACGGCGTCGATCCGGCGACCGGACCGGAACGCTTCCGCGAGGCGCTCGAGGTCGTGCTGCGCGGCCTGGTCGACGAGCGCCTGACCTACCGCGGCACGTACTTCACCTTCGACGACGTGCCGATGGAACTGCGGCCGGTGCAGCGCCCGCGTCCGCCGCTGTGGTACGGCGCCAACTCCCTGGAGAGCGCCGACCGACTCGCCGGGGAAGGCCTCAACGTCGTGGTCGGCATGGACGCGAAGGGCGTCGGCGCCTTCGCCGCGCGCTACCGCGCCGCCTGGCGGGCGCTCGGCCGGTCCGACGACGCGCTGCCCCTCATCGGCCTCAGCCGCCACGTCGTGGTCGGCGACAGCGACCGCGAGGCGCAGTCGGCGGCCAGGCGTGCCTTCGCCCTGTGGTACGACGCGCTGATCCATCTCTGGCGCGCGCACGGCGTCGGCCTGCCGCGCCAGCTCATCCCCGCGGCGTTCGAGGATGCGCTCGATCAGGGCTACATCGTCGCCGGCTCGGCCGCGACGGTGCGCGACCGGCTGAAGCGCGACAACGACATCGCCGGCATCAACTACTGCATCTGCCGCCTCGCCTTCGGCGATCTCTCGTTCGAGGAATCGGCGCGCTCGGTCGAGCTGATGGCGCGCGAGGTCATGCCGGCGCTCGCCTGACGCCGCCCCTGCACGGGCACCCGGCACGGCCGCCAGATGTGCGTGCTTGGCGCGCGACATTCCTTCGGATTGTGTGTAAGATAGTCACACAACCGACTGAAATATAACGATTTGATGAAAATCGCCGTCTTCGACCACATGGATCGGTCCGGCGCGCCGGCCGAGCGCCAGTACGAGGATCGGCTGCGCCTGGCCGAACTCTACGAAGAGGCCGGCTTCTACGCCTATCACGTCGCCGAGCATCACGGCACGCCGCTCGGCATGGCACCCTCGCCCGGCCTGTTCCTCGCCGCGCTGGCCCAGCGCACCACGCGGCTGCGCTTCGGGCCGATGGTCTATCCGCTCGGCCTCTACCATCCGGTGCGGCTGATCGAGGAGATCTGCATGCTCGACCTGCTGAGCGGCGGCCGGCTCGAGGTCGGCGTCGGGCGTGGCGCCTCGCCCTACGAGGCGAGCTTCTTCGGCGTCGATCCGAAGACCGGCCCCGACCGCTTCGGCGAGACGCTCGACATCCTGCTGAAGGGTCTCGGCGCGCGCCGCCTCGACCATCGCGGCAAGTTCTTCCTGTTCAAGAACGTGCCGCTGCAGCTCCAGCCATTGCAGCGCCCGCGCCCGCCGCTGTGGGTGGCGACGCGCTCGATCGAGAGCGTGCCGCAGCTCGCGCGGCAGGGCTGCAACATCGCGCTCAGCCTGCCGGTCGGCGAAGTGGCCGACTTCACCGCGCGCTACCGCGCCGCCTGGGCGCGGCTCGGCCGCGATCCCGAGGAGATGCCGTTCGTCGGCGCGACGCGCAACGTCGTGGTCGGCGACGACGATCGCGACGCCGTTGCCATCGCCCGCCGTGCCTTCCATGTCTGGTACGGCTCGCTGGTCCATCTGTGGAAGGCGCACGGGCTCGACCTGCCGCGCCAGATCTTCCCGGCCGATTTCGACGAGGCGGCGGGGCTGGGCTACGTCGTCGCCGGTTCGCCGGCCACGGTGCGCGAGCGCCTGCGCGCCGACGACCACGCGATGGGCATCAACTACAGCCTCTGCCGCTTCGCCTACGGCGATCTTTCCTACGACGAGGCGGCGCGCTCGGTGCGCCTGTTCGCGCGCGAGGTCATGCCGGCGCTCGAATCGCGCTACGGCTCGCGCGACCGCGCCGCCCTGGGCGGCCTGGTGAAGGGCGTGCGCTGGGTCGGCGGCGAGACCCTGAGCGACGTGGCGATCCCGTTCCGGTGAGGCGCGCGGCGCGGCGGAAACGGCGGACGGCGCAGACACCTGGACGACGAACCGCCGATGGCATCGGCATCGGAGCTGTCCACGCCTGGATGGACATCGGCCGGACGCGCCTGCCCGCCCGCACGCCCGCCGGCCCACAACATGCGGGGTGGACCTGAATTGATTGCCGTTTTTCAATTCACGGCGGACAAGATCTTGGGATGGGCGCCGCGCGGACAGGCAAAAGCCGGCGATGGTGGGGCCACCGCCGGCTTCGCCGTGAGGGACAGGTTAAGCCGCCCGGGGAGAGACAGCGACGAACCTGGACATTCCCTCGCGATAGATTTTCATCAGCACCGGCTTGTCGCCCTTGCGCGCCTCGGCGAGCTTGCCGGCGGCGGCCTGCGGGCTGTCGACCGCGTCGCGGCCGACCTGCTGGATGACGTCGCCGGGGCGCAGGCCCTGCTCGTCGGCCGGGCTGCCCGGCGCGACGGCGACGACCAGCGCGCCGTCGACCTTGTCGCCGAGGCGGAGCTGCTGGCGCGCCTCGGGCGTGAGCGGCGCCAGCGAGAAGCCGAAGGCCTTGCCGTCGGGCTTGATCTCCGTCTTCTCGCCCGCCTTGGCCTGCTTCGGCCCGGCGTCGCCGAGCTTGGCCTGGACGGTCATCTCCTTGCCGTCGCGCACCAGCTTGACCTTCACCGTCGAGCCGGGCTGCGCCATGCCGATGGTGCGGGTGAGGTCGCGCACGTCGGCGATCTCCTTGGCGTCGACGCCCTTGATCACGTCGCCCGACTTGATGCCGGCCTTGGCGGCGGCGCCGTCCGGTTCGACCGCGGCGACCATCGCGCCCTTGGTCGAGCCGAGCGACAGGCTGGCGGCGATCTCGTCGGTCAGCGGCTGGATCTGCACGCCGAGCAAGCCGCGCTCGACCCTGCCGTGCTCCTTGAGCTGGGCGACGACCGGCTCGGCCAGGCTCGAGGGGATGGCGAAGCCGAGGCCGATGTTGCCGCCGGTCGGCGAGAAGATGGCGGTGTTGATGCCGATCACCTTGCCGTCGAGGTCGAACAGCGGGCCGCCCGAGTTGCCGCGGTTGATGGCCGCGTCGGTCTGGATGTAGTCGTCGAACGGGCCCGACTGGATGTCGCGGCCGCGCGCCGAGACGATGCCGGTGGTGACCGTGCCGCCCAGCCCGAACGGGTTGCCGACCGCCATCACCGCCTGGCCGACGCGCACCTTGGCGGCGTCGCCCCACGGCACGAACGGCAGCGGCTTGTCGCTGTCGATCTTGAGCACGGCGAGGTCGGTCTTCTCGTCGCTGCCGAGCAGCCTGGCGTCGAACTTGCGGCCGTCGGACAGGGTGACGACGATCTTGTCGGCCTTGCCGGCGACGTGGTTGTTGGTGACGATCACGCCCGACGGATCGATGATGAAGCCGCTGCCGACCGCCTGGCCCTTCGGTGCCGGGCGCATGTCGCGGCGGCCCTGGCCGAAGCGCTCGGCGAAGCGGCGCATGAACTCCTCGAACGACTGCGAGTCGTCCGACATCTGCAGGTGGTTGCCCTCGCCGGCGCCCGGCTTGAAGGTGACCGACACGTTCACCACGGCCGGCGAGACCTTGGCGGCGAGGTCGGAGAAGTCGCGCACGACGGTGTCGGCGGCGCGGGCCGGCGGCGCGCTGAACGCCGGCGCGATCAGCACGGGGGCTGTCAGCGCGGTGGTCAGGGCCAGGGCAGCGAACAACTTGGATTTGAACTTGGTCATGTCTCGGAACCTCCTCGGTCCCGAGAATATGGGTCCCGGCCCATGGCGGGCGGATGGCCGCCACATTGAATGTTTGTATAGTCGCGACCGTGAAGATCCTCCTCGTCGAAGACGACAAACAGACCGCCGACTACATCCTCAAGGGCCTGCGCGAGCAGGGCCACGCCGTCGATCGCGCCGACAACGGCCGCGACGGCCTCTATCTCGCGACCGGCGAGCCCTACGACGTGATGATCGTCGACCGCATGCTGCCGCACATGGACGGCCTGTCGCTGGTCAAGGCGGCGCGCGCCGCCGGAACGAACACGCCGGCGCTGTTCCTCACCACCATGGGCGGCATCGACGACCGGGTCGCCGGGCTGGAGGCCGGCGGCGACGACTACCTGGTCAAGCCCTTCGCCTTCGCCGAGCTGCTGGCGCGCATTGCCGCGCTGGCGCGTCGCGCGCCGATGGCACCACAGACCACGTTGCAGGTCGGCGACCTCGAGGTGAACCTGCTGGCGCGCACCGTGACCCGCGCCGGCAAGCGTCTCGACCTGCTCGGGCAGGAGTTTCGCATCCTCGAGTACCTGATTCGGCACGCCGGCCAGATCGTCACGCGCACCATGCTGCTGGAGAAGGTCTGGGATTTTCACTTCGACCCCAAGACCAACATCGTGGAGACGCACATCAGCCGCCTCAGGGCGAAGATCGACAAGGGCTTCGACAAGCCCCTGCTCCACACCGTCCGGGGAGCCGGCTATGTCATCCGCGCGCCCGACTAGCACCTTCGCGCGCATCCTGCGCTCGGCGACGTTCCGGCTGGCGCTGGTCTATGCCGGGCTGTTCGTCGTGTCGGTCGGCGCGCTGTTCGCCACCGTCTACGTCACCGCCACGCGCGCCATGCAGGACGACATGGAGGCGGTGCTGCGCACCGAGGCTCTGCAGCTCGCCGAGATCCATCGCCGCGGCGGGCTGCTGGTGCTGGCCGAGCAGATCAGCCGGCGGCTGAATTTCCGCACGCGCGGGCCGATCTACTACCTGCTGCAGGGACCGAGCGGCCAGGTCGTCGTCGGCAACCTGCCGGGCATGCGCCCGATCGAGGGCGTCGTCGACTTCGACAGCGACGAGGACGGCAGCCCCGACCGGCGCGCCAAGCTGACCGGCTACGGCGTGCGGCTCGGCGACGGCTCCTTCCTGCTGGTGGCGCAGGACGCCAGCCGTCTGACCGACATGCAGCGCGCCATCGGCCGCGCCTTCCTGTGGGCCGGCGGCCTGACCCTGCTGCTCGGCATCGCCGGCGGCCTGCTGCTCGGCCGCGGCTTCCTGCGGCGCATCGACACGATCGGCCGCACCAGCGCCGCCATCATGGAAGGCGATCTCGGCGCCCGCATCCCGCTGCGCGGCACCAACGACGAGTTCGACCAGCTCGTGGTCAGCCTCAACGCCATGCTCGACCGCATCCAGCAGCTCATGGAGGGCGTTCGCCAGGTGTCGAGCGACATCGCGCACGACCTGCGCACGCCGCTCGGTCGTCTGCGCCACCACCTCGAGGAAGCACGCGACCGCGCCGCCTCACCCGAGGAGCTCCGCGCCACGATCGAGGCGGCGATCGCCGAAGCCGACACGCTGCTCGAGACGTTCTCCGCCCTGCTACGCATCGCCCAGGTCGAGGCCGGCACCCAGAGGAGCGCGTTCGGCGAGATCGACCTCACGGCCCTGCTCCGCAGCGTCGCCGAAGCCTACGCGCCGTCGGCCGAGGAGTCGCGGCATGCGTTCGCGTCGCGGATCGAGGACGGCCTGTCGCTGCAAGGCGACCGCCAGCTTCTCGCCCAGATGATTTCGAACCTGGTCGAGAACGCGCTGCATCACACCCCGGCGGGAACCGCGATCGAGCTCACGGCGCGCCACGCCGGCACCGGCGTCGAGATCGAGGTCGCCGACAACGGTCCCGGCATCCCCGAGGGCGAGCGAGAGAAGGTGTTCGAGCGCTTCTATCGCCTCGACCGCAGCCGCTCGACCCAGGGCAGCGGCCTCGGTCTGGCGCTCGTCAAGGCGATTGCGGGCTTGCACGGTCTCGCCGTGTCGCTGGAGGATCGCCGCCCCGGTACCGCCGTCCTGTTGAGGTCCATCGCCAAATGAGCGCCCTGTTCGCCTATGTCGGCAGCTACACCACGCCCGAGCGCAACGGGCGGGGCAACGGCATCAATGTCTACCGGGTCGACCGGCGGACCGGCGGGTTCACTCACGTCCAGCATGTCGGCGGGCTGGAGAACCCGTCATTCCTCGCGATCGACGATGCGGGAACGCATCTCTACGCCGTGCATGGCGATCGCAGCGAAGCGACGTCGTTCACCATCGACCGGGGCACCGGCGAGCTCGCCGTCCTGAACCGGCAATCGACCGGCGGCTACAACCCGGTGCATCTCGCCGTCACCCGCGACGGCAAACACCTCGCGGTCGCCAACTACACGACCGATTCGGTGTGCGTGCTGCCGGTCCTGGCCGATGGCGCGCTCGGCCCCTACTCCACCCTCACGGTCGTCAAGGGCGAGCTCGGACCGCACAAGGTGCAGCAGCGTGGCATGTATCCCCATCACATCCCGCTCGATCCGTCCGGGCGGTTCTTCTACGTGCCCTGCAAGGGCGGCGACTGCGTCGTCTCCTATCGGCTCGATGCGCGGCGGCGCGTGCTGGTCGAAACGTCCCGCGTCGCCGGACGCCCGTCGGCCGGTCCGCGGCACATCGACTTCCACCCGACGCGGCCGCTCGCCTATGTCCTGAACGAACTCGACTCGACCATCACGACCTATCGCCGGGACCGATCGAGCGGCGCGCTGAAGCCGATCCATGTCGTGCGCTCCACGCCCGCCGACTTCACGGCCTACTCGACCGGCGCCGAAATCCAGGTCGATCGCGCCGGCCGCTGCGTCTACGTGTCGAATCGCGGCCACGACAGCATCGGCGCGTTCGCCATCGACCCGAGGGACGGCACGCTCGCGCCGCGCCAATGGGTGCCGACGAAGGGCGGCACGCCGCGTTTCTTCGCGCTCGATCCCGCCCAGCGCTTTCTCTATGTGGCGAACCAGGACGGCCACACGATCGTTGCCTACCGGAAGGCCGCGTCCGGAAAATTGTCACCGACTTCGATCCGGGTGCGCGTCGGCAGCCCGGCCTGCATCGTCTTCACAGCGGGAGGATCGCGATGAGCGACAAGAGCTACGGCTTCGAGACACTTTCGGTCCATGCCGGGGCCGCGCCCGATCCGGCGACCGGTGCCCGCGCCCAGCCGATCTACCAGACCACGGCCTACGTGTTCGAGGACGCCGATCACGCCGCGGCGCTGTTCAACCTGCAGACCGTCGGCTTCATCTATTCGCGCCTGACCAATCCCACCAACGCCGCGCTCGAGACGCGGCTCGCCACCCTGGAAGGCGGCCGCGGCTGCACCGTCACCTCGTCGGGCCATGCCGCGCAGGTGCTGGCGCTTTTTCCGCTGATGCAGCCCGGCGACGACATCGTCGCCTCGACGCGCCTCTACGGCGGCTCGCTGCAGCAGATGAGGAACACCTATCCCAAATTCGGCTGGAAGGCCCAGTTCGTCGACGCCGACACACCCGACAATTTCAAGCGCGCCGTGACACCGAAGACCAAGGCGTTCTTCATCGAGAGCCTCGCCAATCCGGGCGGCGTGGTGAGCGACATCGAGGCGATCGCCCGCATCGCCGGGGATGCCGGCGTCCCGCTGATCGTCGACAACACGCTGGCCACGCCGTGGCTCTGCAAGCCGATCGACTACGGCGCCACGCTGGTGATCCATTCGACCACCAAGTTCCTGAGCGGCACCGGCACCTCGATGGGCGGCGCGGTCGTCGATTCCGGGAAGTTCGACTGGGCCGTCAAGGCGAAGGACGGGACCGGCCGGTTTCCGAGCCTCGCCGGCCCGGAGCCGGCCTATCACGGCCTGAACTTCTTCGAGACCTTCGGCGACATGGCCTACACCTTCCACTGCCACGCCGTCGGCCTGCGCGACCTCGGACCGAGCCAGGCGCCGTTCAACGCGTGGCTGACGATGCTGGGGATGGAGACGCTCGGCCTGCGCATGGAGCGGCACTGCGCCAACGCGCTCAGGGTGGCGCAGTTCCTGGAGGCGCATCCGGCGGTGGCCTGGGTCAACTACGCCGGCCTGCCGTCGAACAAGTATCACGCGCTCGCCGCCAGGTACCTCGCGAAGGGCGCGGGCTCGGTCTTCACCTTCGGCGTCAAGGGCGGCTATGCGGTCGGCGTCAAGGTGGTCGACAACGTCGAGCTGTTCTCGCACCTCGCCAACATCGGCGACGCCAAGAGCCTGATCATCCATCCCGCCTCGACGACGCACCGCCAGCTCACCGACGAACAGCGCGTGGCCGCGGGCGCCGGCCCCGACGTGATCCGCCTGTCGATAGGGATCGAAACGGCGGAGGACATCATCGCCGATCTGGAGCAAGCTTTGCAGAAGGCCACATCCTAGAGAGTGCGGACAAATGCTGAGCAAGGAGGACAACGAGTTCCTGACCCGAAGCGGCAAGGGCACGCCGATGGGCGAGCTGCTGCGCCGCTTCTGGATGCCGGCGCTGCTGTCGGAGGAGCTGACGGAGCGCGACGGCCCGCCCCGGAAGATCAAGGTTCTCGGCGAGGACCTGCTGGCCTTCCGCGACAGCAACGGCCGCGTCGGCATCGTCGAGCCGCACTGCCCGCATCGCGGCGCCAATCTGTACTTCGGGCGCAACGAGGAGTGCGGCCTGCGCTGCGCCTATCACGGCTGGAAGTTCGACGTCGAGGGCAACTGCGTCGACCTGCCGACCTCGCCACCCGAATCGACCTACAAGGACACCATCAAGCTCCTCGCCTATCCGACGCGCGAATGGGCCGACATGGTCTGGGTCTACATGGGCCCGCGCGAGGCCATGCCGGAGTTGCCGCAGCTCGAGCTCGGCCTCGTTCCCGCGGCGTCGCGCTTCGTCACCAAGAAGTGGCAGGACTGCAACTGGGTGCAGAGCGTCGAGGGTGCACTCGACACCGCGCACTTCTCCTTCCTGCACGCCGTGCTGGCCAAGGACGACGCCAAGGCGCGGGCCGCTCTCGCCAAGGCGGCGGTCGCCGATCAGTCGACGCCGGACGACCGCATCCGCTGGATCCACAACGACCCGCGGCCGAAATTCACCGTGCTCGGCCACGACGCCGGCCTGCTGATCGGCGCGGCGCGCAAGACCGACGGTGAAGATCTCTACTGGCGCATCTCGCAGTTCCTGATGCCCAATCATGCCTATACGCCGACGGCCTTCCCGGGCGAGATCTACTACGGCCAATGCTGGGTGCCGGTCGATGACACGACCTGCTGGATCTACACTTACTGCTGGAACCCCGACCGGCCGTTCAGCAACGCCGAGCGGACGAAGTTCGACGGCGGCTTCAACGTCCACGCCGAGGTCGACGACAACTACGTGCCGCTGCGCAACCCGGGCAACGATTATCTGCGCGACCTCGAGGCGCAGAAGTCGGTGTCGTTCACGGGCATAGAAGGCGTCAGCGAGCAGGATGCCGCCATCCAGGACAGCCTCGGTCCGATCCAGGATCGCACGAAAGAGCATCTCGGCCCGACCGACATCGGCGTCGTCGAGTTCCGAAAGCTGCTGATGAGCGCGGCTCGTGGCGTCCAGGCGGGGAAGCCGCCACGGGCCGCGTCGGCGGCGAAGCGCTATGCCGTGCGTGCCGGCGGTGCCGTGGCCACGCCCGACAAGCCCCTCGAAACCGTGATGGTCGACCGGTTCGGCCACGGCCGGGGCTATGTCGGCCGGTCATATGG
Organism: Enhydrobacter sp.; assembly: GCA_025808875.1. Classification (NCBI taxonomy): domain Bacteria; kingdom Pseudomonadati; phylum Pseudomonadota; class Alphaproteobacteria; order Hyphomicrobiales; genus Enhydrobacter; species Enhydrobacter sp. Next base: position 2,395,485 of record CP075528.1, on the reverse strand, counting down.
TCTGGGGGAGTGAATGCTGAGCAAGGAGGACAACGAGTTCCTGACCCGAAGCGGCAAGGGCACGCCGATGGGCGAGCTGCTGCGCCGCTTCTGGATGCCGGCGCTGCTGTCGGAGGAGCTGACGGAGCGCGACGGCCCGCCCCGGAAGATCAAGGTTCTCGGCGAGGACCTGCTGGCCTTCCGCGACAGCGACGGCCGCGTCGGCATCGTCGAGCCGCACTGCCCGCATCGCGGCGCCAATCTGTACTTCGGGCGCAACGAGGAGTGCGGCCTGCGCTGCGCCTATCACGGCTGGAAGTTCGACGTCGAGGGCAACTGCGTCGACCTGCCGACCTCGCCGCCCGAATCGACCTACAAGGACACCATCAAGCTCCTCGCCTATCCGACGCGCGAATGGGCCGACATGGTCTGGGTCTACATGGGCCCGCGCGAGGCCATGCCGGAGTTGCCGCAGCTCGAGCTCGGCCTCGTTCCCGGCGCGCATCGCTACGTGTCGAAGAAGTGGCAGGACTGCAACTGGGTGCAGAGTCTGGAAGGCGCCATCGACACCGCGCACTTCTCGTTCCTCCATGCCATTCCCAACACCAACGAGGCACGACGTCTCGAGATCCTGCAGAAATCCTCGGCCATCGGCCAGGAAGCGGGGTTGGCCGACCGCAGCCGCTGGATCACCGCCGACCCGCGGCCGAAATTCAGGATCGACGGCCACGACGCCGGACTGGTCATCGCCGCCGGGCGGAAGACCGACAGCACCGACATCTACTGGCGCATCGCCCAGTTCCTGATGCCCAATCACGCGCTGGTGCCGGTCGCCTTCCCGGGCGAGGTCTATCATGGCCAGTGCTGGGTGCCGGTCGACGACACCTCGTGCTGGATCTACACCTACAGCTGGGTGCCCGACCGGCCGTTCACCAATGCCGAGCGCACCAAGTATGCCTCGGGCCTGAGCCTGCATGCCGAAGTCGACGAGCACTACGTGCCCAGGCGCAACATCCGCAACGACTACATGCTCGATCGCGACCTTCAGAAGACCGAGAGCTTCACCGGCATCGCCGGCGTCAGCGAGCAGGATGCCGCCATCCAGGACAGCCAGGGCGCGATCCAGGACCGCACGAAGGAGCATCTCGGCCCGACCGACGTCGGCATCGTCGAGTTCCGCAAGATGGTGATGGGCGCGGCGCGGGCGCTCGCGGACGCTCGGCCGCCGAAGGCCGCCGAACGCGCGGCCGCCTACGCGGTGCGCGCCGGCGGATGGATCGCCGCGCCGGACAAGGACCTGACCACCATCATGACCGAGCGTTTCGGCCATCGGCACGGCCATGTCGGCCACGAGCACGGGCTCGGACAATAGTTAGACCGCGCGCGCACACTGGACTATCGTCGCGCCCGCAATCGGATGGGGGAGACCGCAAGTGACCGTCAAGATCTATGGCCCCACGGCCTCGCGCGCCGCGCGCGCCCTCTGGATCGTGCATGAGTTGGGCATTCCCTTCGAGCACGTGCCGGTGGAGATGAAGGACCTGAAGAATCCCGACTTCCTGAAGATCAATCCGAACGGCAAGGTGCCGGCGCTGGTCGACGGCGATTTCAAGCTCTTCGAATCGATGGCGATCAATCTCTATCTCGCGGCGAAGTACGACAAGAACGGTCTCCTGCCCTCCAGCCTCGAGGATCGGGCGCTGTGCCACCAGTGGAGCTTCTGGGGCATGACCGAGGTCGAAAAGCCGCTGCTGACGATCCTCATCGACATGTTCATGACGCCGCCCGACAAGCGCAAGCCGGACGCGGTGGCCGAGGCGCAGAAGACGCTGCCCAAGCCGTTCGGTGTCCTCGACGGTGCGCTGCAGGGACGCGACTATCTGCTGGGCGGATCGTTCACCGTGGCCGACCTCAATCTCGCGTCGATCTGCAGCTGGGCCAAGCCGATCAAGTACGACTTCTCACCCTTCCCCAACGTCTCGGCCTGGCTCGATCGCTGCCTGTCGCGCCCCGCCTACAAGGCGGCGCGGGCGACGAAGTAGTCGCTTCCTACTCCGCGGGCACCGCCTGCGGACGCGACGCGGCCGGGATCGCCGCCTTGCCGTCGCCCTTGGGCAGCAGGAGCGACACCAGGGTGATCAATACCGAGAGCGCGGCGAGGCCGAGGAACAGCATCTCGAGGCTGCCGGTCGCCTTGCGGATCCAGGCGATGGCCATGATCGCCAGAGGGCTGGCGCCGAAGGCGATGACGAACTTGGCGCCGAAGCCGAGGCCGTGGTAGCGGCTCGGCGTGTAGCGGGCGATCAGGATGTTCTCCACCGGCCCCGCCACCGAGCTCAGGATCGCCGAGCCGATGGCGCCGCAGAGCGCGACCGGCATGTTGCCGATCGCCAGCGCCAGCATGGCGACGACCTGCAGCGACTGGGCGACGATGTAGCTCGAGCGCAGCGGATAGCGGTCGACCACGCGGCGCCCGAGCGCATACTGCGCGAGGCCGGACACGACGTAGATCATCGATGTCGCCAGGCCGATCCACAGCGCCGCCTGCGCCAGCTCGCCGAGTTGCGCCTCGAACACGAACCCGGATCCGAACAGCACCGCCTGCCAGATCACGCCTTCGAGGGCCATGGTCACCGACAGGACGATGAACACCCGCCAGAACTCCGCGCGCCCCGGCTGGACGCCCGGCGTCGCCGGCATCGGGCGGTCGACGATGCGCTTGCGCGCCATCTCCCAGATCAACGCCGCGCCGATCGCGAGGCAGACGATCCCCGGCACGATGAACGCCGCGCGCCACGAAGCGAGCGTGATGAGCACCCCGGGCACGATGCCGTAGAGCGCGAGGCCGACGCTGCCGAACAGGCCGTTCACCCCCATGGCGTGCCCCTGTTCCTTCGCCGTGCGGATCACCCAGCCGATGCCGACCGAATGGTAGATCGCGCCGAAGGCGCCGATCCCGCACAGGGCGATGGAGAGCGCCAGCGTGTCTCCCGTCGGCACCAGCCCGCAGGCGATCGACGACACGCCCAGCCCGAGGAACATCACGACCATCATGATGGGAGCGCCGAAGCGGTCCGACGCCCAGCCGGCCGGCAGCGACATCACGCCGAGCAGGACGGCCGCCGGCGCATACAGTTCCAGCAGGTCCTCGGCACGGAGGTTCCAGGAGATCGCCAGGGTGAGCACGATCACGGCGTAGAACGCCGTCATCAGATGCATCAGGGCGTGGCCGAGCGACGAATAGATCAGGACGCGTCGCGACATCTCGGCAGGCAGGCTCATTTTGCCTGTATCCGCTCGCGACGAGCGCAGCACAAGCCAACTTGCGGCAGCGCAGCCATTCGCGCTAAACGGGCCACCTTCGGTCGGGGCGTAGCGCAGTCTGGTAGCGCATCAGTCTGGGGGACTGGGGGTCGTCGGTTCAAATCCGGCCGCCCCGACCATCTCGCGCCCGGCGCGGCGCTATCGCGGGTCGACCATCCGCCGGCCGCTCTCGGTGAGCTTGCAGACCAGCCAGTCCGGCTTCAGCGGATTGGCGAACCAGGGCTCCGCCCAACCGCGCTCGAGGCAACGCCGCACCACGCCGACGTCGACGTCCTGGCCGTCGAGATCGAACAAGGGCAACTTGCCGCCCGGCTGGGCCAATCCCCGCCGGAGGTACAGAAACTCCGGCAGGTTCGGCTGCTCGAAGTCCTGCGCATTGTCGTTCGACGCGACGGCATGCGGCACCAGCCGCGGTCTGTCTCGATCGGCAATCACGGCGGCGTCCCCCTCTGACGTTGCCGGCCCGGAACCCTTGCCGCCGCCAAGCCCAACTTGGCATTGGAAAGAATCGCCCAGGCTAAAAAGACATCGTAAAGATCGAGGCGTTCCTCAGGCCTGCCGCCCCCAGCGGCAAGCCTGCTAACCCCAGGCTAGTTCTGAGACTTGAGCGTGCTGCGCAGTTGCGTCAGCGCCTGCTCGAGATCCTCGAGCACGGTTTCGATCTCCCGACGCTTGTGCAGGTCGAGCATGGCCGCCCTCGGCGTGGTCGTCGAGGGCTGTGGGCCGGTGCGCGGCAGCGGCTGGCGGCTCCCCGTCGCCATGGCTTCGGCACGCGCCGACACGATGCGCAGGCTCTCCAGCGCGCTCTCCGCGGCGATGTCGAGGCGCTGTTGCGGCAAGCGACCACGCCCCTCCTTCAACAGGCGCTGAACGCCCTTGATGGTGTAGCCATCGTCGTAGAGCAGCGTGCGAATGCGGCGCAGGAGGTCGATATCCTCCGGCCGATAGTAGCGCCGGCCCCCGCCGCGCTTCAGCGGACGGACCTGGCTGAACTTGCTTTCCCAGAACCGCAGCACGTGCTGCGGGACGTCCAGTTCGGTCGCCACTTCGCTGATAGTGCGAAATGCCTGCGCCGACTTCTCAACCCGCCTCTCGACGGTCTGAACAGATGCGGCCATTACAAATCCCCCACAATTCCCCAGTTACCCCTTGTGCCTCCTCAGGCCTCGCTCTCGCCGACCGTCCCATTGATCAACGATTTCAGGACGTTCGACGCCCGGAAGACAAGAACACGCCGCGGCAGGATCGGAACTTCCTGCCCAGTCTTCGGATTTCGACCCACGCGCTGGCCCTTGTCGCGAACCGTGAAACTTCCGAATGAGGAAATCTTCACAGATTCGCCACGCGCCAAGGCCTCGACGACTTCGCCGAGAATCGTCTCGACGAGATCGCTCGATTCGTTGCGCGACAGTCCCACTTGCTGGAATACCGCCTCGCTCAAATCGGCACGCGTAATAGTCCGGCCTTCCATCCGGTACCCTTCCTTCCCCCACTTAATCCTTACTCTAAGGTGGGAAAGCGGTCAATATCAGCGAGATAGCGCGGAGACTTGAATCTTTAGTCTGTTCTTGTTCCGTTGCGCCCGGAATTGTCACGAATCGTTCAATTCACCAGCGGACCAGCGACGCGCCCCAGGCCAGTCCGCCACCGATCCCCTCGAGGAGGAGCAGATCGCCCCTCTTGATCCGGCCATCGGAAACCGCCGCGTCGAGCGCGAGGGGGATCGATGCTGCCGAGGTGTTGGCATGCCGGTCCACGGTCACGACGACCCGCTCGGGAGGCAGTCCGAGCTTGCGGCCGGTGCTGTCGATGATGCGCTTGTTGGCCTGGTGGGGGACCAGCCAATCGATATCCTTGGACTCGAGGCCAGCTTTGCCCAGGACCTCGCCGACCACCGCCGCCATGTTGACCACGGCGTGCTTGAACACTTCCTTGCCTTCCATGCGGAGGAACCCGGTCGTCCGCGTCGAGGACGGTCCGCCATCGACATACAGGATGTCGTGCTGGCGGCCGTCGGAATGCAGGGCATTGGCGAGGATGCCGCGGTCGGCGGACGTGCCCTTGCCCTCTTCCCCTCGCAGCACGACGGCGCCGGCGCCGTCGCCGAACAACACGCAGGTCCCCCGGTCGTTCCAGTCGAGGATGCGCGAGAACGTCTCCGCGCCGATGACCAGCGCCGTGGTCGCCACACCCGACTTGATCATGCTGTCGGCCACCGAGAGGCCGTAGACGAACCCGGCACAGACGGCCTGGACGTCGAAGGCGGCGCCCTTCGTCATGCCGAGCGAGGCCTGGACTCGCGTTGCCGTGGCCGGAAACGTCTCGTCGGGCGTTGCCGTGGCCAGCACGATGAGGTCGAGGTCGGACGCCTTCAGGCCGGCATTGTCGAGCGCCCGCTGCGAGGCCTTGGTGGCGAGATGGGAGGTGAACTCGCCGTCGGCGGCGATATGGCGCTGGCGGATGCCGGTGCGCTGGCGGATCCAATCGTCTGACGTGTCCATCTGCCTGGACAGGTCGTCGTTGGTGACGACACGCTCCGGCAAGTAGGAACCGCACCCCTGCACCACCGACCGTATCACTCGGCTCCTCCGCTCGCCTGCAGTGCCTCACCCGACAACTCGGCAGCCGAAATGACTTCCTTCAGCCGAGCCAATCCCTCGACGAGCTTGCTCCTGTATTCGTAACGCACCAGATCGACCGCCACCCCGATGGCGTAGGCGAAGCCCAGATCGTCAGTGCCGCCGTGGCTCTTCACGCAGACGCCATCGAGTCCGAGGAAGACGCCGCCGTTGTAGCGCCGCGGGTCGACCCGCTTGCTCAGCTTCACCCAGGCGCCCGCGGCGAACAGGTAGCCGATCTTGGCGAAGGTCGAAGTCCGAAAAGCGTCGCGCACGAAACCGGTCCGGCCCATCAAGAGTTTGGCCGTGCCCTCGATCGCCTTCAGCGCCACGTTGCCGGTGAAGCCGTCGGTCACCACCACGTCGACCACGCCGGCGCCAATGTCGTTGCCCTCGACGAAGCCGTGGAAGTTGACCGGCGCGCCATCGCCGCGCAACCAGGCCGCCGCCTGGCGCAGCTCCTCGTGGCCCTTCAGTTCCTCGGAACCGACGTTCAGCAGCCCGACCTTTGGCGTATCGAGCCCTAGCAGGACCTGAGCGAACACGCTGCCCATCACGGCGAACTCTGCGAGATTGTCCGCATCGCACTCGAGATTGGCGCCGAGGTCGAGCATGACCGTTTCGCCGCGCGTCGTCGGCAGGAACGAGGCCAATGCCGGCCGGTGCGCGCCCTCGATCATGCGCATCGCGACCATCGAAATGGCGAGAAGCGCCCCCGTGTTGCCCGCCGACACCACCGTGTCGGCGCGTCCCTCGGCGGCCGCCTGTACCGCCAGCCACATGCTCGAGTTGCGGCGTCGACGAAGGGCGAAGCTCGGCTTGTCGTCGGCCAGCACCGCGTCCTCGGCCGGCACGATCTCGAGCGATTGCGCCAATCCCTTGCGCTTGTCGACCAGCGGCTTCAGCCGGGCCGGATCGCCGAACAGCAGGAACGAGGTGTCGGGATAGCGTTCCCGCGCGATGGCCGCGCCGTTCACAACGACGGCGGGGGCGTCATCCCCGCCCATGCCATCGAGCGCGAGAACAACCTTGTTCGCGCTCATCGCGGCGCGCTGGAACTAGCTTTCGGCCGACTGGTTGTCGGCCAGAACGGGCATGTCCTCGCGGTAGTATCCGCAGTGCGAACATACCGAGTGCGGCCGCTTGAGCTCACCGCAGTTCTTGCACTCGACGTAGGCCATGGCGGGCAGGCCGTGATGGGCGCGACGCATGTTGCGGCGCGACTTGGATACTTTCTTCTTGGGAACTGCCATGACGATCTCCACGGAGGCGGCGGCCACGCCAGCCCCCACAAATAAGGCGGCCGCGCTCTATAGGCGCGGCGGGCCGACTTCTCTAGCCAAATCGTTACGCCGCTGCAACATTTTACCGCCTCCGCCGTGGCTTGTCTTTCAAGGCGGCCAACCCCGCGAAGGGATGCCGCCGCCCCTCGTCCCGGCCCTGCCGTTGCCCTGTCCGCGGCTTCGGCAGAACGTCCTCGAGCCTGGCCCCCGGGCGCCTCGGATAGGGATCGGCCGCCAAAGCCAGCTGCTCTGCGACGATTTCCCCCACATCGAGCGTGGCGCCCTCCAGCGGCTCGGGAGCGTCGGTCTGCGCGCTCAGGACGGCTTCGCCGCTCTCCGGGTCGCGCTCGTCGGCGAGCCCTTGCCTGAAGACGATGCGAAAACTGTCGTCGAGCTCCTGTGTCACCGGGTCCAGGGTCAGGATGCAGGCCTGCACGATCTTGCCGCGCAGGCGGCCCTCGACGACGACCTGCCCGCCTGGGCGGCAGTCGACGGTGGCGCGTGCCGAGAAGGCCGGCAGCCCCAGGAAACCGAAGCGCTTCGCCAGTGCCAGCCGTTCGCTGTCGCTGGCGACGATTTCGAGGGCGGCGCCTCCCGGTCCCATCCGGTCGAGGTCGACGATCCGCTCGAGCTCGGATTTCGGCGTCTTGTCGGATATTTGCGGCATGGTTCGACTACTTCGCGAGATCGGCCCGTTCGGTGCGGTCGAGGCGGGCGACCTCTGCCCGCACATAGCTTGCCAGGGCTTCGACCGGGCCCTGGTCTGAAGGCGGCCTACCGCCATAGGCGTTGCGGCGCAAGGCCTCCCGCAGCGCGTCCGGCCCTTCGCCGAGGGCCCGGCGATAGGCCAGCGCCCGGCCATGCAGTCCTTCGGCCATGATCTTTATGCGTCTTCCCACCCCGAGATCCTGCACGCCGATTTCGCGCAGGGTGAGATCGAGGTGACGGAACATCGCATCGAAGAAGGCTTGCGCGAGGGGCTCGCCTTCCGGCTCCCGGCGAAGCCGGTCGATGACCAGCGCAGCGTGCAGGGCCAGCGCATCGAAGCGCCCGTCGAGCGTGTCCGGAATCCCGCAATGCTCGAAGAGATCGGCCGAACGTGCGCGCTCGGCGGTCCGAACATACAGGGCGGCCGCGAATTGTTCCTCAGGTTTGCGGCGTCGAAACACCTCTCGCCCCTCCTGCCATCGATCCGTTGACCCCGCCCCGGCGGCGCGACATGTTGTGCCTCCGTCGCCCATTTTCCAAACCCATGACCTGCATGCGCAACGCCGCCTCGCTCGCAACCGTCTGTGCCCTGACCGCCTCGCTTGCCGTGGCCGGCTGCGATGCGATCGTCGACCAGCGCGGGTTCGCCGCCACCCCCGGCGCGGTCGAGAAGCTCGAAGTCGGCGCGCAGGGCCGCGAGGATGTGCTTCGCCTGATCGGCTCGCCATCCGCGGTGGCCACCTTCAATCCCAACGTCTGGTACTACATCAGCCAGAAGCAGGAGACCTACGCCTTCCTGAAGCCGACCATCGTCAACCAGAACGTACTGCAGGTGACCTTCAACGAAACGGGCCGCGTGCAGGCGCTCAAGAACTACCAGCTCTCCGACGCCGAACGCATCACCATGGTGTCGCGCATCACCCCGACGTCGGGCAAGGAGCTGACGGTCCTGGAGCAGATACTGGGCAACGTCGGGCGTTTCAGCGGACCGCGTACGGAGACCAATCCGGGCGCGCCGACCGGTATTTGAACGGACGAAGCCCCGGTCTTTCGACCGGGGCTTCGCGTTTCGCCGACCTATGCGGCCGCTCAGTGCGCGAGCACGGCGAGCAGCAGCAGGGCCACGATGTTGGTGATCTTGATCATGGGGTTCACGGCGGGTCCCGCCGTGTCCTTGTACGGATCGCCCACGGTGTCGCCGGTCACCGCCGCCTTGTGCGCGTCGGAGCCCTTGCCGCCGAAGTGACCTTCCTCGATGTACTTCTTGGCATTGTCCCATGCTCCGCCGCCCGCCGTCATCGAGACGGCGACGAACAGGCCGGTGACGATCACGCCGAGCAGCATCGCACCGACCGCGGCGAAGGCATCGGCCTTGCCCGCGATCGCCGTGATCACGAAATAGACGACGATCGGCGACAGCACCGGCAGCAGCGACGGCACCACCATCTCCTTGATGGCGGCGCGCGTCAGCATGTCGACGGCCCGGCCGTAGTCCGGCCGGTCCTTGCCTTCCATGATGCCCGGCTTCTCCTTGAACTGGCGGCGCACTTCCTCGACGACCGCCTGCGCGGCGCGACCCACCGCCAGCATCGACATGCCGCCGAACAGGTACGGCAGCAGGCCGCCGATCAGCAGGCCGACGACGACATAGGGATTCTCGAGGCTGAACTGCACCGCCTGCACGCCGAGCTTGCCCTGCCCGATGAAGTACTTGAGGTCTTCGGTGTAGGCCGCGAACAGCACCAGCGCGCCGAGGCCGGCCGAGGCGATGGCGTAGCCCTTGGTGACCGCCTTGGTGGTGTTGCCGACCGCATCGAGCGCGTCGGTGTTCTTGCGGACCTCCTTCGGCAGGCCCGACATCTCGGCGATGCCGCCGGCGTTGTCGGTGACCGGGCCGTAGGCGTCGAGCGCCACCACCACGCCGGCCAGCGCCAGCATGGCCGTCGTGGCGATGGCGATGCCGAACAGGCCGGCCAGCAGGTAGCAGGCCACGATGCCCGAGCAGATCACCAGCGCCGGCAGCGCCGTGGCCTCCATCGACATCGCGAGGCCCGCGATCACGTTGGTGCCGTGACCGGTGACCGACGCCTGCGCCACCGCCTTGACCGGACGATAGTCGGTGCCGGTGTAGTACTCGGTGATCCAGATGATCAGGCCGGTGACGGCAAGGCCGACGAGGGCGCACCAGAACAGCGACATGCCCGTGAAAGTGGCGCCTCCCGCCTTCATCTCGGTACCCATGCCGACGACGTTCTGGGTGACCAGCCAGATCGCGGGCACCGACAGGATCGCCGCGGCGATGAAGCCCTTGTACATCGCCCACATGATGTTGCCGTCGGAACCGAGGCGGACGAAGTAGGTGCCGATGATCGAGGTGATGATGCAGACACCGCCGATCGCCAGCGGATAGATCATCAGGCCGGAGACCAGCGCGGCATTGCCCTGGAAGAAGATCGACGCCAGCACCATGGTCGCCACGAAGGTGACGGCATAGGTCTCGAACAGGTCGGCCGCCATGCCGGCGCAATCGCCGACATTGTCGCCGACGTTGTCGGCGATGGTCGCCGGGTTGCGGGGGTCGTCTTCCGGGATGCCGGCCTCGACCTTGCCGACCATGTCGCCGCCGACGTCCGCACCCTTGGTGAAGATGCCGCCGCCGAGACGGGCGAAGATCGAGATCAGCGACGCGCCGAAACCGAGCGCCACCAGCGCGTCGATCATTTCGCGAGCACCGGCTGTCACGCCCATGCCGAGCAGCGCCGAGAAATAGCCGACGACACCGAGCAGGGCGAGGCCCGCGACCAGCATGCCGGTGACGGCGCCGGACTTGAAGGCGATGTCGAGACCGTCGGCCAGGCTCTTCTGGGCGGCGACGGCCGTGCGCACATTGGCGCGCACCGACACGTTCATGCCGATGAATCCCGCGGCGCCCGACAGCACGGCGCCGATCAGGAACCCGACGGCGGCATATGTGCCAAGCAGGATCGCGAGCACGACCAGCACGACGACGCCGACGATGGCGATCGTGGTGTACTGGCGACGAAGATAGGCGGCCGCGCCCTCCTGAATCGCCTGTGCGATCTCCTGCATGCGCGGCGTGCCCGAGTCGGCGGCCATGACACGCGAGGCGGTGACCATGCCGTAAAGCAAGGCGACCACACCACAGCCGATGACGGCCCAAAGAACGGAAGACATATTTTCTAACCTGTTGTTTCCACAGCGCTTTTAGCCAACCGTAACGCGAAGTTCCGGATCTCCCCCCGCGCCAAGGCGGGCGGAAAATGACAGAACGCCCCTGTCCGCGCAACACAGGCCGTGGAAAAAGCCTCATCACGTCAAGGGCTTGGCTGGAAAGGCGTCCGGTCCTCCGGACTCAGACGCGGCCGGGGTACCAGATCCGGAAGCCGCCGATGACGAGCAGCGCGATGCAGACGAGCGTGAGCGCGATGTAGTTCAGGACGGCCCAGCCGTTGAGCTCGAGCACGATGGAGGCCATCAGGCTCGCCGCCGATGTCGTTCCAAACACGGCGAAATCGTTGAAGGCCTGCGCCTTGCCCCGCTCGGACGGGCGATAGGTCGTGGTCAGCAATGTCGTGGCGCCGACGAACAGGAAGTTCCAGCCGACGCCGTTGAGACCGAGCGCGGCCCTGAAGTGCCACTCGGTGAGACCCATCAGGGCGACGATCACGCCGGCCACCAGGAGCGCGATCCCGGCGATCATCACGTTGAAGACGCCGAAGCGCGAGATCAGATGACCGGTGAAGAAGGCCGGCACGAACATGCCCATGACGTGCACGAAGATGGTGACCGGGGCCTCGGTCTTGTCGAGGCCGCATTGCACGATGGCGAGCGGCGACGCGGCCATGACGAACGACATCACGCCGAACGCGATCATCGCCCCGGCGGCCGCCACCATGTAGGTCGGCTGGGTGACGATCTCGAGAAGCGGACGTTGTGGGCCGCTTGCGTCTTCCGCCTTCACGCGCGGGAACTCGATGAAGCCCAGCACGACGAACACGACGGCATGGACGACGATGACCGCCACGAAGCTCGCCTGGAAGGTCGGCAACCAGAGATCGGGCGTGAAGCGCGCCAGGGTCGGGCCGAGGACGCCGGCGAGCACGCCGCCCGCCGTGACGTAGGAGATCGCCTGGGCGCGGAAATGGCCGGGCGCGAGTTCGACCGCGGCGAAGCGATACAACTGCATGTTGGCGATGGCATAGCCGAGCAACAGGCCGCCGAGGCACATCAGCGGAAAGCTGGCGAGTCCCAGCCCGAGGGCGGCACACGAAGAGCCGACCATTCCCATCGTCGAGCCGACGCGAAAGCCGAGCTTGCGGCCGCGCCGCATCATCAGCATCGACGCCGGAAAGACCGAGAGCATGACGCCCAAATGCTGCATGGTCACCGGCAGGTTGGCCCACATCCGCATGTCCGGCGTGACGATGGTCAGCACGGCGAGCGCGGACGACGCGAACATCAGGGTGTTGCTGCTCTGCGTGAGCGCCTGGCACACCGCCAGCAAGGCGATGTTGCGCAAGGCACGGCGCGGCATCGGCCCGCCCGCGAGCGCCTGCGCTTCTTCCGCCTTGGTCGTTCCGTCCATGGGGCGGGCAATCTAGTCGCCCGGCTCCTGCCTCCCAAGAAAATAAGGGATACGCAGTGCTGCCATGTGTTCAGAAGTGGACATAGCCTTTTCGTGGGGCGCGGACCGGGCGTCCCTTCACGGTCAGGTCGACGCCTTCGCCCGCACCGAAGCCGCCGATGAGGGTCACCTTCACTCCGGCCGACCGAGCCGATGCGAGCAGCGCCGCGCGCCGTCGAGGCGGCAGCGCGATGAGCAGTTGGTAGTCGTCGCCCCCGCCCACGACGTTGGCCCACAGGGAGGGATCCGATCTCACGAGCCGTCGAGCGGCGGCCGACAGCGGCACACGCTCGCGCTCGATGCTCACCGCAACGCCCGAGGCGTCGGCGATGTGCCCGGCATCCGCCAGCAATCCGTCGGAAATGTCCGCCGTCGCGCCGGCAACTCCCACCAGCCGCGGCCCGAGTGCGGTCGGCGGTCGAGGCTGCCGGTAGCGCCGCTCGAGACCGGGTGCATCGACGCGACCCTTCGCCGCCAACAGGCCGAGCGCCCCGTCGCCCACCGTTCCCGTCACCCAAAGCTCGTCGCCGGCGCGCGCACCGTCGCGCCGCAGGCCCTTCCCCGACGCCACTCGGCCGAAGGCGGCCACGGTTGCCGTGGTCGGACCGGGAGTCCCGGTCGTGTCGCCGCCGCAGAGCACGATGCCGTGCTCGCGCTGCACCTTCGCCAGGCCGCGCGCGAAGCCTGCCACCCATTGCTCTCGCCAACCGCGCCCGAGCGAAAGCGCGAGCTGATAGACGAACGGCGTGGCGCCGCCCGCGGCAAGATCGGACAGGCACACCAGCAATGCCTTGGCGCCCACGAGATCGGGCCGCTCGTCGGCGAGAAAATGGATGCCCGAGACGATGGTGTCGGTCTTGACCACGAGGTCGTGGCGCGGGTCGGCGGGCAGGAACGCATTGTCGCTCGTCAGGCCGCCGGCACCGGCGAACGAGCGCGCGAGGGGCGCAAAATACCGCGCGATGAGGTCGAACTCGCCGATCCGCCGGCGCCGCGCCATGCCGGCTATCTCGACAACTCGGACGCGCGCTCCTGGCGCGCGACGCGATCGAGCACGGAATTCACGAAGGTCGGCTCGCCCTGGTCGTAGAACGCATGGGCGATCTCGACATACTCGTTGATCGCGACCCGTGGCGGCACGTCGCGACGGTGCACCAGCTCGTAGGCGCCGGCGAGCAGGATCGCCCGGACCAGGCGGTCGATCCGGTTCCAGGTCCAGTCCTGCGACAGCGCCGCGGACACCAGCTCCTGCAGCGCATCCTTGTGAGACGCCGCTCCCTCGACGACGTCCTTGAACAACGGACGGTCGGCATCGCGACGCATGCCGCCCTCTCCCGCCTCTCCCGTGCGCACACTGAGAAACTGCTCGACGATTTCGGCCGGGCCGTGCTGGCCTTCCTGCCACTGATACAGCGCCTGCACCGCCGCCAGCCGGGCGGCCTGCCGGCGGCTGGTCGACGGCGCGGATGTCGGCTCGGCGCTCACGCCTTCCGCCAGCGTCGGCCGAGCGCCACCATGGCGAGGCAGGCGTGGGCGGCATCGCCGCCCTTGTCGCCGCGCTCGACGAAGGCCCGCGCCTCCGCCTGCGCTCTCGTCTCCACGGTGACGATGCCGTAGCCGATGGCGAGCTTGTCCCGGATCGTGAGGTCCATCAGTCCACGCGCGCTCTCGCCGCACACATAGTCGTAGTGCGTCGTCTCGCCGCGAATGACGCAGCCCAGCGCCACGAAGCCGTCGTACCGGTCGGCCGCCAGCGCGATGGCGCCGGGGATCTCGAATGCCCCCGGCACGACGATGCGCTCGGACACGGCGCCGCTCTTCGCGATCTCGCGCTCGGCGCCGGCGATCAGCGCGTCGGCGATGTCGGCGTAGTAGCGCGATTCGACGATCAGGATGCGCGCTCCCATCACGCCGTCGACGGCGGGCCGCACGGTCGGATTTTCGGTGCGTGTCGACATGGCTTACGGCGCGGCGCGCGACGGCACGGGCTTCTGTCCGACCACCTTGAGGCCGAAGCCCTCGAGTCCGACGATGCTCTTCTTGCTGTTGGTGAGCAGGACCATTTCCTTGACGCCGAGGTCGATCAGGATCTGGGCGCCGACGCCGTAGTCGCGCAGTTCTCCGCCCGCCGGCTGGATCGCCTCGCCGCTGCGCCTGCGCTGCTCCGACAGCATCACCGTCGGCGGTTCGCGGATCAGCACGAGGACGCCCTTGCCCTCGCCCGCGATCAGCTCCATCGAGGCTTCGATCTCGCCGCCGCGGCCGGTGTCGCGCTGGCCGAGCACGTCGGTGAAGATGTTGACGGCGTGCATGCGAACGGTGACCGGGCCGCCGGCCGCCGGATCGCCCTTCACCAGCGCGATGTGCTGCGCCATCGTCACCTTGTTGACGTAGATCACGCAGCGGAAGTCGCCGCCGTAGATGCTCTTGAAGGTGCTCTCGCTCAGCCGCCTGACGATCGAATCGTAGCGGCGTCGATAGGCGATGAGATCGGAGATCGTGCCGATCTTGAGGCCGTGGCGCTGGGCGAAGGTGATCAGGTCGTTGCGACGGGCCATCGTGCCGTCGTCGTTCATGATCTCGCAGATCACGCCGGCCGGCATCAGCCCGGCCAGACGGGCCAGGTCGACCGCCGCCTCGGTATGGCCGGTGCGCTCCAGCACGCCGCCGTCGCGGGCGACCAGCGGGAACACGTGCCCCGGGGTGACGATGTCCTGCGGCCCACGCGACGGGTCGATCGCCACCGCCACGGTGCGCGCCCGATCGGCGGCGGAGATGCCCGTGGTCACGCCCTCGCGCGCTTCGATCGAGACGGTGAAAGCGGTCTGGTGGCGCGTGCCGTTGTTCTGCGCCATCAGCGGCAGGCCGAGCTGCTCGACGCGCTCGCGCGTCAGCGCCAGGCAGATCAATCCGCGCGCATGCTTGGCCATGAAGTTGATGGCGTCGGGCGTGGCCCACTGCGCCGGTATCACGAGGTCGCCCTCGTTCTCCCGATCCTCGTCGTCGACCAGGATGAACATGCGGCCCTTGCGGGCCTCCTCGATGATGTCCTCGGCCGCCGCCTTCACCTCCGAGAAGGTGATCCGCCAAGCGTCCTTTTCGAGCGCGCTCATGACTTTCCGTGCTCCAGCAGTCGCGCAACGTAACGCGCGAGCATATCGACCTCAAGGTTGACGCGCCGGCCGACCGTGGCCTGGCCGAGCGTCGTGACCGCCCGGGTGTGGGAAATGACGTTGACGCCGAACCGGTCGCCCTCGACCTCGTTCACGGTCAACGAGACGCCGTCGACCGCGATGGAGCCCTTGGCCGCGACGAAACGCGCCAGATCGGCGGGCACCTCGAAGACGAAGCGCACGCTGCCGCCGTCCGGCGTCATGGCGGCGACCCGGCCGACACCGTCGACATGGCCATAGACCAGGTGACCGCCGAGTTCGTCGCCGACCTTGAGCGACAATTCGAGGTTGAGCCGCGTGCCCTGCTTCCAGTCGCCGAGATGGGTCTTGGCGAGAGTCTCGCCCGATGCCTCGACGGCGAACCAGTCCGCGCCCTTGTCGATCACCGTCAGGCAGCAGCCCGAGCAGGCGATCGAGGCGCCGATCGGCACTGCGGCGAGGTCGTGACGCGTGCGCACGGTGAAGCGGCGATCGTCCTTCTTTCCTCCCGCGGCGACGGAGACGATCTCGCCGATGTCCGTGACGATGCCCGTGAACATGCTTCGTACCTATGCCCCGCGCCGCCAGGTTTCCAGCGTGTCGCCGTCCACGACCTTGCGCGACACCAGCGCGAACCGGGGCGCGAAATCGAGCCGCGCGATGCCCAGATCGCCGACCGCAGAGCGGCTGTCGGCCCCCAGCAGCAGGCCCGACCGAAAGGCGCTGACGCGATCGACCAGGCCGGCCTTCAGGAAAGAAGCCGCGACCGCGCCGCCGCCTTCGACGAGCACCCGCGTGATCCCTCGCGTACCGAGTTCGCGCAAGGCGACGCCCACGTCGACGTAGCCGTCCGGGCCGGCCGGGCTCTCTATGATCTCCACGCCCTGGTCGCGCAAGGCCTGGCGTGCGGCGGCGGGGGCGGTCGGCGTGCAGATCAGCCACACCGGCACCTGCTCCGCCGAGGTGGCGAGCCGCGAACCGGGCGACAACCGTGCTCTGGAATCGAGAACGACGCGCACCGGCGAATAGCCCGCGAGCCCCGGCAGACGACAGGTCAGCTCGGGATCGTCGGCAGCCGCCGTCCCCGCACCGATCAGGATCGCGTCGTGCGTGGCGCGCAGCCGCTGGCCCATGATGCGCGCCGCGGTGTTGGTGATCCACCGGCTCTCGCCCGAAACGGTGGCGATCCGGCCGTCCAGGGTCGTGGCGAGCTTGAGATGGATGAGCGGCCGCCCTTCCCGCACGCGCAGGAAGAAGCCGGCATTGATCTCGGTCGCTTCCGCGGCGCGCTCGCCCACCTCGACCGCGATGCCGGCCGCCCGCAGCCGCGCATGCCCCTTGCCGTCGACGAGCGGATTGGGGTCGTCCATCGCCGAGACGACCCTGGCAACGCCGGCCTCGATCAGCGCGTCGGCGCAGGGTGGCGACTTGCCGACGTGCGAACAGGGTTCCAGGGTCACGTAGACGGTGGCGCCGCGCGCCGCTCCGCCCGCCATCGCGAGCGCGTCGACCTCGGCGTGCGGGCGGCCGCCGTCGCGCGTGCGACCGCGTCCGACGACGAGCCCGTCCCTGACGACGATGCAGCCCACGGCGGGGTTGGGCCATGTGCGGCCGAGCGAGCGGCGCGCCAGGGCGAGCGCCGCGCGCATCATGGCGTCAGTCCTTCAGGTTGGTCTCCGCGAGGTCGGAGATGAACTCCTCGAAATCCTTGGCCTCGCGGAAGTTGCGATAGACCGAGGCGAAACGGACGTACGCCACCGGGTCGAGGGCGCGCAGCGCGTCCATCACCAGCTCGCCGATCTGGGTCGACGGAATCTCGCTTTCGCCGGAACTCTCGAGCCGGCGGACGATGCCGTTGACGACGCGCTCGATGCGCTCGGGATCGACCGGGCGCTTGCGGCAGGCGACGGTGATCGAGCGGGCGAGCTTGTCGCGGTCGAACTGGACGCGCTGGCCGTTCTTCTTGACCACCGTGAGCTCGCGCAACTGCACGCGCTCGAACGTGGTGAAGCGCGAGCCGCACGACGGGCAGTAGCGCCGCCGGCGGATCGCCGAGTTGTCGTCGGTCGGTCGCGAGTCCTTAACCTGGGTGTCCTCGTGACCGCAAAATGGACAGCGCATCTCGTCCCCCTGTTTTTCTGACTTGGCGCTTGTTCAGTCGCGGTAGATCGGAAAACGAACGCAAAGATCGTGCACCTTGGCGCGCACCTGCGCCTCGACCTGGGCGTCGCCCTCCGGTCCGTTGCGGGCGATGCCGTCGAGCACGTCGGCGATCAGGTGGCCGACTTGCCGGAATTCGGCGACGCCGAAGCCGCGCGTCGTGCCGGCCGGCGAGCCGAGCCGCACGCCCGACGTGACGGTGTATTTCTCCGGATCGCCCGGGATGCTGTTCTTGTTGACGGTGATGCCGGCGCGGTCGAGCACCTTCTCGGCGGCGACGCCGGTCGCCTTCTTCGGCCGCAGATCGACCAGCATCACGTGGCTGTCGGTGCCGCCGGAGACGATCCTCAGGCCGCGCTCGGTGAGCGACGAGGCGAGCGCGCGCGCATTGTCGACGACGTTCTGGGCGTAGACCTTGAATTCCGGCCGCAGCGCCTCGCCGAACGCCACCGCCTTGGCGGCGATGATGTGCATCAGCGGCCCGCCCTGCAGGCCGGGGAACACCGCCGAGTTGATCTTCTTGCCGAGGTCGGCGTCGGTCGAGAGGATCATGCCGCCGCGCGGGCCGCGCAGCGTCTTGTGAGTCGTGGTGGTGACGACATGGGCGTGCGGCAGCGGACTCGGGTAGACGCCGGCCGCGACCAGGCCGGCATAGTGCGCCATGTCGACCATGAACCAGGCGCCGATCTCGTCGGCGACCTTGCGGAAGCGCGCCCAGTCGATGTGGCGCGAATAGGCCGACGCGCCGGCGATGATCAGCCTCGGCTTCTCCCGACGCGCCACCTCCTCCATCTGCTCGTAGTCGATCAGGTGCGTGTCGGGCTTCACGCCGTACGACACGACCTTGAACCACTTGCCCGACTGGTTGGCGGGCGAGCCGTGCGTCAGGTGGCCGCCCTGGTCGAGCGCCATGCCGAGGAACTTGTCGCCGGGCTGCAGCAGCGCCATGAACACCGCCTGGTTGGCCTGCGCGCCCGAATGGGGCTGCACGTTGGCGAAGCTGCAATCGAACAGCTTGCAGGCCCGCTCGATCGCCAGGTCCTCGGCCTTGTCGACTTCCTCGCAGCCGCCGTAGTAGCGGCGGCGCGGATAGCCCTCGGCGTACTTGTTGGTCAGCACCGAGCCCGCCGCCTCGAGCACGGCGCGCGAGACGATGTTCTCCGAGGCGATGAGCTCGATCTGCTCGCGCTGCCGATGCAGTTCGCCCTTCAGCACCGCATCGACGGCCGGATCGCTCTGCGCCAGTCCCCTGTCGAACAGCGAACTCGTGGCGTCCGGCACTCGTGCGGCGGCATTGCTCATCGGGTGGGCTCCTTCGACAGTTTGGCGACGCGGCCGACGTGCCGGCCGCCCTCGAATTCGGTGGCGAGAAAGACCTTCAGCGCCTCGCGGGCCGTCTCCGGGCCGATGAGGCGCGAACCGAAGGCAACGACATTGGCGTCGTTGTGCTCGCGCGACAGGCGGGCCGACGTCACGTCATGGGCCACCGCGGCACGCACCTTGGGATGTCGGTTGGCGGCGATCGAGATGCCGATCCCGGTCCCGCACACCAGCACGCCGCGCCGCGCCCGGCCCGAGGCGATGGCGTCGGCCATCGCGGCACCGAAGTCCGGATAGTCGACCGACGCCGCGGAATCCGTGCCGAGATCGAGCACGGCGTGCCCCGCCGCCTGCAGGTCCCGCTTGAGCACTTCCTTCAGGTCGAACCCGGCATGATCCGACGCGACTGCGATGGTGGCGCCTGCCATGTCGCCGATCGATCCCCTCTAGCTGTTGAGCCCCCCGATACCATATCGGGGGCCACAGTGTCACGGCTGCCCTACATGATGGAGGGACGCTACAAGAGGTTGATTCCACGATGAAAAAGGCCCGGCTTGCGCCGGGCCCTTCCCGTCGGACCTGAACGACGACTACTTCGTCGAGACGTAGGACTTGCCGTCCTTCCAGACGTAGATGTCGTAGACCGCGTTCTTGATGTCACCCTTCTCGTCGAACTCGAGCACGCCGACGGCGGAATCGTACTTGCCGGTCCGCAGCGCCTTGGCGACCGCGGCCGAGTCGAGCGACTTCGCCTTGTTCGCGGCGTCGGCCCAGACCTTGACCGCGGCGTAGCTGAACAGCGTGTAGCCCTCGGGGTTGTACTTGGCGTCGCGGAATTTCTTGACCAGGGCGGCGTTCTTCGGATCGTCCTCCGCCTTGGGCGGGAACGACATCAGCACGCCGTTGGTCGCCGCGCCGCCGAGCTGGGCGAACTCGGCCGTCTCGAGCGAATCGAAGCCGATCATCTGGGCCATCAGGCCCTGCTCGCGCGACTGCTTGATGATGAGGGCACCGGCGGTGTGGTAGCCGCCCAGCACGATGATGTCGATCTTGGCCTGCTTCATCTTGTTGATGAGCGCAGTGAAGTCCTTGTCGGTGTCGTTGTAGGCCTCGTACATGGCCTCACGCGTGCCGCCCTTGTTCAACGCCTTCTTGGTCTCGTCGGCGACGCCCTTGCCGTAGGGCGTCTTGTCGTGAAGGATCGCGACGCGCTTGCCCTTGTGATACTTGTTGATGTAGCCGCCGACGGTGACGCCCTGCACGTCGTCGCGGCCGCAGGTGCGGAACACCGTGGTATTGCCCTTCTTGAAGGCGTCGTCGGTGAGCCTCGGGTTGGTCGAGGCCGGCGAGATCTGCAGGATCTTCGCTTCCTTGTAGATGTCGGAGGCCGGGATCGACGAGCCGGAGCAGAAGTGCCCGGCGACGAACGCCACCTTGTCGGACACCATCTTGTTCGCCACCGCGGTGGCCTGCTTGGGATCGCACGCGTCGTCGCCGATCACCAGTTCGAGCTTCTGGCCGTTGACGCCGCCCGCGGCGTTGATCTCCTCGACAGCCATGGTGGCGCCGCGCCGGAGCTGCTCGCCGAACGCCGCATACTGGCCGGTCATCGGTCCCGCCGATCCGATCTTGATCTGCGCCAACGCCGGCGTGGCCGCCACGGCGACCGCCGCCACGGCAAGCGCACCGAAAATCCTACCCATTCGAGTCTCCCTCGTTGTCTCTCCACCAGCGTAGAGATCGGTTGCAACCTTAGTGCCGCTCCTCCCAGCCCAGCAAGCCTTTGCGCCGGTAGAGCCAGGGATACTGCCGAACCATCTGCCGCGCCTTGGCGAGCCGATAGCCCAGCGCCGCGATGGCGAACTGAACGGCCCATGCCAGCAGGAAGCCGCCGACCGACCAGAGTTCGCCGCCGGCCAGCGCATAGTCGAGAAAGCGCACGCCGCCTCCCGCCAGAAGGGCGGTGTAGAAAACGAGCTTGGCCCAATGACGCCAGGTGATGGCGATGGCGTGTCCGGTGGCGAACGAGGCGGGGCCGATCAGGACGAGATTGAACAGAACGACATTGAACAATGTGTCGCCGAACCAGTCGAACATGAACATGTCGAAGTCGCTCATGCGTGGCCGCCTTCGAGATAGGCCGCGCGCACTTCGGCGTTGGCGAGAAGCTCCTTGCTCGGCCCGCTCATCCGCACCCGCCCGTTGACGAGGACGTAGCCCCGATCGGCCAGGCGCAGCGCGTGAAAGGCGTTCTGCTCGACCAGGAAGATCGTCACCCCCTCCTCGCGCGCGATCCGGCCGATCGCCTCGAATATCTGCCGCACGATCAAGGGCGCCAGTCCGAGCGACGGTTCGTCGAGCAGCAGCAGGCGCGGCCGGCTCATCAGGGCCCGTCCGATCGCCAGCATCTGCTGCTCGCCGCCCGACAACGTGCCGCCGCGCTGCTCGCGGCGCTCGGCCAGCCGCGGGAACATGGCGAAGACGCGATCGAGGTCGGCGTCGAAGGTCGACGGGTCGCCCAGCGTGGCGCCCATCTGCAGGTTCTCGAAGACGCTCATGCGCGGGAAGATGCGCCGTCCCTCCGGCACCTGGGCGACGCCCCGGCGGACGATCTCGTGCGTCGGCAGGGCGGCGATGTCCTCGCCGTCCAGCCTGATCGTGCCGCCGCGCGCCCGCGGATTGCCGCAGATCGTCATCAGGAGCGTCGATTTTCCCGCTCCGTTCGCGCCGATCAGGGTGACGATCTCGCCGCGGGCGACGTCGAGGTCGACGCCATGCAGCGCCTGGATGGCGCCATAGAACGTGGTGACGCCCCTGACCTCAAGCATCGGGACCGGTCTCCGCGGTTCCGAGGTAGGCACTGATGACGGCGGGATCGCGCTGCACGTCGGCCGGCGCGCCCTCGGCGATCTTGCGGCCGTAGTCGAGGACCACGACGTGGTCCGAGATCTTCATGACGACGCTCATGTCGTGCTCGATCAGCAGCACGCCCACGCCGTCGCGGTCGCGTATCGACACCAGCAGGGCGTTGAGCTCGTGCGACTCGCGCGGATTGAGGCCCGCCGCCGGCTCGTCGAGGCAGAGCAGGCGGGGCTCGGTGCACATGGCGCGGGCGATCTCGAGCCGCCGCTGCGCGCCATAGGGCAGCTCGCCGGCCGCCCGGTCGGCGTCGGCCAGCAGGTCAATCCGGTCCAGCCAACCGCGCGCCATGTCGACCGCCGCGCGCTCGGCCTCTTCGAATCGCCTGAGGCCCAGCAGGCCGTAGATGCTCATGCCCGACGCCCGCATCAGCTTGTTGTGCTGGGCGACCAGCAGGTTCTCCAACACCGTCATGCCGGGAAAGAGCCGGATATTCTGGAACGTGCGGGCGACGCGCGCGCGCTGGCCGATCTCGTGGCCGAGCATGCGCTCGAGAAGATACTCCCGGTCGCCGCGCAGCGTGAGGCGGCCGACCGTCGGCTTGTAGAAGCCGGTGATGCAGTTGAAGACGGTGGTCTTGCCGGCGCCGTTCGGTCCGATGATGGCGGTGATCTGGCGCGGCTGGCCGGTGAAGGACACGTCGTCGACCGCGACGAGGCCGCCGAAGCGCATCGTCAGGTGTTCGACCTCGATGAGCGGCCGGGTCATGGGCCGTCCCGTTGCCCGGCGCCGTGCAGGCGCACGGTCGGCTCGCGGTGCGCGATCAGCCCGCGGGGGCGGAAGACCATGATCAGCACCATGGCGCCGCCGAAGGCGAGCATGCGGTACTGGCCGAGATCGCGGAACCATTCGGGCAGGCCGATCAGCAGGATCGACGCCAGCACGACGCCGATCTGGCTGCCCAGGCCGCCGAGCACGACGATCGCCAGGATGATCGCCGATTCGATGAAGACGAAGCTCTCCGGACTGATGAAGCGCTGCTTGGCGGCGAAGAAGGAGCCGGCGAAACCGGCGAACATCGCGCCGATGGCGAATGCCGTGAGCTTGGTGTTGGTCGGGTTGATGCCGAGAGTCCGGCAGGCCGTCTCGTCCTCACGCAACGCCTCCCAGGCACGACCGACCGGAAGACGGCGAAGCCGCCGGGCGAACAGGTTGGTCACCAGGGCGAGAGCGAGGATGATGTAGTAGAGAAAGATCAGGCGATGCTTGGCATCGAACGGAATGCCCATCATTTCCGAGAAGGTCTGCTCGCCTGCCGGGGCGTTCTCGGCGAACACCGCGCCGAAGAAGGTCGGTCCGGGGATCGAGCCGATGCCGGCCGGGCCGCTCGTCAGGTCGACCCAGTTGAGGATGACGAGCCGGATGATCTCGCCGAAGCCGAGCGTCACGATGGCGAGATAATCTCCGCGCAACCTCAGCACGGGGAACCCGAGGATGATGCCGAAGGCCGCCGCGATCATCCCGGCGATCGGCAGCACGGTCCAGAAACCCATCCCGTGCTGCGTGCTGAGCAGGGCGTAGGAATAGGCGCCGACCGCGTAGAACGCGACGTAGCCGAGGTCGAGCAGCCCGGCGAGGCCGACCACGATGTTCAATCCCCAGCCCAGCATGACATAGGTGAGGATCAGCACGCTGAGATCCATGGTCTTCTGGTCGGCGAACGGAAAGGCCGGCAACGCCACGGCCGCCCCGAGCATCAGCCAGCCGGCCCATTTGGCGCCGACGCGCGTGGCAGTCCGGCCGCGTTGTGTGCGGCCCACGTTCGCCACGGTCTCGTTGGCCCACGGCCAGATCGCCCGCAGCACGATCAGCACGCCGCCCAGCGCGACGAACCAGTGCAGGAACGTCGACGGCAAGGTCAGCGGGCCGGCGGCTGCTGCGATCAGCACGACGCCGAGCAGCAAGGCGGGCCATCGCAGGCCGGTCGAGGCGAGCGACAGGCCGATGCGGCCGACGAAGATGGTGAACACCGCGACGGCGAGGTCGACGAACTGGTAGTCGAAGCCCAGCCCCGTGCGGGCGCCCACGTCGACCGTGCGGAAGCCGACGATGAAGATGCCGAGGGCCGCCGCGACGAAGGCCGTGAGGCCGGCGTCCTTCAGCATGGCCGGCAGACGTGCGCCCATGCCGTCAGACCTTCTCGATCTCCGGTTTGCCGAGCAGGCCGGTGGGACGGAAGATCAGCACCAGGACCAGGATGGAGAAAGCCGCGACATCCTTGTACTCGCTCGAGAAGTAGGCCGCCCAGAAGACCTCGATCAGGCCGATCAGCAGGCCGCCGAGCATGGCGCCGGGAAGCGAGCCGATGCCGCCCAGCACCGCCGCCGTGAAGGCCTTGATGCCGGCAAGGAAGCCGATGAAGAAGTCGATGACGCCGTAATACATGAGGAACAGCATGCCGGCGACGGCGGCGAGGGCCGCGCCCATGACGAAGGTGAGCGATATGGTGCGGTCGACGTTCACGCCCAGCAGCGCCGCCATCTTCATGTCCTGCTCGCAGGCACGTTGCTGGCGGCCGAGCCGCGTCCTGGCGATGATCCACGTGAACCCCGCCATCAGCGCAACCGTCACGACGACGATGACGATCTGCAGCCAGCTCACGCGCACGTCGAAGCCGTCGGCGCTGAACAGGCTGAAGCCGCCGGAAACGATCTGTCCGCCCGGCTTGGGTCGCGCCCCCTGGGTCAGTTGCACGTAGTTCTGCAGCACGATGGAGACGCCGATCGCGGAAATCAGCGGCGCCAGCCGGAACGAGCCCCGCAGGGGCCGGTAGGCCGCCCGTTCGACTCCCCAGCCGTAGACCGCCGTGAAGGCCATCGCCATCAGCAGCACCAGCAGGATGGCCACGGGTACCGAGGAAATCCCGAGCAGGCCGCAAATCATGAAGCCGATCAGGGAGATGAAGGCGCCGATCATGAAGATTTCGCCATGGGCGAAATTGATCATGCCGATGATGCCGTACACCATCGTGTAGCCGATGGCGATCAGGCCGTAGATGGCGCCGAGCGTGATGGCGTTGATCAATTGCTGCGTGAAGTACGCCATGCGCTTGCCTTCCCCCTGCCGAGCGACCTACGACGGTTCGCACAGGACGGGCAAGCCGTCCACCGCCCGCCACGGGACAACTCGCACGCGCCGAGCCAGGAAAGGAAACCTCGTATGTCCGAGACGACCCACGACGTGATCGTGATCGGCGCCGGGCCGGCCGGACTTTCCGCCGCGACCGCGCTCGCGCGCGCCGGCCTCAGGTGCCTTGCCCTCGACAAGCTCGCGCCGGGCGGTGCCCTGATCAATCTGGGCGAACTGCACGACACCGCCGAGGCCGGCACCGGTGCCGACGTCGCCGCACGCCTCACCGACGAAGCCATGTCGGCAGGCGCCGAAATCGGCTTCGGCGAAGTGTCGGGTATTTCGGGGAACGGCCCGTGGACGATCGAGACGACCGACGGCGAGCACCACGTCGCGAAGGCGATCGTCGTGGCCACCGGTCTCAACAAGGGTCGCCTCGGCCTCCCCGAGGAAGAGTCCTTCGAGGGTCGCGGCCTGTCGCATTGCGCGGCCTGCGATGGCCCGCTCTATGCCGGTCAGCCGGTGATCGTCGCCGGCCGGGAGGGCTGGGCCGCCCAGGAAGCCCGCGAGCTCGAGGCGGTCGCCGGACGGGTGACGGTGCTCGACCCCGCCAGCGACCGGATCGTCGCGCTGGAGGGGGACGACGGGCTTCAGTCCGTGGTCGTCGAATCGGGCGGCGCGCGAAAGTCCATTCCGGCGCGCGCGGTGTTCGTCTATGTCGGCCAGAGCCCCGCTGCGGAATTCCTGCCGGATTCGCTTGCGCGCGACGCCTCAGGGCATATCGTTGTCGATGAAACGGGCCGCGCCTCCTCACCCACCGCGTTTGCCGCGGGCGACGTGAGAGCCGGGTCGCGGTCGATGCTGGTCGAGGCCCTGGCCGACGGCCGGCGTGCCGCCGAGGCGATCGTCGCGGCGTTGAAGAGAGACTGAGGAGGTTCCATGCGCATCATCAACCCGACGTTCGGCCTCGCCGCCGCAGGCGGACCGTCCGTGGCGCTCAAGCCGGTGAACTGGGCGACGGACGCCATCGCGCTGGTGTCGAATTCCAAGCCCAACGCGCGCGAGCTGCTCGAGGGCATCAGGGCCAAGCTCGCCGGCACGCGGCCCACCGACAACATCACGTTCGAGGCCAAGAACAGCGCCAGCCAGCCGGCACCGAAGGACCTGATCGAGAAGATCGCCGCCAACTACCGAGGGGCGCTTCTGGCGATAGCCGATTGAGGGAGCTGTTCATCGTGGAGTTTCCACGACAGCATCGAACTCGAGAAGCAGGGCATCACGGCCTACGTGATCGCCACCGAAACCTTCAAGCCGCTCGTCCTCGCCCAGGCGAAGGCGCGCAAGGTCGAACCCAAGCTCATCGTGGTGAAGCACCCGATCGGCGGCCTCAACGCGGACGAGTTGCGTGAGCGCATCGAGACGGCGACCAGGGGATTGACCGAGGCCATCGCAAAATGAAGGACATCGCCGACCAGGAAGTCATCGATCTGCCGGAGATGGATGCCGAGACCTTCAACGACTTCGCGATCCAGCAGGGCTGGAGCGACGGCATGCCGCTCTACGTGCCGACCGAGGAGAAGGTGGCGAGGTTCGTCGAGGTGGTGCGCGGCGACAATCGCCCCTACCCGCCCGTGCCGCCCCGCCAGATCGTGCCGACCGTGCAGGCCCTGGCGGCCAACGCCGTCATGGCGGGATGCAAGCCGGAATACTTCCCGGTCGTCACGGCGGCGCTGCGCGGCCTGCTCGACCCCGAGTACAACCTGCACGGCACGCTCGCCACGACGCACTCCTGCGCGCCGATGATCATGGTGAGCGGTCCGCTGCGGCGGACCCTCGACATCAATTGCGGCTCCAACTGCTTCGGCCAGGGCTGGCGCGCCAACGCCACGATCGGCCGCGCGGTCGGCCTGATGCTGATCAATGTCGCCGGTGCCAAGCCGGGCGAGATGGATCGCTCCACCCAGGGCAACCCGGCCAAGTACACCTTCTGCTTCGGCGAGAACGAGGAGGAGAATCCCTGGACGCCGTACCACGTCCAGCGCGGCTTCGCGCCGGGCGATTCGGTGGTGACGGTGATGTCGGGAGAGGGCCCGCACAATCTGAACGACCATGGCAGCACGACCGGCGACGGCCTGCTGACGACCTTCGCCGGGGGCATGGCCACGCCGGGCGCCAACACGATCTACGGCAAGGGCCCGAGCTTCGTCATCATCGGGCCTGAGCATGCCGCCACCTTGAAGCGCGACGGCTACACCATCGACAGCATCCGCGAGGAACTGTGGAAGCGTTCGCGGGTGCATGTCTCGCGCGTCTCGAAGGAAAATCTCGAGACCTACGCCAGCACGGGCCATCCGCCCGAGGGCGACTGGCTGACGATCGGCCGCAGCCCGCAGGACATCCACATCACCGTAGCGGGCGGGCCCGGCAAGCATTCGGCCTTCATTCCCTCGTTCGGCGGCACCACGGTCGCCTGCGTCCGCATCGCCACATGATGGAGTGGTGCGGCTGGCCGATCGTCGAGGAGACGGCCGGCTGGGAGACTGCCCAGCAAATCCTGACCGACGCCGAGCTGAGCGACGGCCTGCCGCTGGTCCCGCCGACCCGGGGCCGGCTCGACGCGATGGTCGCGGGCGTCGCCGATCGCGCCGCGGCGAGAGGCGCCCTGCCGCCGATGTTCGGCGAGCTGACGGCCGACGCCGTCGCCTATCAGTGTGTCATCGCCGGCGCCCGGCCGGCCGAGCTGCCGGTGGTGATGGCGGCCGCCGAAGCGATCCTCGAGCCCGACTTCAACATCCTCGGCATCGCCACGACCACCGGGTCGGCCTGCGTCGCGCTCTGCGTGCATGGCCCGATCGTGCGGCGGCTCGGCATGAACGCCGCCACCAACTGCATCGGCCCCGGCAATCGCGCCAACGCCGGTATCGGCCGCGCGCTGCAGCTCGTCATCCGCAACATCGGCGGGGCGCGGTCGGACGTCGGCGACATGGCGACCATGGGCCAGCCCGGCAAGTACACCTTCTGCTTCGCCGAGCGCGACGACGGCCCCTTCCCCTCGCTGGCCGAACGCCGCGGCCTCGGCCGCGACGTGAGCGCCATCACGGTGATGGGAATCTCGGGCACGGCGGAAGTGCTTCCCGGCGACGGCGAGGGTGCGACGCCCGAGGCGATCCTCGACCCGGTCGCCGCCGGCATGCGCGCCGAGATCGTCATGTCGGGACAGGGCCGGAAGAACCAGCGCGGTGAGCAGGTCCTGCTGCTGCCGCTCGAACTGGCCGAGAAGATCGCACGGCACGATGCGTGGGACATCGCGCGCGTCCAGCGATACCTGTTCGACAAGGGCGACGACGTCGCCAGTGCCCCCGACGCCATCCATCCCGTCGTGACCGGCGGCGCCGGCTACAAGATGGCCTTCCTGCCGATCTGGGGCGGCGGCTCGCGAACCGTCACGCGCAAACTCTAGGCGGAGTGCCCGACCCGGCGCCTGGCCGCGCCGCTTCGACGGCTGTCGGCCTTGCGGACGATGGCCGCACGCTCGGCGTCGGTAGGGCCATCGGTCGCCGCCGACTTCAGCGCGCGCTCGAGCGTCAGGAAGTTGAGCCGCCGCTTGCGCCACAGGGGAATGGTCTTTCGCGTACCGAGCATCGTCACCTCCATCGAAGAAAGACAACGCACGCGCCGGCGGGTGGGTTCCCGCTACCGGGCCACCTCGGCCAGGATCGCGGCAACCGCTTCCCTGTACTCGGCGAATGTCGGAGCGACCGTGCCGTCCTCGCCCGTCCAATTGATGGTGAAGCAGAACGTCGTCGGCGCGCCGTCGACGATCATCTGCCCGGGAAGGCTGACGGCATGGAAGCCGTTCCAATCGATGCTGCCGCCTTTGCCGTAGGAAACGACATCGCCGGGAACGACCTGGGACAAGGCAGTGGCCGTCGCCTGGATGCGCTTGAACTCGCGCAGGGTCTCCGGTTTCCCGAAGAACTCGCCGCGCAAGGCCAGGCGGTACCATCGAACCAGCTCTTCGGCCGTGCTCATCATCGTTTGCCTGTCGTTCACGGCGGCGCGGGGCGGGCCGAACTGGTCGCCGGCCGCGATCTTCTGCATGCCGTCCCAACCGACGTCGACGCCGTCCGCGGCGCCCGCCAGGTACGAAAAGAGTCGGCGAGTCGAGTCGACTATCTGTGTTTCCGCAAGCCCGGCTTCCTTGATCAGCCCGCGAATCCGATCGACGCCGACGAGCGCCATCGCCGCATCGGTGGCGGTGTTGTCGCTATGGGCGATCATCGCTTCCAGGACACTTCGAGCCGGCGTCGTCCCGGCCAACCCGAGAAACACCGGACTGCTCAGCGAGCGCACGCCATCGTCGATCGCGACCGGTCGATCCTCGCTCAGACGCCCCGCTTCCACATCGCGCAGGAACTGGGCGAGGATGAAGGTCTTCACCGCGCTGCCGACGAATCGGCGAGACCGGGCGTCGTGCTCGGTCCGCCACCCTCCGCCCGCCCGCTCGCTGACGACGAGGCAACTGGCGGAGGGCAATCTCGCGAACCGCTCGACCGTGCGCTTCACCGCCGCGGGAGCTTCACCTTGCTGGGCCCGCGCCGCGATGGCCGGCGCGGCCAGCGCCGCCACCGCCAAGGGCATCAGCGCCCTTCGCGGGAACGCCCTGTCGTCGCCTGCGGACGTCGCCGAGCGATCCGGTTGCGGATTCCGTGTGCCATGGCCCATTCCAGATCCTCGCCTTCGGTCCCGTCCCCGGATTCACGAATGCCGGACGCAGCCCCGTTGCCACCCGGGAGGGCGGATGCGTCAAACGCGCCCCGACGCGCAGGTCTTTTGCCAACGGAGAGCCGCGACCGTCACCGCGCGTCGCGTTTCGCCTGGGCGACGGCGGCGGCCTTGCGCAGCCGGCCGCGCTCCATCGGACGCACCAGCGCCGGCGCGCGCGGGTTCTCCTTTCGCCGCAGGCCGCCATGGGCGTGCCTGGTGTTCAGGGATGCCGCGGCGTTCCCTCTCGACTCCGCCTGCTTCATCGCCAACGCCTTGTGCGCGCTCGCCACCAGCGCGAGGCGTGCGCCCATCCGCCGGCGCCTCTCGGCTTCGCCGTTGAGCCGCCGCATCGCCGACGCCAGCACCGCCAGCTTGAGCTTCGAGCCGTCGTCGGCCTGCGCCGGCGTGGCGCCGCGCGGCTCTGACTTGCCGCGCATCTCGCGCCGGCGCCGATCGGCCATGGTCCTCGCCCGGTCGCGCCGTTCACGCACCAGCTTCACGACTTCGGAGAGCTCGGCGTCCGAAAGTCCCTGGACCGCCGGATGATGCGACTTGCCGACGAGGTCCCGCTCATCCGAGCTCAGGGCGCGATTCTCTTCCTTCCGTGTGACGGCCATGGTGCCTCCCTATCTTTCCCGATCGACGGCGCCGATCGTCGCCGTCGATCGGGGCGGTCTTGTGGCAATGGCTCCCGCGCGAGGGCATCTACGATCGCGCATCGTCAACGCCGGGCCCGCACCCGGCACGCCAGTGACTATTTCCGACAAGGCGGCGGCCTGAGGAAGTCGACGTCGGTTACGCTGTCCGCCTCGTGTCGACCGGCGCGAAATGCGCATCGACGGCGGCGCGCAGCGCGCGTGCCAGCGCGAGCTGATGCTGGCGCACGGTGAGCAGCTTCTCGTCGTGGCGGTTGGAAAGGTAGCCGAGCTCGACCAGGCAGGCCGGCACGTCGGACGCGGTGAGTACGGCGAAGCCCGCCTCGCGATGCGGCGCGCGCGCCAGCAGCCGCACGCCCGAGCGGCCGAAGGTGGTGACGATGGTGCGCGCCATGCGCCGCGAATCGTTCACCGTGCCGCGCTGCTCCATCGCCACCAGGGTGCGCGTCACCGTGTCCGACATCATCGCCCGGCCCTCGTCGCGGTTCTCCTTGGCGGCGAGCGCCTCGGCCTCGCGGTCGGAGGCGGAGTTGGACAGCGTATAGATCGAGGCGCCGCGCACCTCGGGATTGGGATGGGCGTCGGCATGCAGCGACAGGAAGAGGTCGGCGCGCGCGTTCTGGGCCCGCGCCACGCGCGCGCGCAGCGGCAGATAGATGTCGGTGCTGCGTGTCAGCAGCACACGGTAGCGGCCTTTGGCCTGCAACTCGGCCTGCAGCAGCCGGGCGACCTGCAGCGCCACGGTCTTTTCCCGGGTGCCGCGTCCGCCGATGGCGCCGGGATCGCGGCCGCCATGGCCGGGATCGATGGCGATCAGCCGTGGTCGCGGCTTGGGTGCCGGTTTGGGAGCCGGCTTGCCGAACGACTTGGGCCGGACCTTGGGTGCTGCCCAGGCCGGCGTGGCCCCGAGGATCAGGGCAAGCGCGAGGAGGTCACGACGCCGCATGGTCCTTTTCTAACATTATCAATGAATTATCGCAATTTCTTCAGATCGACACTAATTGATTGTCGGTAAGCGGCGAACACCGTATGTTGCGCGGGCGAGCAGTCGCCGTCGTTCGAAGCGCCCCCCGGGTGGGCCGCGCTCCGACGGCAGCCCCGCCGGTACCCCCAGACGGGAGGGCCGCGGGATTGTCAGGCAGGCGGTGGCTAACAGGAACCTCGAGGTCGGCAGGGCCGCGTTTTGGCCCGGCGGCGCGATGCTTCCCCGTCTTGGTCGTGTCCGGCTTTGGCCGGCCGATCGTTCGACGGGTCGATGGCGCACCGTCCCCCTCGCGCCAAGGAGGCGGCCCGTCCGCTGGGCGCTCGCACCGGCCCGAACGCGGCGTCTCGGAGAGCGAGCCCATGGCACGCCGCATGTTGATCGACGCCAGCCACCCGGAAGAAACCCGCGTGGTGGTGATCGACGGAACCAAGCTGACCGATTTCGACTACGAGATGGCCAGCCGCAAGCCCCTCAAGGGCAACATCTACCTGGCCAAGGTGATCCGCATCGAGCCGTCACTGCAGGCGGCCTTCGTCGAGTACGGCGGCAACCGCCACGGCTTCCTGGCCTTCTCGGAAATCCATCCCGACTACTTCCAGATCCCCGTCGCCGACCGCGAGAAGCTGCTGGCCGAGCAGCAGCGCCTGGCCGAGGACGACTCCGAGCCGGCGCCGTCGCGCCACCGGATCGACCGCAGCGACATAGAAGACGTGCGCGAGGAATATCGCGAAGCCGCCGAAACGAGTGCGGATAGGGGCGCCGATTCGGCTCCCGTCGACCTCGCGGCGTCCGACGAGGCGCTGCCGATGTCGCCGCCCTCCGAGGCGCCCGTCCCCGAGGCTCCCGTCCCCGAGGCCGTCCCCGAGGCGCAGCCCGAGCCGCAGGAAGAGGCGCGCGCCGAACCTGCCATCGAGGCCGCGCCCGTCGTCGAAGCCGCGCCCGAGCCACCGCCAGTCGCCGAGACGGCGCACGAGCCGCCGCGCGATCCGCTGGCCGAGCCCGCCCCCGCCGCACAGGCGGCCGAGATTCCCGCCGAGCGACTCGATGGTCCCGCTCTCGAGGGATCGACCGACGCCGTTCCGGCCGATCCCGCCGAGGCGCCGCAGCCCGAGGTGCCGCAGACCGTCGAGACCCTGGGCGGCGACGATTCGGGCGAGGAGCGCGAGCGCCGCGAACGGCGCCGCCGCTATCCGTCGGTGCGCCAGTACAAGATCCAGGAAGTCATCAAGCGCCGGCAGATCCTGCTGGTGCAGGTCGTCAAGGAGGAGCGCGGCAACAAGGGCGCCGCCCTCACCACCTACCTCTCGCTGGCCGGCCGCTACTGCGTGCTGATGCCCAATGCCGGGCGCGGCGGCGGCATCAGCCGCAAGATCTCCAACCCGGCCGACCGCAAGCGCATGAAGGAGATGCTGGCCGAGCTCGAGGTGCCGCAGGGCATGGGCGTGATCCTGCGCACCGCCGGGCTGGAGCGCAGCAAGATCGACATCAAGCGCGACTACGAATACCTGTCGCGGCTGTGGGATTCGATCCGCGAGCTCACCATGCGTTCGACCGCCCCGGCGCTGATCTACGAGGAGGGCGACCTCATCAAGCGCAGTCTGCGCGACGTCTACGACACCGACATCGCCGAGGTGCTGGTCGAGGGCGAGACGGGGTTCGACGCGGCGTCGGAGTTCATGCGCCAGCTGGTGCCGCACCAGGCCGACAAGGTGCGGCCCTACAAGGAGCCGATCCCCCTCTTCCATCGCTATCAGGTGGAAAGCCAGTTCGACGCCATGCACTCGCCGGTCGTGCAGCTCCGCTCGGGCGGCTACATCGTCATCAATCCGACCGAGGCGCTGGTCGCCATCGACGTCAACTCGGGCCGCGCCACCAAGGAGCGCAACATCGAGGAGACGGCGCTGCGCACCAACGTCGAGGCGGCCGAGGAGATCGCCCGCCAGGTCCGCCTGCGCGACCTCGCCGGCCTGATCGTCATCGACTTCATCGACATGGAGGAGAACCGCCACCAGCGCCAGGTCGAGCACCGGGTCAAGGACGCGATGCGCCACGACCGCGCGCGCATCCAGATCGGCCGCATCTCGGCCTTCGGCCTGCTCGAGATGTCGCGCCAGCGGCTGCGGCCCTCGCTGCTCGAGCATTCGACCGAGATCTGCCCGCACTGCGCCGGCACCGGCCGCGTCCGCTCGATCGAATCGGCGGCGCTGCACGCCATGCGCGCCATCGAGGAGGAGGGCGTGCGCCGCCGTGCCAGCGAGATCGTCGTCTCGGTGCCGCCCAACGTCGCGCTCTACCTGCTCAACCACAAGCGCCACGCCCTGTCGGAGATCGAGAAGCGCTACGGCTTCACCGTCATCGTCGAGGCCGACGAGGAGCTGCACGCCGCCGACTGCGAGATCGAGAGGGTGCGCGGCCGCCGCGATTCCGAACGACCGGCGCAGGAAACCGCGCGCGCGAGCTATGACCATGCGCAAGGCGAGGCCGCCGCCGAGACCGCCGAGGCAAGCGACGACGGCGACGCGCCTTCGGCCGACGGCGAGCACGAGCGCGACGGGCACGAGCGCGACGGGCACGGCGAGGAGGAAGGCGACGGACGCGGCCGCGGCCGCCGCCGGCGTCGCCGCCGGCGTCCCCGGCGTGACGGCGAGGAGCGCGGCGCGACGGAGGGCGACGGCGCCAACGGCCACGCGCCGGACGACGATCGCCCCGGACGCCGCGACCGCCGGCGCGATTCCGGCGAGGCACCCGCCGATGGCGAGGAGCAGGCGCCGGCCTACGCCACCGAGGAGAATCCGCCCGAGCATGGCGAGCGCGAGGCCGACGCCGGCGATGCGGCCGACGGCGATCGCCGCCGACGCCGCGGCCGGCGCGGCGGACGCCGCCGGCGCCGCGAGAACGGCGAGACCGGCGGCTGGGAGCACGATGGCTCGCCCGAAGCGACCGGGTCGCCGGAGGCGACCGGGTCGCCCGAACCGACCGCGCCCGCCATCCCGCTCGACGGCGAAGCCCCAGTCGCGCGGCGGCACGAGGAATATGGCGACGAGGCGCGCGAACCGATCGCGGCCGAGCCGCCCGCACCGCCGCCGGTGATCGCGGTTGCACCGCAGCCGGCGATGGCCGAAGCGCCGTCCGAGCCGGCGCCACCGCCGCCGCCTCCGCCGCCGTCGGTCGTGGTCCCGACGATTTCCGCCGACGCGCCGCCGGAGAAGCCCAAGCGCGGCTGGTGGCGGCGCTAGCCGTCGTCGCTGCCGTTGCGACGGTCTGCTAGGTTTCCTCGACACCGAGGAAACGAGCGATGAACGTCGTCACCCTGCGTGCCACCCTCGACCAGACCTACCAGCGCCTGCGCGCCGCCGGGGAGGAACTGGAGACGGTCGAGATTTTCCGCGCGCCGCGGCGGCCGCATCGCCGTGGCGACCGACTGACGAAACCGCCTCCGGCTAGCGCCTGGTCATCCGCGACTGCTCGGCGACGACGGCGCGGTCGATCACCGTGAACAGGTAGGCGTCGGGCGAGATCGTGCAGCCGCCGCGCACCAGCAGGGCGAGATGGGCGCCGTGGTCGCCGTCCGGCAGGACGACGCCGCGATGGCGCGCGGCGTGTTCGGCGAGGAAGATGGCGAGGCCGCGACGGGCCTCGGCCGTCATGTCGTGGGCCTCGCGGCAGGTCACGTAGACGGCGCGCTCGAAGCTGATCGGCGGCGGCGTCTGGGCCACGGCCGCGCCGGCGGAGAGAGTGGCGGCGAGAGCGCCGGCGAAAACGGTGGCGAGAGTCGCGGTTCGCATGGTGCGGCTCCTACTTGCTGCTCTTGTCCAGCGCGGTGCCGGCGAGGAAGCCCGCCGCGCCGCCGATCAGGCCGGCACCGACCACCGTGCCGAAGCTGCCGCCGGTGACCAGGCCGATGCCGGTGCCCAGCGCCGAGCCGGCGATCGCGCCTTTCTCGCCACCCGTCATCGGCTTGTCGCAGGCGCCGCACAGCAGCAGCGCGGCGACGGTCAAGGGAGCAAACGCCTTCATCACTTCCTCCTGGCGCGCGAAACGACAGAGCGCGACGCGGTGATTCTATCGCCGGCGGCGGGATCGGGTCCAGCGCGAGCGAACGGGGTCGGCTGATCTGCTATGGTCGCGCATGCCAGCGGCGCGGCGCATCGTGATCTGCGGCGGCGGCGCGATCGGCGCGGCCGTCGCCTACTTTCTCGGCCGGCGCGGCGCGACGCCGGTCGTGGTCGAGCGCCACGAGGTGGGCGGCGCGGCGTCGGGCAAATCGGGCGGCTTCCTCGCCCTCGACTGGTGCCGCGGCACGGCGCTCGACCGGCTGGCGCGGCGCAGCTTCGCCCTGCACGCCGAGCTCGCCGAAACGCTCGGCAACCCGTGGGGCCATCGCCGCCTCGACACCTTCGCCGGCCACGCCATCGAGGGCGACGACGTTTCCGGCCCCGGTGCGCGGCCCTGGCTCTCCGGCGCGGTAACCCTGCAGGGCCGGATCGGCGGCCGCGAGACGACGGCGATCGTCGAGCCGCGCGCCTTCACGCAGGGATTGATGCAGGCCGCGCAACGGCACGGCGCCGAACTGACGCAGGGCACGGTCGCCGGGCTGCGGCGCGACGCCTCGGGTGCGGCGCGCGGAATCGTGCTGGCGGACGGCGGGACCGTCGAGGGCGACGCCGTCGTGATCGCGCTCGGCCCATGGTCGATCCTGGCGGCGCGCTGGCTGCCGCTGCCGCTGGTGTTCGGCCTCAAGGGCCACAGCCTGATCTTCCGCACCGGCGATGCGGTGCCGGCCGAGGCGCTGTTCCTCGAGTACACCGAGGCGAGCGGTGAGGTGCTGACGCCCGAGCTGTTCGCGCGCGCCGACGGCACGGTGTGGGCCTGCGCCGTGTCGAGCACGGCGTCGCTGCCGGTCGATCCCGCCGCGGTCGGCCCCGACCCGGGCGCGCACGGACGACTCGAGCGGCTCTGCCGCGCCGTCTCGCCCGCGCTCGCCGCCGCCCCCATCGTCGCGCGCCAGGCCTGCTACCGTCCCGTCACCGAGGACGGCCTGCCGCTGATCGGCGCGGTGCCGGGCACGCCGGGCGCCTATGTCGCGACCGGCCACAGCGTCTGGGGCATGCTCAACGCGCCGGCGACCGGCGAGGCGATGGCCGGCCTGATTCTCGACGGCGCCTCGCCGCGGGTCGATCTCGCGCCCTTCGCGCCGGGCCGGCTGCGGCCTCAGGCCTTGCCGTAGACCGGGATCAGCGCGCCCGAGTTGATCGGGTCGGCGAGGGCGACATGGGCCACGATCAGCTCGGCGATCGCGGCGGGCTTCACCCACGAGGCGTGATCGGCCTTCGGCATGTCGGCGCGGTTGGTCGGCGTGTCGATGGTCGAGGGTGCCAGCGCGATCGCCACGATGTCCTCGCGCTTCAGTTCCTCGGCGAGCGCCACGGTGAAGGCCGCGACCGCCGCCTTCGACGCGGTATAGGCCGTCATGTTGGCGCCCTGCCGCGGATCGAGCGCCGGCCTGGCCGCGATGTTGACGAGGCGCCCGCCCTGCCCCGCCTTGCGGAAGTTCGCCACCGCGGCACGGCAGCTCAGCACGCACGACAGGAAGTTCATCGCCATCTGCGCCTGGAAGACCCTGGCCGGGCTGTCGGCGATCGGCGCCCAGGCGAAGCCGCCGGCGATGTTCACCGCCGCGGCGAGCGGCGGCAGCTTGTCGTAGAACGCCGACACCGCCTCCTCGCTCGACAGATCGACGCCGGTCGTCACCGACACGCCATCGCCGGGAAAGCGATCGGCCGGCACGGCGGTCTCGATCGCCGGGATGTGGCAGTGCGCGCCCGCCCCGACCAGCGCCTTCACCACGGCGACACCCAGCGCGCCGGTGCCGCCGGTGACGACGACGTGCGCGCCCTTCAGGTTCGTCATGCGATCCTCGCCTTTCTCTGGTCGTTCCGCTCCAGCGAAGCTGGGGAGGTGGCCCGCAGGGCCGGAGGGGTCATGACCCACCCCTCCGTCAGCGCAAGACGCTGACACCTCCCCTTGCGTCGGCAAGGGGAGGAACGGTTTGGGTTCAGCTCGCGGCCTTGCTGGGCTCGAGCTTGTCCTGGGTGCGCAGCTCGAAGTCGCTGGCGTCGTGTCGTTCGCGCAGCTGCGCCTTGGGATCGCCCTGCAGGCGGTTGACGATGCGGCCGCGCTTCACCGCCGGCCGCGCGCCGATCTCGTCGGCCCAGCGCTGGACGTGCTTGTAGTCCTGCACCGCGAGGAACTCGCCGGCGCCGTAGAGCAGGCCCTTGGCGAGCCCGCCGTACCACGGCCACACCGCGATGTCGGCGATCGTGTAGTCGTCGCCGCCGAGGAACCGGCTCTCGGCCAGCCGCCGGTCGAGCACGTCGAGCTGGCGCTTGGTCTCCATGGCGAAGCGGTCGATGGCGTATTCGATCTTGGTCGGCGCGTAGGCGTAGAAGTGGCCGAAGCCGCCGCCGAGATAGGGCGCGCTGCCCATCTGCCAGAACAGCCAGGACAGGCACTCGGCGCGCAGCGGGTCGCCGACCCTGGGCAGGAAGGCGCCGAACTTCTCGGCGAGATGCATCAGGATCGCCCCCGATTCGAAGACCCGCACCGGCTTCGGCCCGCTGCGGTCGAGCAGCGCCGGGATCTTGGAGTTGGGGTTGATGGCGACGAAGCCCGAGCCGAACTGCTCGCCCTCGCCGATCCGGATCGGCCAGGCGTCGTACTCGGCGCCGGCGTGGCCGAGCGCCAGCAGCTCCTCGAACATGACGGTGACCTTCTGGCCGTTCGGCGTGCCCAGCGAATAGAGCTGGAACGGGTGCTTGCCGACCGGCAGCTCCTTGTCGCGGGTCGCTCCGGCAATCGGCCGGTTGATGCTGGCGAAGCGGCCGCCGTTCTCCTTGCTCCAGGTCCAGACCTTGGGCGGTACGTAGTCTGTGCTCATGCGCTTGATCCCCTCGAAGACGTTTCCCGCGTTATAACACCTCCCCATGGACACCGAACAACTCAGGCGCTTCGTCGGCGCCTTCTGGGACGACGCCATCCTGCCGTCGATCACCGACTACATCCGCATCCCCAACAAGTCGCCCGCCTTCGACCCGCAATGGGCCGAGCACGGCTACATGGACGACGCCGTCGGGCTCATGGAGGGCTGGGCCCGCGGTCAGCTCGAGGGCTTCCCCGGTGCCACGCTCGAGGTGGTCCGCCTGCCCGGCCGCACGCCGCTGATCTTCATCGAGGTGCCGGGCGACGGCGAGGGCGAGGGCGCGGGAAACGCCGACGACACCGTGCTGCTCTACGGCCATCTCGACAAGCAGCCCGAGATGAAGGGCTGGGCCGAGGATCTCGGGCCGTGGAAGCCGGTGCTGAAGGGCGACAGGCTCTACGGCCGCGGCGGCGCCGACGACGGCTACGCGATCTACGGCTGCCTCGCCGCGCTGCTGGCCCTGCGCGAGCAGAAGGTGCCACGCGCCCGCTGCGTCGTTCTGATCGAGGCCTGCGAGGAATCGGGCAGCTACGACCTGCCGCACTATGTCGATCACCTGAAGGCGCGCATCGGCAACCCCTCGCTCGTCGTCTGCCTCGATTCGGGCTGCGGCGACTGGGACCGCCTGTGGCTCACCACGTCGCTGCGCGGCATCGCCTCGGGCACGCTGCAGGTGCGCGTGCTGACCGAAGGCGTCCATTCGGGCGACGCCTCGGGCATCGTGCCCTCCTCCTTCCGTCTCCTGCGCGCGCTCCTCTCGCGCATCGAGGACGAGGCGAGCGGCGAGATCAGGCTGGCCGACCTCTACGTGCAGATCCCGCCGCAGCGCATCGCCCAGGCGAGGGACGCGGCGAAGGTGCTGGGCAGCTCGGTCCACGATCGCTTCCCCTTCGCCGGCACGACGAAGCCGATGGCGAGCGAGCTCGCCGACCTGGTGCTGAACCGCACCTGGCGGCCGCAGCTCGCGATCGTCGGCATGGACGGCTATCCGGCGCCGGGCGACGCCGGCAACGTGCTGCTGCCCTATTCCACCGCCAGGCTCAGCCTGCGCGTGCCGCCGACGCTCGACGCCGACGCCGCCGAGCAGGCGCTGAAGCGCGCGCTCGAAGCCGATCCGCCTTATGGCGCGGAGGTCACGTTCGAGGCGCAGGGCGGACAGAGCGGCTGGCACGCCCCGCCGCTCGCGCCGTGGCTGGAGGGGGCCGTGACGCAGGCCTCGCAGGAGGCGTTCGGCCAGCCCGCCGCCTACATGGGCGAAGGCGGCTCGATCCCCTTCATGGGCATGCTGGGCGAGAAGTTCCCCGACACGCAGTTCGTCATCACCGGCGTGCTTGGCCCGCACGCCAACGCCCACGGCCCCAACGAATTCCTGCACATCCCGACCGGCAAGCGCGTCACCATGGCGGTCGCCCGCCTGATCGCCGCCCATCGCGCGCGCGACGACGTGCAGCTGGAGGTGGGCATGAACACTTGATGTCGGTCGACTGAGCGACCGCGCATCGCTACGCGGCCGTGTTGGTAGACTGGCCAAGCCTCGTAAGCCGCAGAACACAACGAGAAGCCGACAGCTTCCACGCGTGGAGCATCAACTGACGAACTCTACCCATCCCTGGATAGAGGTCGCAAGCAACGCCATGATACGTTCTCGACGTTGACGGACATGGCTCAGGCAGTCATTGGATGAAGGCCAACAGACCATCGATATTTCTGTCGTCCTGCTTCGAGGATCCACTCGGATCTCCTCTCGCGATTCGGCGCCGGATCCGGGAGATGACCGGGGGCGATCATGTGGCGACCGGTGCTGTGCGCCCCATTTGGATGGCCGAGGACTTCCGCGAACTCGACCGAGACAGCCTCTTGGAGCCTTTCGACAAGGCGGAGCTGTGCCTCGAGGGTGTACGGACTGCGGACTGCCTTGTCGTAGTGCTGACGAAGCGCCACGGTACACCGATCAAACTTTCGGACCGGGACGCAGTTCCTAGCTCCTTCTTCGAGCTGGAGCTGTTCGAAGCGGCTCTGCTCCGAAAGCCGACCTTCATCTTCCTTCAGCAAGGCTTCGATCCGGAGCCCAGGCTGGCACAGCTACTTCGACTACTCGAGCCGTGTTTCCCAGGCTTCAGTCTCGATCCGGTGTCTGAGGACCATATCCTGAAGCGGGTCGATCGACTCCTTCAGGTGTATGACCGGCCAAAGTGGCTGAGGCGGCTGCCTTTGCCGAGGCTGTCGACGCTTGTCGATACCCTGCATCGAATCAGGCATCGTGACTACCGAGTCAAAGACGAACCGCCGCCGCTGCAATTCTTGGAGGGAGTTGGCGATCCTGACCTCGCACCGCCGAGACCGAAAACCATCCAGCTCGTGCTGGAGCGCGCGACTGCAGCGACTCAACATCATCGCCGACTCACATTCCTCTGGTTGGCGATTCGCGCACTGATGGGTGCGCCGTTCGGCAAGGCCGAGTTCAGATCCTACGTGCCGTTTTGGGATCGAGCGTTGGGTGCCTGGTCGAGTTCAGGGGCATGGTACGGCTTGCACTCTCACGCGGTCCTGGGGTGTTTGGCGGCACTGGGTTCACAAGCCCGTGCTCGTTCGGTGTCAGTCGCCTCGACCGACCTGCCGAAAGTGATCCCTCACGGCGCGCTTGCCAGCGCGTATTATTCGATCGCGAAGCTTTCGACTCACCGACGCGATCTCTTCGAGTTGGCATTTCAACATGTCGAGGCGTCTCTCGCCCTCGGCGGCGATGTCACGAGCGGTTTGGGGGTGCGAGGGAGCATTCATCTAAGGCTCCACCGAACGGAGGCTGCCATCGCCGACTACCGACGGGTCGCCGAGCTGCGCTCTGAAATGGGTGGCGCATCGTACGGTGACGCTCTCAGTGAACTCGGGCATGCATTGGTCATGGCTGGCAATTGGCGGGACGGCATATCGACGATGGAGCAAGGTCGTGAACTGTTGCGCCTTGAGCCACCATCCGGATTTGCCGTAAGAGCCACGCGAAAGCTGGCGGCAGGCTATGCTCGGACGCTGAGACTAGGCCGGGCGCTTGAGTTGGCAGCCGAAGCCCACGACATGGCTTCGACGATCGGTGCGCTCGATCAGATTCATGGGGCAGAGCGTCTCGCTGCCCGGCTTCACGGCCTCTACCGGCGCAGCCTCTATCCACGGCTTGTGGCACCCTCCTCACGATCCGGCCCCACAGTCTGACGTTGCTCTCACCCGTCATCGAAGGTGCTGTGCGTCCGCCAGCTTGCGGCGCCGGCTGGCGTCCGTCAGGAGCCTGGCGGAGGGCACGAGAACGGCCAATTCGGCGGCGCGTGTGGACGCGGCGACGGTTGCTCCGACGGCGGTTGCGCGGGCGGCTGTTGCTCCGGCTGCGATGGATCGTCCGGCGCGGGACGTGCGGCGGCGGCGGCCGCGGCCTCGCGTTCGCGCCGCGCCTGCTGCTCCTTCAGCACCCCGCGTGCCGCCGCGCGCACGCGCTCGACGCCTTCCGCATCGGTCTTGCTCAGGATCGCATCGGCGATGATGTTCATGCGCTGGCCGCGCGGCAGGTCGGGCCGCGCCGCCGCCTCCACCGCCGCCAGGTCCTTCTCCATCCGGCTCGACCCCGCCGCCGGTGCATCCGCCTCCGGTGCATCGTCCTCGCCGCGCGCCGTCGCCACCAGCGCCTGCGCGAACTCCGTGTTCTCCTTCTGCGCCCGCGTCGCCGCCTCGACCCGACGCTCCAGATCGCGCTTCTCGATCGAGCGCCGACGCATGTCGAACAGCGCCGACCACGCCAGCGCATCGGCCGCCGACAGCTCGCCCGACGCAACCGCCGCGATCACCACCTGCTCCGCCTCGTCCACCCCCGCCATCGTGTCGGTGCGCGGCAGGTCGAGCTTCACCACCGCCCCGCGC
Organism: Enhydrobacter sp.; assembly: GCA_025808875.1. Taxonomy (NCBI): domain Bacteria; kingdom Pseudomonadati; phylum Pseudomonadota; class Alphaproteobacteria; order Hyphomicrobiales; genus Enhydrobacter; species Enhydrobacter sp. The sequence goes on along the minus strand of CP075528.1, from coordinate 2,353,018 downwards.
GGCTGACCGCACACCATGCGGATCACGAACTTGGCCGCCGATTCGCTGCCCTTGTCCAACGCCTGTTGCAGCACTTCGCGCGCCTGCTCGTACAGCCCCTCCAGCATCGCCTCGCGCGCCAGGGTCGCCGCGTTCCTGACGCCGGGGGTACGGCCGCGGCCGGCCGTGTTGCCCTTGCCAAAGCGTGTGTCCTTCTTCTTCATCGTCGCGATATGCGGTCGGCCATCGCCGATTGCCAGCGAACCGACGCATCTGACTCTCCCGCAGACGAATCTGACTCTCCGCCGACTCTCCCCGAGGGCCGGTCGAACGGGCCTTCGATGCCGATGCCGTCGGCATCCGCCGCGTTCCGTCGACCAGACGCACCCGCGCGGCCGCCCGCGGCCCCGGCGGCGCCCGCGGTCCGAATAAATCGCCGTTATTTTCCGCCGCCGCCGAGGTCGAGCCGGGATCGAATCCGCCTTCGATGCCGATGGCATCTGCATCCGCCCGAATCCGTCGACCCGATTAGGCTCGCCCGAACCCCAGCGGCTATGGTCGCGCCATGTCGCCGAATAAATCGCCGTTATTTGCGATCGCCCGTCCGGACGTCAGCCGCCGGGACGTCGCACGACGTCGCGCGATCTCACTTCCAGACGCGACGAAGTCCGGTGGCGATCGCCCACATCCCGAAGCCCCAGAAGGCATAGACCACGGGAACGGCGACGACGCCCGGCATCCGGAAGCCGCCGCCCACCGGGACGCCCTTGATGGGCAGCACCACGAACCAGTTGACCAAGGTGACGACGACACCCGCGAACAGGATCCAGCCGAGCGGCCCGTTCAGGGGCGGTGCCAGCCGCTCCACGACGAACGCCGCGGCGATACCCCACAGCCCGCCCCAGAAGGCCGCCGAAAGGATCGTCGGCACCCCGAAAGGCGGCACCGGTCGCAGGTTGTAGAGATTGGCCCGCGTGAGGCCGAGCTCGTTGGAAACGTAGAAGCCGAATTGATGGAAAACCAGCACGCCGACGAAGCCGGCGATGAACCCGATGACGGCGGTGCGCATGTCGCCTCCTCTCGTTCTCCGCCCCAGTCTAGCATCGGGTTGGCGCCCGTGGCCGTCCCTGATAAGACCCGGCGAACACATTCAGGAGAGATTCATGGCCACTGCCGCCACCCCCATGAAGAGTGCCGCCAAGGGCATCAGCGCCGACGCCAGGCCCTTCGACTGGGAGGATCCGTTCTTCCTCGACGACCAGCTCACCGAGGAGGAAGTGGCCATTCGCGACGCCGCGCGCGACTATTGCCAGGACAAGCTGATGACCCGCGTGCTGGAGGCCAATCGGCACGAGAAGTTCCATCGCGAGATCATGAACGAGATGGGCGCGCTCGGCCTGCTCGGCTCGACCCTGCCCGAGAAGTACGGCTGCGCCGGCGCCAACTACGTGACCTACGGGCTGGTCGCGCGCGAGGTCGAGCGGGTCGATTCGGGCTATCGGTCGGCGATGAGCGTGCAGTCCTCGCTGGTCATGCATCCGATCTACGCCTACGGCACGGAAGAACAGCGCCTGAAGTACCTGCCGAAGCTCGCCACGGGCGAATGGGTCGGCTGCTTCGGCCTCACCGAACCCGACCACGGCTCCGATCCGGGCGGCATGAAGACGCGCGCCGTCACCGTGCCCGGCGGCTTCAAGGTGTCGGGTTCGAAGATGTGGATCACCAACTCGCCGATCGCCGACGTGCTGGTGGTGTGGGCCAAGCTCGATGGCGGCGCGATCCGCGGCTTCATCCTCGAACGCGGCATGAAGGGGCTCACGACGCCCAAGATCGAGGGCAAGTTCAGCCTGCGCGCCTCGGTGACCGGCGCCATCATGATGGACGAGGTCATGGTGCCGGCCGAGAACATGCTGCCCAACGTGTCGGGATTGGGCGGTCCGTTCGGCTGCCTCAACAACGCGCGCTACGGCATCGCCTGGGGCGCCATGGGCGCCGCGGAGTTCTGCTGGAAGCAGGCGCGCAACTACACGCTCGACCGCAAGCAGTTCGGCCGGCCGCTTGCGGCCAACCAGCTCATCCAGAAGAAGCTCGCCGACATGCAGACCGAGATTGCGCTCGGTCTCCAGGCCTGCCTGCGCGTCGGCCGCTTGAAGGACCAGGGCCACGCCCAGCCCGAGATGATCTCGCTGATCAAGCGCAACAACTGCGGCAAGGCACTCGACATCGCCCGCCAGGCGCGCGACATGCACGGCGGCAACGGCGTGTCGGACGAGTATCACGTGATCCGCCACGTCATGAACCTCGAGGCCGTCAACACCTACGAGGGCACCCACGACGTGCATGCCCTGATTCTCGGCAGGTCGATGACCGGCATCCAGGCCTTCTCCGCCGGGGCCTGAGAGCGGTGGACTTCCCGCCCGCCGGCGACATCGCCATCGTCGTCGCGGGCGCCGCGGTGGCCGGTTTCGTCAATGGGTTGACCGGCACCGCCTACGCGCTGGCGGCCCTCGGGTTCTGGCTGCATGCCATGCCGCCGACGATGGCGGCGCCCCTGGTCGCGCTGGGGGCGGTCGGTGGGCACGTCCAGGCCCTGCCGTCGATCTGGCGCGGCGTGCGTTGGCCGCGGCTATGGCCGTTCCTCGCCTGCGGGCTGGTCGGCGTACCGCTCGGCACGACGCTGCTCACCCGGGTGCAGCCCGACCCGCTGAAGCTCGGCGTCGGAATCCTGCTGGTCGCCTATGTCTCCTGGACCTTCTTCGTGCGCCATCCGCCGACCGTGACATGGGGCGGCCGCATCGCCGATGGCGCCGCGGGCTTCGTCGGCGGCGTTCTGGGCGGCATGGCGAGCCTGTCGGGCCCCGTTCCCGTCACCTGGGTCCAGTTGCGCAACTGGCCGCGCGACGAGCAACGCGGCGTCAACCAGCCCTTCAACATGACCATCCTGTTCCTCGCCCTGGTGTCGGCGGCCCTCAGCGGCCTTCTCGACCGCACCTGGCTGCTGTGGGCCGCGATCGCGCTGCCGATATCCCTGGTCGGCACGCGCATCGGGCTGAAGCTGTATGGGCGCGTCAACGACGAACAGTTCCGCAGGATCGTGCTCGCCATGCTCGGCCTCTCGGGTATCATCCTGGTCGCGACGTCGCTGCAATGAAACTCACCACCTTTTCCGCCGGATTTTTCGCGCTGTGCCTCGCCGTGGGCCTCGGTGTGCTCGCCACCCACCGGCCGGTCGCCGTCACGAGTGAGCCGCAATCGAAGCAGCAGACCGAGCTCGACTACGGATCGCGCCTCGTCTCCGAGACTTTCGCCGTCATCGGCCCCAACGTCTCCGATCCCGCGATGCGCTTCGCCGGCAACAACCTGGCCTGCACGAACTGCCACCTCGACGGCGGCACCAACCGGGCGGGCCTGCCGCTCCTCGGGGTCGTCGGGACCTACCCCAAGTACTCGGCGCGGAGCGATCGCACCATCACCCTGCCCGAGCGCATCAACGAATGCATGACCCGATCGATGAACGGGCGGCCGCTTCCCGAGACGTCGCGGGAGATGGCGGGCTTTCTCGCCTACCTCCAGTCGCTCGCCGATCGGCCGCACATCGAGCCGTCGGCGCCCGCCGCCTCTCCGCCCGAACCGGCGGACGCGGCGCGCGGCGCCCAGGTCCATGCCCGCGTGTGCGCGGCCTGCCACCAGGCCGATGGCCTCGGCGTGCGCATCGGCTCGGCGACCGAGGCCCGAGGCTACCGGTTCCCGCCGCTCTGGGGGCCCGACAGCTTCAATGACGGTGCCGGCATGGATCGTTTCGACCGGGCCGTCGGTTTCATCCGCAGCAACATGCCCCGCGGCGTCGACCCGGCGAATCCGCTGCTCACGCTCCAGGAGGCATGGGACGTGGCGGCCTATCTCATCGCTCAACCCCGGCCGCACTACCGGCCACGGTAAGCGCCATGCGCGCGCCGCCGCTCGCCCTCTGGCTCGTTCCCCGCCTGCCCTTCTTCTACGGCTGGGTCGTCCTCGGCTGTCTCTGCCTGGCGGGCTTCGCGCGGCAGGGGCCGGCCGTGGCGGTACTGTCGATCTTCGTCGTGCCGATGACATCCGAGCTCGACTGGACGCGCACGCAGATCTCGGGGGCGGTATCGCTGGGCGGCGTCCTGGCCGCGATCCTCTCGCCCTTTCTCGGCCCCTTCCTCGATCGGCGCGGCGCGCGCCTCGTCCTCTGCCTCGCCGTGGCCGGGACGGGCCTTGCGACCATGGCGCTGTCGTTCACCCAGTCCCTGCTGATGTTCTACGCGCTGTTCTGCTTCGCGCGCATGAACTGGGCCGGTCCGTTCGATCTCGGACTCTATGGCGCGCTCAACAACTGGTTCGTCGCGCGCCGCGCGCTCGCCACCTCGATCAACACGCTGGCGCAGATGTCGGGGCTCGTGGCGCTGCCGATCATCGCCCAACTCGCCATTTCGGGCGGCGACTGGCGCGACGGATGGATCGCCGTCGGCGCGACGGTCCTCGTCGTCGGCTTCGTTCCCGTCTGGCTCCTGCTGGTGCGCCGGCCGGAAGACGTCGGCCTCACGCCGGATCGCAGCCCTGTGGATGGCAGTCGGGTTCCCCTGGCGGAACCTCGTTTCACGCGACGCCAGGCGATGCGCACGTCGGCCTTCTGGTTGTTGTCGCTCTACACCGTGCTCGTCTTTCCCGTGCAAGCCGGCGTCAGCCTCCACCAGGCGCCGCATCTTCTCGAACGCGGCATCTCCTCGTTCACCGCCGCCACCGTGATCGGCGCCTTTTCGGCCATGTCCGCGGTCGCGAGTTTCGGTGTCGGCTTCCTGCCGCGACGCTGGCCGATTCGCTACTCGATGCTCGGCGCCGCAATTCTGCTCAGTATCGGCTCTTTCGGCCTGATCGCCGTCGATGCCGCCCCGATGGCGTTCGCGGCCGCCAGCGTCTTCGGGTTGGGAATCGGCGGCATCATGACCCTCCTGCCGATGGCCTGGGCCGACTATTTCGGCCGCGAGAGCTACGGTGCGATCCGAGGCGTTGCCTTGTCGATGCAGGTGCTCGCCCAGGCGGCGGGGCCGCTGCTGTCCGCCATCCTGCGCGACTGGAGCGGCGACTACACGGGATCGTTGACCCTGTTCGGTGGTTTGGCTGCACTCGCCGCCATTGCCGCGCTTGCAGCGCGCCGCCCCGTTTCGTAGGGTCCATCCGGCCCGCAAGAGGCCGCGCCCGCCGGAATCCATTGGCGGTAGCGGGATATGAGGAAACAGGCTTCGTCGTTGTAAGGTTTTCGGCAGGTGTGTGGGTCGTCAGCGTGTGTGCGCGCGGCGATGCCTCCTCTTTAGCCGAGCGAGGCAGAGGGAGCGCATGGCGGCACTGCTCGAGGTCAAGGGGTTGCATACCGAGTTCCGTACCGGTGCGGGACTGGTTCCGGCCGTGGATGGAATCTCCTATTCGGTCGACCAGGGAGAGACGGTCGCCGTCGTCGGCGAAAGCGGTTCCGGCAAGTCGGTCAGCGCGCTTTCCATCCTGCGGCTGATCGCCGACCCGCCCGGCAAGATCACCGCCGGGCAGATTCTGTTCGATGGGCGCGACCTGCTGAGCGTCTCCGAAGCCGAAATGCGCGAATTGCGCGGCCGCGACATCGGCATGGTGTTCCAGGAGCCGATGACGTCCCTCAATCCTGTCCTGAGCATCGGCCGGCAGATCACCGAGACGCTCGAACAGCACCAGGGGGTGGATCGGACCGCCGCCGACCGGCGGGCGGTCGAATTGCTCGAGTTGGTCGGCATCGCCGATCCGGCGCGGCGACTGAGGCAGTATCCTCATCAGCTTTCGGGCGGGATGCGCCAGCGCGTCATGATCGCCATCGCCCTTGCCTGCAATCCCAAGCTCATCATCGCCGACGAGCCGACGACGGCGCTGGATGTGACCATCCAGGCGCAGATCCTCGAGCTCATGAAGTCGCTGTCGGACCGGTTCAATGTCGCGCTGATCATCATCACGCACAATCTCGGCGTCGTCGCGCGCTACGCCAGGCGCGTGAACGTCATGTATGCAGGCCGCATCGTCGAGGCCGGCATGGCCGACGCGATCTATCACAACCCGCGCCACCCCTACACGATGGCGCTGCTCCGCTCGGTTCCCCGCCTCGACCAGCCGCGGCGCGCGCGCCTCGACCCGGTGGATGGCCAGCCGCCCGATCTCACGCGGCTCGATGGCGGTTGCTCCTTCCGGTCACGCTGCCGGTTTGCCGTCGCGCGCTGTGCCGAATCGCGGCCCCCTCTGGAATCGGTGGGTGAGCCCAGCCATTTCGCCGCGTGCTTTCGCAGCAAGGAAGCGCTCCTTCCCGTCTCGGAAGCCGCCGCATGAACGCCGAGGTCCAATCGCCGCTGCTCGAGGTGCGGCAGCTCGCCATGCACTTCCCGATCACCGAGGGCATCGTGCTTTCGCGCAAGGTCGGCGAGGTCAAGGCCGTGGATGGCGTCGACTTCACGATCGGCCGCGGCGAGACGCTCGGCCTGGTCGGCGAGAGCGGTTGCGGCAAGACGACGACGGGGCGCTGCATTCTTCGTCTCGAGCGCCCGACGGCCGGCCAGATCCTGTACGACGGCCAGGACCTCGCCCACATGGAGCGCAGGGATCTGAATGTGCTGCGGCGGCGCATGCAGGTGATCTTTCAGGATCCCTACAGCTCGCTCAATCCGCGCATGAAGGTCGGCGACATCATCGGCGAGCCGATCAAGGTCCACGGAGTCGAGCCCGACCCGCGCCGCCGCGCCGCCAGGATCGCCGAGCTGCTGTCGATTTGCGGCCTCGACCCCAAGTTCGCCGACCGATACCCGCACGAGATGTCGGGCGGACAGAGGCAGCGCGTCGGCATCGCGCGCGCCCTCGCGCTAAACCCGGAATTCATCGTCTGCGACGAAGCCGTCTCGGCCCTCGACGTGTCGATCCAGGCCCAGGTCATCAACCTGCTGGAAGATTTGCGCGAGCGCTTCGGTCTCACCTATCTCTTCATCGCGCACGACCTGTCGGTCGTTCGGCACCTGTGCCAGCGCGTCGCCGTGATGTATCTCGGACGGATCGTCGAAATGGCGTCCTGCGACGAGCTGTTCGACAATCCGATGCATCCCTACACCCAGGCGCTGCTGTCCGCCGTTCCGGTGCCCGACCCGCGCGTGGAAGCGGCGCGGCAGTTCCGCCCGACCAAGGGCGAGGTGCCCAGTCCCATCAACCCGCCGTCCGGCTGCGTGTTCCATCCGCGCTGCCCCTCGGCCGTGGAAGGCTGCAAGAAGAGTCGGCCGGCGCTGCGCGAATTGCGGCCTGGCCATTGGGTAGCGTGTAGTGAAGTGGCGTAAGCGTTCGATGCAGAACGAATAGACGGGAAGGAGGAAGCGATGAGCTTTCGGACGGGAGTATGGGCCGCTGGCCTCGGCCTGGCGGCGGCAATTGCGGCGGCGCCTGCCGGCGCGCAGACGCCCAAGAAGGGCGGCACACTGACCTACATGATCTCGGCGGATGCTTCGCCGAGCTTCGACGGCCATCGCGAAACGACGTTCGCCACCGTGCATGCGGTCGCGCCCTACTACAGCGTGCTCATCCGGGTGCCACCGGACAATCCGGCGTCGACGACGGAGTTCGTCTGCGATCTCTGCACGGCGATGCCGACGCCGACCGATGGCGGCAAGACCTACACCTTCAAGATCCGGGAAGGCGTCAAGTGGCACGACGGTAGCCCCCTGACGGCCAAGGACGTCGCCGCGAGCTGGAACAAGATCGTGTTCCCGCCGCAGGGCGTCACCAGCGCCCGCATCAGCTACTACTCCATGGTCGAGAAGATCGAGGCGCCGGACGACACCACCGTCGTCTTCCGCCTCAAGAAGCCGTCGGCCGCGTTCCTGCCGGCGCTCGCCGACCCCTTCACCTGGATCTACAAGAAGGAGATCCTCGACAAGGATCCGAAGTGGTACGAAAAGAACATCATGGGCTCCGGCCCGTTCAAGTTCGTTTCGTACCAGATCGGCCAGTCGATCAAGGGCGTGCGCAACCCGGACTACTATCACAAGGGGCAACCCTATCTCGACGCCATCGAGGGCATCTTCGCGGCCAAGCAGTCGGTCCGCGTCGACGCCATTCGCGGCGATCGTGCCGCCATCGAGTTCCGCGGCATGCCGCCATCGGCGCGCGATGAGCTGGTGAAGGAGGCCGGCAAGGAGATCGTCGTCCAGGACAGCGACTGGAACTGCGGCAACATCATCACGGCGAATCAGAAGAAGAAGCCGTTCGACGACGTGCGGGTACGCCGCGCGCTCGCACTCGCCATCGACCACTGGAGGGGCGCTCCCGCCCTGTCCAAGATCGCCATCGTCCGCTCCGTGGGCGGCATCGTGTTCCCCGGTTCGCCTCTGGCGGCGACCAAGGAAGAGCTGCAGCAGATGGCCGGCTACTGGCCCGACATCGAGAAGTCCCGCGCCGAGGCGCGGCGTCTCCTCAAGGAGGCCGGCGCCGAAGGCCTGAAGTTCGAGCTGACCAACCGCAACGTCGACCAGCCCTACAAGTTCGTCGGCACGTGGCTGATCGGCGAGTGGAAGAAGATCGGCCTCGAGGTCGAACAGAAGGTCGTGCCGACCGGCCCGTGGTTCCAGGCCATGCGCACCGCCAGCTTCGACGTCGTCGTCGACGCCAACTGCCAGAGCGTGGTCAATCCGGCTCTCGACACCGGCAAGTACCTGCCGCAGTCGGTCTATCCGGAGAGCTACGGCGGCTATGAGGATCCCAAGTCGGTCGAGCTCTACAACAAGATGCTCGACGCGACGGACCCGAAGGCCCAGCGCGCGGCGATGCGGGAGTACGAGAAGCACACGCTGGACACCATGGCGCACGCCATCGTGACACCCTACTGGTACCGCATCGTGCCGCATCGCTCGTACGTGAAGGGCTGGAAGATCAGCGCCAGCCACTACCTGAACCAGGACTTGGCCAACATCTGGCTGGACAAGTAGAGGCAACCTCGTAACGGAGCGAGACGGATGTACCAGTACATCGTCAAGCGCCTGCTGTTGGCGGTCCCGACATTGCTCGGGGCCGCCGCACTGGTCTTCATCCTGATGCGTCTCATTCCGGGAGACGTGTGCGTCATCCGGCTCGGTTCGGGTGGCGCGCACGTCGATCCGGCATCGGTCAACGCCTGCCGCGAGTCGCTCGGCCTGAACGATCCGCTGATCATCCAGTTCTTCGACTTCATATGGAACTACGCGACCTTCAACTTCGGCAACTCGATGTGGTCCGGCCATCCGGTGGTCCACGAGATCGGCCAACGCCTGCCGGTGTCTCTGCAGATTGCCGTCATGGCGACCGTCATCGCCATCCTGCTGGCCATTCCCCTCGGCACGATCTCGGCGCTGAAGGAGAATACCTGGCTCGACCATTTCGTGCGCATGTTCGCCATCGCCGGCATCGCCACGCCGTCCTTCTGGCTCGGCATCATGTCGCTGGTGCTGGTGCTCGACATCACCTACCTCGCCACCGGCAAGGCCTGGATGCCGCCGATCACGTACGTTTCGTTCTGGGAGGACCCGATCCGCAATTTGTCGATCGTGATCCTGCCGGCCATCACCGTGGGCTACCGCTACTCGGCCGTCACGATGCGGCTCACGCGATCGGCGATGCTGGAGGTGATGCGTGAAGACTACATCCGCACCGCCCGCTCGAAGGGCCTGATGGAGCAACTGATCGTCAACCGGCACGCACTCAAGAACGCGCTGCTGCCGGTCGTAACGCTGATCGGCATCGAGTTCGCCTTCCTGATCGGCGGTCTCGTCGTCACCGAGCAGGTCTTCAATCTCAACGGGATCGGCAAGCTGTTCGTGCTGGCGGTGCAGAACCAGGACAACGTCCTGACCCAGGCGCTCGTCATGCTGGTCGTGACCATCTTCGTCGTCACCAACCTCGTGGTCGACCTGCTTTATGCCTGGCTCGATCCGCGAATCCGCTTCTCGTGAGGTACGCCGCGTCATGACAGCGATCACTTCCAACGGGTCTCTGCCACCGGCCGACGACACGCTGGCGAAGAAGCGCTCGGCGCTCTCGCACGCTCTCGAATTCTGCCGGCGCCAGCCGCTCGGCACAGCGGGGCTCGTCATCATGATCGTGATGGTCGCGGCGGGCGTGATGGCCGGCTGGATCTCGCCCTACGACCCGGAGGAGAACGATTTCAGCGCCATGATGGAGGCGCCGAGCTGGACGCACATTCTCGGCACCGACCAGCTCGGCCGCGACATCTTCTCGCGCCTGATCTACGGCGCGCGCACGGCACTGATCGTCGGCTTCACCGCCGCGTTCGTCGGCGGCGTCATAGGGCTGGTGCTGGGCGTGACCAGCGCCTATCTGGGCGGCTGGTTCGATCTCATCTTCCAGCGCGTGCTCGACGTTCTGATGGCGTTCCCGCTGATCATCCTGGCGCTCGCCGTCGTGGCGGTGTTCGGCACCGGCGTGTTCAACGTCATCCTCGCCATCACCATCCCGCTGATCCCGCGCTGTGCACGCGTGGTCCGCGCCAGTGCGCTCGCGATCCGCGAGGTACCCTATGTCGACGCCGCCCGCGCGCTGGGCTACAGCCACGCCCGCATCGTGCTGTTGCACATCGCACCCAACGTGGTCGCGCCGTTCCTGATCCTGCTCTCGGCCTTCGTCGGCCAGGCGATCCTTGCCGAGGCGTCCCTTTCCTATCTCGGCCTCGGCGTGCAGGAGCCGGTGCCGGCCTGGGGCCTGATGCTGCAGGGCGGCGCGGAGGAATACGCGACGACCGCCCCCTGGATCGCCGTCTTCCCGGGCCTCGCCATCATGCTGGCGGTGCTCGGCATCAGCCTGTTCGGCGACGCCCTTCGCGACGCCATCGACCCCAAGCTCAGGACGCGCTGAGAAACCCTATCGCAGCCAGGCGAGGCAGTCGGCGCGCTGCAGCACGTCGCCGAGGTCGGGCGTGTCCTTTGCGGCGGCGTACTTGGCCCGGATTTCCTTGAGTGAACGGGCGTGATACTTTTGCGGTTCCTGCACCCAGCGCGAACCGGCCAGCGTCACCTCGAAGCTCTTCTCGCCTGCGGCGAGCGCCTTTTCGTTCGCCGCGGACCAAGGCAGGAACAGCCGCCCGACCTGCTCCTTCAGCAGCGGCATCAGGGTCGGCTCGAGCGCCGACCAGCTCTCGAAGGGGGCCTCGGCCTTCGGCGACACCATGCGCTCCACCCAGGCCTGCACCTTCGGCGAGGATCTCCGCAGGATGGCGCCCGGCGTCGGATCGGTCGCCGCCTCGTAGAACTGGCCCCACAGGCCGAAGTCGGCCAGCGACGGCCGTCCCCCCAGCAGGTATGGCCGGGTGGCGAGGTGCGGTTCCAGAATTGCCAGCGTGTGCCGGTAGGAATCCTCGATAACCGGCGTCGTCGTCTCGCTCGAGCCGACGAAGCCCAGCCGCCCCTGCATTCGCTCCGCCACAGCGCCGCGGGCCTGCGCAACGGCAAGCGGGCCCTGTGCGCCGACCATCTGGACGGCAATGCGCTCGGCGGTCGCCCAGCAGTCGGGCTGGTAGGCCCAGCGGTAGTGGAACATCCACTTGTTGCCCCACTCGTCGGCATACTCCTCGATCAGCGCCGAAAGGAAGGCGAGCACAGGATCGTCCGGCACGATCGACGGCTCGGGCCGCGCCTCCTCCATCTTTTCGATGATCGGAGTCGAATCCTGGAGGCCCTCGCCCTGCGGCGTCACCACGAGCGGGATCAGCGGCAGCTTGGCGTGCTTCTGGAACTCCGCTTGGTTGGCCGGTCCGCGCAGCAGCCATTCGTGCGCGATGTTTTTGTAGCGGAAGTAGGAGCGCACCTTGACCGAATAGGGCGAGAGCTCCGAGCCGAATATCCGATAGTTGTCGTCCAAGGCACTAGATCCACTTCTTGCGCTTCAGCCAGAGGAAGAGCCCGCTGACGATGACGGCGACCATGATCCAGAAGAACGTGTAGCCGTACTTCCATCCCAGCTCCGGCATGTTTCCGGCATCGCGCTCGAAGTTCATGCCGTAGATTCCGGCGAGGAAGCTCAACGGCATGAAAAAGACGGTGATGATCGCCATCGTCTTCATGACCTCGGCCAGGCGATTGGACGAGCGCATGAGGGAGACTTCCATCAGGCCATTGGTCATTTCTCGGTAACTTTCGACCAGGTCGAGCACGGCAACGGTATGATCGAAGCAGTCGCGCAGATAGGTGCGCGTCTCCGGCATGATGAAGGGCGTCTCCGGCCGCATGATCGAGAGTACCGTCTCGCGCTCCGCCCATTCGATGCGGTGAAACGTGACCAAGGCGCGCCGGGCCTGATGAATGCGCCCGAGCGTCTTCCCCGTGGCGTCCTCGAGAACCTCGTCCTCGAGCGCCTCGAGTCGGCTGGACAAGGCCTCGATGACCGGAAACTTCCGATCGACGACCAGGTCGACCAGGGCATAGACGAGGTAGTCGATGCCGAAGGTGCGCAACCGCGAGCCCGTCGTCTGCACGCGGTCCCGGACCGGCTTGAAGATGTCGCCCTTGTGGTCGTGGAACGAGATGACGTAGTTCTCGCCGAAGAAAATGCTGACCTGGCGCGACCTCAGTTCGCCCTCCTCATAGACGGGATCGTTCAGGACGATGAAGCCCTGTCCCTCGTAGAGGTCGAGCTTGCTGCGCTGCGAGGCGTGGAAGACGTCCTCCAGGGCCAACGGATGCAGGTTGAAGGCCATGCCGAGATCGCGCAGCATCTCCGAGCTGGCGCGCCCCGCCACGTCGATCCAGGTATGCGCCGGGGTGCCGAGATGGAAACGGCACTCGTCGACCTCCACTCCGTGCAGGACCTGACAATCGTCCTGCGTGTACTCGACCAGGGTGAAGTCGAGCGCCTCGTCCGGGACGGGAGCGCGTCCGGCCAGGGTTCCCGGCGAGGTGCCGGGCTTGGTGTGGCGGAGAACGATGCCGTCCATGAGCTTCGACGCGGCGCGTCAGACCTCCTGCATCACCTGTACGTCGGGACGGCCGGCGAGGTAGTCGCCGAGCTTGCGCCCCAGCTCCTTGAAGTGCGGCGCCGCGCGGTGGGCCTCGAGCGCCGCCTGATCGTCATAACGCTCCAACATGACATAGACGTTGGGATCGGTCGTCTTGTGCAGCGCATAGAGCTTGTTGCCCGGCTCGTCGGCCTGCACCTTGGCCTGCAATGCCCGCATCGTGGCCTCGAAATCGGCGTTGGTGCCGGGCTTTATCGTCAACTTCGCGATGACACCGATCATGTCTGCTTCTCCTGCGGGCGCTTTCGCACAAGGTACTTGTGTTCACCGTCGCACACCAGTTCGCCGGCCTGATTGTGGATGGTCAGCCTGAGCGTCGCCACGCCCGTCGAGCGGCCGGGCTTGAGGTTGGAGACCTCCAGCATCGGATACAGCGTGTCGCCGCAGTAGACCGGTTTCAGGAACCGCGATGACTGCTCGAGGAAGCCGATCAGCGAATCGCCGATGAAGTGCGGGAAGATCCCCGCTCCCGCCGCACCCTGCACGGCGACCTGCAGTCCGTGCGCCAGCAGGTCGCGATGCCCACGGGCCCTGCAATATTCACGGTCGTAGTGGATCGGATGGTTGTCGCCGCTGGCGAGCTGAAACGCCGAGAACAGCGCCTCGGTCTGGGTACGCGAATTGATGTAGAATTTCTGCCCGACCGCCAGATCCTCGAACCAGTGGGAGGGCCCGAAGCGATGTTCCGCCGGGTCGAATTTCTGTGTCTCGGTCAACGACGCCTCCTTCGGCTCGCCCCTTCTAGGCGACCTGAGCCTTGCGACCCAGGCCGTCGAACAAATCGAGCATGCGCTCGCGCCAGGCATGCACGGGATCGTCCTGCGCCAGCAGCCCGAGGTCCGGACTGATCGACCGTGGCCACATCAGCGTACCGAACAGAATGTAGTCGACATAGGCTGGCGCCTCGCCAGCGAGGAACGGCTGCTGCTGCAGCACACGACGCGCCGGCTCGAGTGCGGCACGGAACGTCGCCAGTCCCCTTTCGCGCGCATCCTTCTGGAACGTGGCGAAGTCGGTGGTGCCGATACGCTTGCCGCGCGATTCGACCACATAGTCGCGATCCTGGGGGCGCACGGCCGCGACCATGTCGCTGACCACCATTGGGAAAATGGTGCCGTTCACCGAGCCGTCGGCCCATGCATTGACGAAGCGCGCATGAGCCTTGCCCGGGTCGCCGGGAAAAAGCGGCTTGTCCGGATACGCCTGATCGAGATGGAGCGCGATCGCCCAACTGTCCTTCACCACCCGGGTACCGTCGTGGATCACCGGCACTGTGGTCGAATTGGCGAACGCGATCTTCACCTTCTCGGTGAATCCCAAGGGCTCGTCACGCCACGAGAGGCCCTTGTGTTTCAACGCCAGCTTGGCCCGCCAGCAAAACGGGCTCGGCCGGACATCCTTGTCGAAGACAAGATCGTAGAGCGTGATCACCCGTACCTCACTTGCCGTCGATCATCCGGATGATGCCGGAAAAATCCTTGGCGCCGTTGCCGGCGTTGACGAACAGGTTGAAAAGCTGCGCCGCCTCCGCGCCGAGCGGCGTGCTGGCGCCCGCCCCCTGCGCCGCCTGCTGGGCCAGCATGAGGTCCTTCAGCATCATCGCCGCTGTGAAGCCCGCCTGGTAGTCGCGGTTGGCCGGCGAGGTCGGCACGGGACCGGGGACCGGACAGTAGGTCGTGAGCGCCCAGCACTGGCCCGACGAGGTCGACGCCACGTCGAACAGCTTCTGAGCATCGAGGCCCAACCGCCTGGCCATCATGAAGGCCTCGCTGACACCGATCATCGAGATGCCGAGCATCATATTGTTGCAGATCTTGGCGACCTGCCCATTGCCGCTGCCGCCGGCGTGGACGATGTTCTTGCCCATCTTCTCGAGAATGGGCCGCGCCTTGGCGAAGGCCGCCGACGGCCCGCCGACCATGAAGGTGAGCGTGCCAGCCGTGGCGCCCCCGACGCCGCCGGAGACGGGCGCGTCGACCATGTCGTGGCCCGCGCTCTGGGCCAGTCCCGCGACATGGCGTGCGCTATCGACGTCGATGGTCGAGCAATCGATCAGCAACGTCCCCTTGGCGACGTTGGGCAGCACGTGCTGTTCGTAGACCTCGCGCACGTGTTTGCCGGCCGGCAGCATGGTGACGACGATCTCCGCGCCCTTGACCGCCTCCGCCGCGCTCGCCGCGCCCTTGGCACCCTTGTCGACGATGCCGTTCAGCGCTTCGGTCGACAGGTCGAAACCCGTGACCTGATGCTGGCCCTTCAGCAGGTTGGCCGCCATCGGGCCACCCATGTTGCCGAGACCAATGAACGCGATCTTCGCCATCCTTCCCTCCCCTTGCCGTCAGTCGAAGACCAGATCGTTCGACACCGGCTTGAAATGCGCCTCGACCATCTCGCGTGTCACGCCCTCGACGGTCGGCGGGTTCCACTTGGGTTTCTGGTCCTTGTCGATCAGCAAGGCCCGCACGCCTTCGAAGAAGTCGTGGCCCTGCTTCATGCAGGCCTGCGACATGCGGTATTCGATGGTCATCGTATCCTCGAACGACCGGTTGGCGCAGCGCTTGAGCTGCTCCAGGGTGATCGCCATCGACAGCGGCGACAGCTTCATCAACGCGGCGAGCTGCTTCTGCGCGAACTCGCCCGGCGACGCCTTCAGCCTGGCTACGATCTCCGCCAGCGATTCGGCGGAAAAGCAGCGATCGATCTCCGGCATGAGTGCCGGCAGCGTGGGCTCGCCTGCGTCCGTCGAGAAGCGGGCGATCACCGCACTCACCTTGTCGTTGGCCCGCGGGCCCGACAGGTCGGCCTCGGCGAGGGCCGCTTCCAGTTCGTTCATCCGGGCACTCGGCACATGGGCATCGACGATACCGGCCCAGATTGCATCTGCCGCCTTCAGACGATAGGAGGTGAGTGCGAGGAACGTTCCAAGCGCCCCTGGCAGACGCGTCAGAAAGTAGCCGCCACCGACGTCGGGGAAGAGGCCGATCGTCGTCTCAGGCATGGCGAAGAGGAACTTCTCGCTCGCCACCGAATGCGAGCCGTGCGCCGAGAGGCCCACGCCGCCGCCCATGTCGATGCCGTCGATCAGCGAGATCCACGGCTTGGCGTAGCGGTAGATGCGGCGGTTGACGATGTACTCGTCGCGGAAGAAGTCGCGGCGTAGCGTGCCGGCAGGATCGGCGCGCATCTCGCGATAAAGGCCGGCGACGTCGCCGCCCGCGCAAAAGGCGCGGTCTCCCGCGCCGCGCAGCACCACCGCCTTGATCGCCGGGTCCTTCTCCCACTGCGGCATGACGCGCTCCATCTCGAGGATGATGCCGTGCGACAGCGAATTCAGGACCTTGGGCCGGTTGAGGGTCATGACACCCAGCCCGCCCTTCACTTCGAACAGAATTTCAGCTTCCGACATTCTTCATCCCATCAACAGACGCCGCGAAATGATGACGCGCATGATCTCGTTGGTCCCCTCGAGGATTTGATGCACACGCAGGTCGCGCAGATAGCGTTCGATGGGGAAGTCCTTCAAGTAGCCGTATCCGCCGTGCAGTTGCAGAGCGTCGTTGACGACGCGGAAGCCGACGTCGGTGGCGAAGCGCTTTGCCATGGCAGCGGCCTGAGTCGCCTCCGGCGACTTCCGGTCGAGCAGCGAGGCGGCGCGCCAGATCATCAGTCGTGCCGCGTCGAGTTCGGTCGCCATGTCGGCGAGCTTGAACTGGGTCGCCTGGAAGTCGGCGAGCGGCTTGCCGAACTGCTTGCGCTCGACGACGTAGCGCGACGCGGTCTCGAGGCAGGCGCGCGCACCGCCCACCGAACAGGCACCGATGTTGATGCGCCCGCCGTCGAGCCCCATCATAGCGATCTTGAATCCGTGCCCCTCCGGACCCAGCCGGTTGGCGACCGGCACCTTGCAGTTCTCGAAATTCACCGCCGCTGTCGGCTGGCTGTTCCATCCGAGTTTCTGCTCCTGCTTGCCGAAGGAAAGGCCCGGCGTGTTCCTCTCGACCACCAATGTCGACACGCCGCTCGCGCCTGATCCACCGGTCCGCAACATCACGACATAGATGTCGCTCCGTCCGCCGCCCGAGATGAACGCCTTGGTGCCATTGACGATGTAGTGGTCCCCCTTGAGCTCGGCGCGAGTCGCCAGCGCCGCCGCATCCGAGCCGGCGCCGGGCTCAGTCAGGCAGTAGCTGGCGAAGTGCTCCATCGAACAGAGCTTAGGCAGGAACCGCCGCCGCTGGTCGTCGTCGCCGAAGCCGTCGATCATCCAGGCGGCCATGTTGTGGATCGAGATGTAGGCCGCCGTGCTGGGACAGGCGGCCGACAGTTCCTCCATGATCAACGCGGCGTCGACACGGCTGAGCCCACTGCCGCCGACGTCATCCTGCACGTAGATGCCGCCAAAACCGAGGGCGGCCGCCTCGCGCAAGGCCTCGACCGGAAAAATCTTGTCGGCGTCCCATTTGGCCGCGTGGGGCAGCATCTTCTCGGTCGCGAACTGGCGCGCCGTGTCGCGAAACGCTTCCTGTTCCTCGGAGAGCCTGAAATCCATGCGCCGCGGATCATAGAGAGGGCAGGATGCCAGTCAAACAAGCCGCATTGCAGCTACCCGTCGTTCGCGCGATAAGAGCGTCCCATGGCGAAACGCTTCTCGACCCTGGGCCGCTTCCCCACCACACGACTGCGCCGGAATCGCCGCGAGGACTGGTCGCGCCGGCTGGTCGCGGAGACGAGGCTGTCGGTCGACGATCTGATCTGGCCGGTGTTCGTCCAGGAAGGTACGAAGGCACGCACACCCGTGCAATCGATGCCGGGCGTCGATCGCCTGTCGATCGACCTCTTCGTCGAGGCGGCCAAGGAGGCGCGCGACCTCGGCGTTCCCGCCATCGCCATCTTCCCCGAGACCGACCCCAAGGCCAAGACCCCGGACGGCCGCGAGGCCTATAATCCCGGCAATCTGGTTTGCCGCGCCACCGTGGCCGTGAAGAAGGCGGTTCCCGACTTAGGTGTCATGACCGACGTGGCGCTCGATCCGTTCAACAGCGACGGCCACGACGGCATCGTGCGCGACGGCTACGTGCAGAACGACGAGACGCTCGAGGCGCTGGTCAAGCAGGCGATCGTGCAGACCGAGGCCGGCGCCGACATCCAGGCGCCGTCGGACATGATGGACGGCCGCATCGGCGCCATCCGCAAGGCGCTCGACGCCAAGGGCCACATCCACGCCCAGATCATGAGCTACGCTGCCAAGTACGCCTCGGCCTTCTACAACCCGTTCCGCGATGCCATCGGTAGCTCTGGCGCGTTGAAGGGCGACAAGAAGACCTACCAGATGGACTACGCCAACTCCGACGAGGCGCTGCGCGAGGTCGGCTTCGATATCGAGGAAGGCGCCGACATGGTGATGGTGAAGCCCGGCCTGCCCTATCTCGACATCGTGCGGCGCGTGAAGGACGCCTTCGGCGTGCCGACCTACGCCTACCAGGTCAGCGGCGAGTACGCGATGCTGAAGGGCGCCGCCGACCGCGGCTGGCTCGACTGGAACAAGATCCTGATCGAGACGCTGACCGGCTTCAAGCGGGCCGGCTGCGACGGCATCCTGACCTACGGCGCGATGGATGCAGCGAGGTTGCTGAAAGGCAAATGATCGAGCGTCCATCGGCGCGGCTGATCCTGCTCGATCCGCAGGACCGGCTGTTCATGTTCAAGGTCCATCAGCCGGCCGTCTATGATCCGGCCGATCCGTTCCACGATCCGTTCTGGGTGACGGTCGGCGGGCTGGTCGATCCGGGCGAGGAATACGCCGACGCCGCCATGCGCGAGGCGCGCGAAGAGACCGGACTGGCCGTGCGGAACATCCGCTGGGTGTGGTCGCGCGAGCGCATCATGCAGTGGCGCGACAAGCGTGTGCTCCATCGCGAGCGCTTCTTCCTCGGCCGCAGCGAGTCGACCGAAATCGACACCTCCGGGCTCGACGAGCGTGAGAAGAGCTGGACGCTCGACCATCATTGGTGGTCGCTCGGCGAGCTTGCCTCGTCGAGGCAACGCTTCGAACCGTTCGACATCGGCGCGCGGCTCGCGGAATTGCTGCGCGACGGCCCTCCTGAAAAACCGATCACGATCGGCTAGCCCCGGCGGCCAGCAGGCGACTCGTCTCGGCAAAGGGCAGCACGTCGCGCATCCAGGCGAACGAGCCCTGCTCCCTCATGGCGCGGGCGGCCTCGATGACCGTCGCCAACGCCAAGCGTGACAACAGCCCGCCGACGCTGATGCGCTTGCCGCCCGCCTCGGCGATCTGGCCCGCCGTGACATCCGGATCGAGCCAGCCGGTGACGACGTTCACCGGCCGCTTCACGGCGGCTACCACCTCGCGGATTTCCGCAGCGTTACGCAAGCCCGGCGCGTAGAGCACGTCGGCGCCCGCCTCTTCGTAGGCGCGTAGCCGGCGGATCGTGTCAGCCATGTCGTTGCGACCCCTGATCAGGTTTTCGGCGCGCGCCGTGACGACGAACGGCACGGGGAGCGAGCGCGCCATGGCGACCGCCGCCCGCACCCGCGCAACCGATAGTTCGAGGTCGTAGATCGGCTCCTGACGATCGCCGCTGAAATCCTCGATCGAGCCCCCCACGGCGCCCGCTTCGAACGCCAACCGGATCGCCTCGGCCGCTTCCTCCGGCTCATGGGCGAAGCAATTCTCCAGGTCGACGCTGACCGGCAGGTCGGTGGCCTCGGCGATCGCCCGGGCGTTCTCGATCACCTCGGCGCGCAACACTGCGGCGTCGGGACGCCCCAGCATGTTGGCAGCTCCCAGGCTGGTGGTGGCCAACGCCTCGAAGCCCAACGCGGCCAGCAGGCGCGCCGTGCCCGCGTCCCATGGATTGGGAATGATGAAGGCACCGGGTCTGTCGTGCAGGGCGCGGAATGTCGCCGTTTTCTGGGCCTGCGTGGGCATGGCATCTCCTCTGGTGGCTGCCCCACCGTCGACCACGGGTTATCCTTTGTAAAATGCATAGTTCGGCAGTATTCCATCGAAAATCCTGATCATGGACATCGACGAGATCCGGACCTTCCTCGCCATCGCCGAAACCGGCGGCTTCTCGCGCGCGGCACAGCAACTGCACAGGTCGCAGCCGGCCATCAGCCGCCGTGTCGGCCAGCTCGAACAAGAACTGGGCGCGCCGCTGTTCGAACGCATCCGGGGCCGCGCGCGGCTGACCGATGCCGGCCGCGCCTTCCTGCCTCACGCAGAGGCGACCATGGCGGCTCTCAAGGACGGACACGACGCCGTGCGCGATCTCGGGGCCCACGCCGTCGCGGTCGTCTCGCTCGCTCTGGTCGGAACCCTCGCCGATACGCACATCGTCCACATCCTTCGGCGCTTCGCCCGTCGCCGGAAGAACGTCCGCCTCGAACTGCGCACGGCGTCGAGTGCGGAAGTCACCGACCTCGTGCGACGCGGCGAGGCCACCCTCGGCCTACGCTACTTCAGGAGCGACCGCACGGATCTGGTCGAACTGGACGCCGGTGGCGAAGCGATGCTGGTGGTGGCCGCAGCCGGTCATCCCCTCGCCGGCCGCCGCCTGCGCGATCCCCGCGCGCTCGTGGGCGAGCGATGGGTGGGCTTCCCGCTCGTGCCACGCGACCGTGATTCCTCCGGTCACGTGCTGGCGCGACAACTCGCGCGCGCGGGCCTCGACCGCGCCGACGTTACCCTCATCGACAGCCTGACCGCGCAAAAGCGGCTCGCTCAGGCTGGCTTCGGTCTCGCCCTCGTTCCCGAAAGCAGCGTGCGCGACGAACTGCGCCAGGAAACCTTGGTCGCGCTCGACATCCCCGCCATGCGTACGACGGTCCCGATCACGGTACTGCACCGGCGCAAAGGCTATCTCAGTCCCGCCGCGCAGGTACTGCTCGGCTTGTTGACGATGCGGAGAGTCAAATGACGAGATGTTCGCTGCGAAAGGGGGTCGAATGGCCATCCGATCCAACTGCCATCGGCACTTGTTCGAATCCATCGACCCAATTAGGTGCAAACGCCGCCCCCATGGTAATCTTGGCGTTCGACGAGGTGCGGGTGTGCGCCGGTCATGGTGGTCGCGGTGAATTTTGGCATTTTTGGCATTTTTGGCATGAGGTTTTAGGTCCGGAACGGGACCATTTTGCAGGCTGATCTAGTCGCGGTCGTCGCGATCTTGTCGCTCACGCTTGCGCTCCTCATGATCCTGCGCGGCGCCACGATAGGCGCGCCAAGCGAGGATAAGGGCTGCCAGCAGCCCGACGACGATTGCGATGGTGGCCAGTGGCTCTGCCTCAGACATGCTCCAAGAATCGCACGATCGCGATGTCGCTCCAAGGCCTGCGGTCGCCCCGGCCGTGGAAGCCGACATGGCCCCCGTTACGCGACAGCAGCGGCGTGAGCAACGGGTTCTCAGCCCACCCGAACGACTTGTAAAGATCGCCGGGAATCCAGGGATCGTCCAGCGCGGCGATCACCAGCGTCGGAATACCGATGGCTGGCATGAAGCGCACCGGCTTGCAGCGGTCGTAGTAGTCGTCGGCGCCAGCGAAGCCGTGCCGCGGTGCGATGAAGACCTCGTCGTACTCCCAGATGCTGCGCGCACCGAGAACGGCATGGCGTTCGTCGTCCGTGAGAACCGCCCCCTCGCCCGTCGCTTCGCCCTTCATCTGAGCAAGCAGGTAGCGATGATAGAGCGCATTGCGTGGGCGAAGCATGCATTGGCAGGTCGCGGCAAGATCGATCGGCGCACTCACACTGGCGGCGGCCACCAGCGGCGCAGCCCGCCCCTCCTCGCCGAGATACTTGAGAAGCATGGCTCCGCCCAGCGAGTAACCGACAGCCGCCACTCCATCGCGCCGAAACTCATCCGGCAGGAGGGCCAGCAACGCTCGAAAGTCCTGGCTGCGTCCGGCATAGTAGTGTCCCCCGCACAACGCACGGGACGGACCGGCGCCACGCAGATTGAGCCTCAGCACCCGAAAGCCGGCTTCCAGCAAGCAACGAGACTGGCTGAGCATGTAGGTGCTGTCCTGCGACCCCGTCAGGCCGTGGATCAGGATGACCAGCGGCGCCCCGGCCCGCGGTCGCGCCGGCCGGTCGAGCCTGGCAAGCAGCGTATCGCCGGTGCCGTCGTCGAGCCGGAAAGACTGGCCACGGCTGGTGTGCGGCGCAAGATCGATAGCGCCAACCGCCAGGCGGTTGGCCAAGGTCTGCAGGTCGCCGCCCCACCAGGGAAAGCGCGGCTGGAAGGGCGGTATGTCGAAACTCACCCAGCGATCCTAGCAAGTCCGGCGACAGGGAATAGATGGACGGGTCGCGCGCGAATTCGTATGCGTTCGCCTGAAAATGAAGACCAGCGACATGGGGGAAGGTTCGGCGGCACTCGGCGCACTCTACGCCATCCTGGCTGCCGTCATGTTCAGTACAGCCGGCGTGATCGTGCGGCAGATCCAGCTCCCGGCCTGGGACGTGTCGTTCTGGCGTTCGACACTGCTCATGCTCGCGATCGTGCCGCTGCTGCTATGGCGCCGTCGGCAGGTCTGGCACGATCTGCGCTACGCCGGCATGTCGCTGTTCATGAGCGGGCTGATGCTGGCGGGAAGCTTCGTCTCCTTCATCCTGGCACTGGGCATGGCTCCAGTGGCCAACGTGCTGATCGTGTTCGGCGCAACGCCGTTCGTCACGGCCCTGCTCGCCCGCTTCTTCCTGGGGGAGCCGCTGCACCGCCATACCCTGATGGCGATGGCTGTGGCGGTCGCGGGCCTGGCCTTGTCGGTGATCGATTCGCTGGATGCCGGGGCGGTACTCGGCATGTCGGTGGCTTTCATCGTGGTGCTCTGCATCAGCGCCAACTATGTGATCGTGCGCCACCGCCGGGACGTCAGCATGACCCCCTCGCTCGCCATCGCCGGGGCCATCTCGGCGGTCGTCGCCCTCCCCTTCGCGACGCCCGGCACCGTCACGCGCGACGATCTCGCCTGGTTACTGGCGCTCGGGCCCGGCCAGCTCGCGCTCGGCCTGCTGCTCTACATGGCCAGCCTCAAGCACATCCCTGCCGGACGCGCCGCCCTGCTCGGGCTGCTCGAACTGGTTCTCGGACCAATCTGGGTATGGCTCGTCGACGGCGAAAGGCCGGGCACGCTCACCTTGTTCGGCGGCGCCGTGGTCATCGGTGCCGCAGCCACCAATGTCTGGCTGGATTCGCGGCGAGCCACTGGCTAAACAAGCCGATCATGACTGAAAACGCCAAAGGCCCCCTGTCGGGCATCGTCGTCGTCGACCTGTCGCGCATCCTTGCCGGGCCCTACTGCACGCTGATGATGGCCGAGCTCGGCGCCCGTGTGATCAAAGTCGAGCCGCCCAAGGGGGGCGACGACGCGCGCGCCTATGGGCCGTACGTCCACGGTCGCTCGACCTATTTCGCGTCGGTTAACCGCGGCAAGGAAAGCATCGCGCTCGACCTCAAGACCGATGCCGACCGCAAGGTCTTCGAGAAGCTGCTCGCGAAGGCCGATGTCGTCGTCGAGAATTTCCGTCCCGGCACCATGGAGAAGCTTGGCTACGGCTGGGAAACGCTGCATAGCCGCTACCCCAAGCTGATCTACGCCTCTGCCTCGGGTTTCGGGCACACCGGACCGAATTCCAGGGATCCCGCCTACGACATGGTCGTGCAGGGCATGGGTGGCATCATGAGCATCACCGGCCACGAGGGAGCCCCGCCGGCGCGTGTGGGCATGTCGATCGGCGACATCGGCGCTGGCCTCTACACGGCGATCGCGGTCAATGCCGCGCTGGTGCACCGGCTGAAGACCGGCGAGGCGACCAAGATCGACATCGGCATGTTCGACTGCCAGATCGCGTTGCTGGAGAACGCCGTGATGCGTTACACGGTCGAGGGTGAAATCCCCGGCCCGCTCGGCGCCCGCCATCCGACCATCACGCCGTTCCAGGCGTTCCGCAGCCAGGACGGCGCGCTGATCATCGCGGCCGGCAACGACGGCCTGTTCGTCAAGACGTGCGAGGCCCTTGGACGGCCAGATATGGCTGCCGACCCCATCTACAAGTCGAACGCCCTGCGCCAGAAGCATCATCAGAAGCTCGAGCACGAGATGGAGTCCGTCCTCAGAACCAACACGACTGCGCACTGGCTCGGCGTCCTGGCGAAGGCCGGCGTGCCGAGCGGCCCGATCAACAATATCGAGCAGGCGCTTTCCCACCCGCAGGTCGCCGCCCGCAACATGCTGGTCGAGGCACCTGACGGCGGCGGCGGCACGCTCCGCCTCGCCGGCAATCCCATCAAAATGTCGGCCTTCGAGGATCCGACGACGCGCAAGCCGGCGCCCGATCTCGACGCGGACCGCTCGGCCATTCTCTCCTTCATCGGTTAGCCGGTGCGGACGCTCGTCCGCCTCGGATTGGGCACCGCGAAGATCGCGGCCGCCGCCGCACTCGGCCTCGCCGTGCTGCTGGTCGGAGTCTTCTTTGAGGCGCGCGGCGCGCTGCCACCGTACTCTGGCCGCTTCGATGTCGCCGGCCCAAAGGCCTCCGTCGAGATACTACGCGACCGGAACGCCGTTCCCCATATCGTCGCCGGCTCGATAGAGGACGCTGCATTCGGCCTTGGTTACGCCCATGCCCAGGACCGCTTCTGGCAAATGGAGTTCATGCGACGCCTCGGGCAGGGGCGACTTTCCGAGATCGTGCCGCCGGCGCTGGTCGGCACCGCCCTGCTCGATACGGATCGCACGATGCGCGGCCTGGGCGTCTACCGACACGCGCTCGACAGCGTGAGCGTCCTGTCGGCTGGAACGCGCGGCATCCTCGAGGCCTATGCCGCGGGAGTGAACGCGTTCATAGTCGGCGAACATCGGCAGTTCGGCCTGGAGCTCACGCTCATCAAGCTTCTGTCGGGCGGACAATATCGGCCAGAGCGCTGGCAGCCAGCCGATTCACTGGTCTGGACGAAGCTGATGGCCCTAAGCCTCGATGGCAATTGGCGCGCTGAGCTCCTGCGCCTGCGCCTGCTCAAGAAAATCGGAGAGGACGGCGTGCGTTTCCTGATCGAGCCGACGGGAGACCCACGCGACGCAACCCTCGCCCAAGTCAACGAGGCAGTAAAGGGAATCGACCTCGAACGTCTCTTTCGCGCCACCGACACCATTGCTACGCTCAAGCGGGAAGCCTCGAATGAATGGGTCGTGGCGGGCGCGCGTTCGGTCTCCGGCAAACCGCTGCTCGCCAACGATCCCCATCTCGGATTCAGTTTCCCCGGGACCTGGTATCTGGCGCGGCTGGTCGGCCCCGGTTTCGACATTCGCGGCGCCTCGGCACCGGGAGTGCCGGCGATCGTGTTGGGCCACAACGCAAGCATCGGCTGGGGTTTCACCACCACCAATCTCGACAGCCAGGACCTGTTCATCGAGCGCGTGGATGCTACCGACCCCAATCGCTACATCACGCCCGACGGTGCCCGCCCCTTCGCGGTCTACGACGAGACCATCAACGTACTGTGGGGCGATCCGGTGCGGCTGCGCGTGCGAGAAACACGTCATGGCGTGGTCATAGACGACTTTGCCCGCAAGCCCGAGGATCTCGCGCCCACGGGCCACGTGCTGGCACTGCAGGCCACCGCGCTCGACAGCGGCGACACCACCATGGAAGCGCTGATCCGCATCGGATTGGCGCAGAACTGGGACGATTTCCTCGATGCGGCCCGCAAGGTCGTGTCGCCGATGCAGAACATCGTCTACGGCGACACCGAAGGGAATATCGGGCTCATCGCTCCCGCGCGCGTGCCGATTCGCCGCAAGGGTGACGGTTCGATAGCACGGCCCGGCTGGACGTCGGAGCACGACTGGGCAAGCTTCGTGCCGTTCGACGAATTGCCCCGCGCCCTCAATCCCCCGAGCGGCCTCATCGTCAATGCCAACGGCCGCCTGGTCGGGGACGACTACCGTCACTTCATAACCCGCGACTGGGCCGAGGGATACCGGCAACGCCGGGCCACGGAACTGCTCCGCGAGGTCCAACGTCATCCGGTCTACGGCATGATCGCGCTGCAGGCCGACAACCGCACACTCGACGCCGACGACGTCCTGCCGGAGCTGCTCAAGGTCAAGCCGCGCAGCGCCCGGGCCGGCAAGACCGTCGCCATGCTGCAGAACTGGAACGGGTTCATGCTGGCGACGCGACCGGAGCCGCTGATCTACACGGCCTGGCTGATGGAGCTTCAGCGCGGCTTGCTGGCCGACGAAGTCGGCGATGACATCTACAACGACATGTCGCAGATCAACGTGTCGCTCGTGCTCCGTATCCTGCGTGAACGACCGCAATGGTGCGACGATCGGGGCACCAGCGCGGTCGAATCCTGCGATGACGTCGTCGCCACGTCGCTCGAGAGGGCACTCAGCCGGCTGACGCAGCTGCAGGGCCTCAACCCCGAGGCCTGGCAATGGGGCCGCGAGCATCACGCCGCCTTTCGCCATCCGCTGTTCGACGGCATCCCCCTGCTGCGCGACCTCGCCTCGGTGCGCTTTCCCGCTGACGGAGGAGCCCATACGCTCAACCGTGCCAATCCCGCCTATCGCGGCGCACGGCCCTTCGACGCGATTCACGGCGCCACGTTCCGCGGGATCTACGATTTCAACGATCTCGACAATAGTCGCTTCGCCATCCCGCTCGGGCAGTCCGGCAACTTCCTGTCGCACTGGTCGCGGCACTTCGTCGAGTCATGGCGCAGCCTGCGCTACGTCGGCATTTCCGGCACTCACCCCGAACTTGCCCGCAACGCCATCGGCACAATCACCCTCGCCCCGCCCGCCCCATGATCCTTCCTGGGTGAATATCTTCACGGATCAATAACTCACGGTTCACGGACCCGCTTCGCGTGCCTGGTCAGACGTTCCGCTTCTCGAGCGCCGCCCTCACCGCATGGGCCAAATCAGCCTTGCGATACGGCTTGCGCAGAACGGTTCGGCTGTCGTCGGTGTCCAAGTCCTCCCCCGAGAAGCCTGACGTCAGCAACACCGCGACGTCAGGCCATCTCCGCTCGATCAACTTCGCCAATGCCGAGCCGTCGGTCGCACCGGGCATGACGAGGTCGGTGAAGATCAAATCGAACTCCGCGGCCCGCGTCTCGAGCATCGCCAACGCCGTGTCGCCGCTTTCGGCCTCACCCACGGAGTATCCGAGGGAAACGAGCTGCTCGACGACGGTTTCCCGGACGTACTCGTTGTCTTCCACCACGAGGATGCGTTCGTTGCCCCCGGGCAGCGCGGACCGGGATTTCGGCCCGGTCGTTGCCGGGCGCGGCTCACGCGTTCGTGGCAGGAAGAGCCGCACCGTCGTACCCCGTCCCCGCGTACTCTCGAGCCGCACGACGCCCCCCGACTGGTGAACGAAGCCATGGACCATGCTCAATCCGAGGCCGGTGCCATGACCGGGTCCCTTGGTCGTGAAGAAGGGCTCGAAGGCCATCGCCATCGTATCCGGGGCCATGCCGATCCCCGTGTCGGATACCTCGATCAGCACGTGATCGCCTGCCGGCGCCTGCAGCGTACCCTCCGGTGCGTTGCGGACAGCGATCCTCAGCACGCCGCCGTTCGGCATGGCGTCGCGGGCGTTGTTGGCGAGATTGACGAGTGCCGCGTCGAGTTGGGCGCCGTCGATCCGGACCAGCCAAAGGTCGGGCGCCACGTCGACCTCGAGCGATATCTTCTCGCCGATCGTGCGCTCGATCAGCCGGCCGACGGCGACGATCCGGGCATCCAGGTCGAGCACTCGCGGGTCGAGAGGCTGACGACGGGAGAAGGCCAGCAGACTTCGGGTCAGCTCCGCGCCACGTCGCACTCCGGCCAACGCGCCGCCGATCAGCTTGGGTGTCTCGGGATCGGAGTGCGGGCGGTCGGCCAGCATGTCGAGGTTACCCATGATGACGGCGAGATAGTTGTTGAGGTCGTGCGCCAGGCCGCCCGTCAACTTGCCGATCGCCTCCATGCGCTGCGACTCGCGCAGCTGCGCCTCCATTTTTATCTGATCCGTGACGTCGCGCCCGATCGAGACGATTCCTCCGCTCTGCGAGCGATGCTCCGATATGTGCAGGATGCGGCCATTCTGGAGGTGGCGGACGATCTGGGTGCCGTCGGCCCGGCGATGCAGCTCGACCCGCTCGGCGATCAGCGCTTCGGGATCCGTGCCGGGCGGCACCGGTAGCCCTCCGCTGTAGACGACATCGCGCAATATGTCCTCGAACTTGCGGCCGGCTTCGAAGTAGCGCTCGGCATTGGGATATTGCTCCGCGAGATGCCTCGTCGACAGCACGAGCCGGTCGTCGCGGTCGTAGATGATCAGATTGTCGTTGACGCTCTGAACGGCGTCGAAGAGCGTTTCGTGCATCTTGGCCAGTTGCTGCTCGGCCTGCTTGCGAGCGTCGATGTCGAGGACCAGACCCTCGATCATGACGACCTCTCCGGTCTCCGAGCGGATCGCGCGTGCCCGATCCTGGACCCAGCGCCAGGTTCCGTCGGCATGCCGCACGCGGTACTCGAGTTGGAAATTGTCACCCGCGCGAAAGTCGGCCTGGACTTTTTCCCATACGGCATCGCGCTCGTCGGGATGGATCAGGCTGCCGATCGTCACCGCGCCGCTGGTGAGTTCTTCCGGAAACCTCCCGAACAAGTCGTGGCAGCCCTCGCTCGCGAACAGCATCGTCCAGTCGCGATCGTTGCGGCAGCGATAGACCATGCCCGGAAGATCTCCGACAATGTTGCGCAGGAATCGTTCCCGATCTGCCAGCTCGGCAGTCCGCTCGGCGATTCGCCTTTCCAAGCCGGCGTTGGCCTCTTGCAGGGCGCGCTCTACCCGCTTCTGCTCAGTGGTATCCAGATAGATCGACAGCGATCCGCCATCCGGCAGATCCTGCCGTCGCATCTCGAAGGCCCGCCCGTTTGGCCGTTCCCTGGTGACGAAGTCGATACGCCCGGAATCCATCGCCTCCCAGCGCTCACGGGCGGTTCTCGCCGGGTCGTCAGTTGGACCGAATTCACCGAGCCGCGCCTGGGAGACCAGCACCTCGAGCGGCGACACGCCCTTCCTGATTGCGGCGGGATCGGCACCGATGATGTCGGCATAGCGTTCGTTCCACAGTACCAGTCTTTTGTCGCGGTCGTAGACGGCGATACCCCCTGGAAAGTTCTCGAAGATCGCCTGCAGGAGACTGGAGGTCCGCTCGAGCTCCGCCTCGCGGTCCTTGCTTTCGGTGATGTCGCGATACAGCGACAGAAAGCCGCCGCCATCGATGGCTCGCAGCCGCGCTTCCATCCAGCGGCCGGTCTTGAGTTGACGCTGATAGTTGACGCTGCCCTTCTCGCGCAACACGCCGAGCATGCTCTGGACACGTTCTCGGGCGATTGATTCGGGATCGCCCGGTCCGTACTCGCCGCGCTTGGCCATGTCGACGATCGACTGCATCGTGATCTCGGGCTCCGGCCGCCCCTTGCGGTTCGCAATTCCCATGATCTCGAAGATCTGGTCATTGACCGCCAGCGTCCGGTTGTTCTCGTCGACGACCTGGACGCCGTCGGGCATGGTGCTCAGGATCGCCTCGAGTGTCCGCCCCTGGACCTCGAGCTTGCGGCGTACTTCGACCTCGTCAGTGACGTCGCGGCCGATGCCGCGATAGCCGAGGAAAGCACCGTCGGCGTCATGTCGCGGCTCGCCACTCACCACGCACCATCGTCCGCCCCCGTCACGAAGACGCGTGCGGAAGAGGAAATCCCGAAAGGGCTGTCGCCGGCGTACGATCTCCGACAGCTCGGCAATGCGCCGTGCATTCTCAGGATCGTTCACCGCGACATCGGCACGACGCATTCCGATGCGATTGGCAAGGTCGATGCCCCCCGCAGTCACGGCCACTGAAAAGTAGCTGTAGCGATCGTCGCTGTCGGTCTCCCACAGCCAGTCGACGCCGGTCCGCGCAAAGTCGGCAAAGACATTGGCGTCATCCATCGCCGCTACCTCGGCCTGTCGCCCTTCAGCGTAACCCGGTGCATCACCCGGCGATAACCGTGATAGTCGTTGATCGGGTTGTGCATGGCGCAGCGGTTGTCCCAGAAGGCCAACGATCCCGGCGCCCAGCGGAACCGGCAGGTGAACTCCGGTCTCACCTGGTGCTCCCACAGGAAGCGCAACAGAGGGAGACTCTCCTTCTCGCTCCAACCCTTGATGTGGCTGGTATGGGCGTCCGACGTATAAAGCGCCTTGCGACCCGTTTCCGGATGCGTGCGAACGATCGGATGTTCCGCTGTCAGCACTTTGAGTTCGGCGCCGGCCGCCTTCATGCGGTCCTCGCGAGTCTTGGTCACCTCCGCCTTGGCCGACGAGCTCACCCCCACTAGGTCTTCCAGTGTCTGTTTCAACCCGTCTGACAGGGCCTCATAGGCGAGATACTGATTGGCGAACAGAGTATCGCCACCGTAGGGTGGCACTTCGCGGGCCAACAGCATACTGCCCATCGGGGGTTCGGGAAGATACGTGGTGTCCGAATGCCAGATGCCGCCGAAGTTGTTGCGCTCGTGCTCGAGCTTGACCACGGGCGTGATGAGTGGTGTCTCCGGCAGTCCTCTGAGCTGAGGGTACTCCATCGGCTCTCCGAAGTGGCGCGAGAATGCGAGTTGCTGTTGCGGGGTCGCCTGCTGGTCGCGCAAGAAGACAACCAGGTAGTCGAGGAAGACCTGGCGCAGCTCTTCGACCGTGTCCTGCTCGAGCTCGCCGGAGATGTCGATGCCGTGGATTTCAGCGCCGAGCGCACCAGCGACCGGACGTACCTCGATATGGCGATAGTTGCGCATCTCCCTGCCCCCACCCGCTAAGCCTTCTTCGACCACGGCGGCGATTTCTTGGCCTTGAAGGCCTCGATCCCGACTGCCGCCTGCGGGCGTCGCAGCAATTCCACGAGACTTCTGGCCGCGTCGTCCAGAACCGCCCGGTCCCCCTGCCCGGCGCAACTCAGCACCAGGCGTTTGACCGTGGCAAGCGCCGACGGTTCCATCTTGACGATATCGTGGAGCAAGTCGCTCAGGACCGTCTCGATCTCCTCGGAGGAACGGCAAAGATATCGCCCAACTCCGAGGCTCAAAGCGTCCTCAGCGGTCAGCAGCCTTCCGGTGACGGCCAGGTCGCGGACCGGCCCCTCGCCCAAGCGACGCACCGTAAAGGGAATGACCTGCGACGGAATGAAGCCGACCTTCGGCTCCGGCAACCCGAACCGCGCCGAAGAATGGAGGATGACGACGTCGGAGCAACAGGCCATGCCGAAGCCACCGCCAACCGCCGAGCCTTCGACGACGGCGACGGTCGCCTGCGGGAGATTGTTGAGCGCCAGCAACGCATCGCCGAACTGTCGATAGGCCGAAATCAGCGGATCGTCGGCTTCGTTGGCCGGGCGGGGCGGCATGCTCGCCATGGCATCGAGATCACCGCCGGCGCAGAAGTGGCCGCCGGCCCCGCGCAACACCAGCGCGCGGCACTCCCGATCGTCGCGTATGCGCCCAAACGCATCCTCGAGTTCCAGCATCATCCGGTGTGTGAGCGCATTGCGCCGATCCGGCCGGTTGAGCGTCAACCGCGCGACGCTGCCGTCTCTCGTCAGAACGATATTGGCGTAGTCGATCATGGGAAGTGTCTTAGCCAGCGGACATCCTGCCAACAAGATGAAGCGCCCCGTTGTCCTCGTCCTGGGACATTCGGCGGTGCTCGATGGCAGTCGAACTACTCACCCTGTCCCAGCAGGGAACCGGCCCGGCGGGACAGCCGGAAGAACCATTGGAAGACCTGGAAGCCCGCCACCAGATAGACGACGGACAATCCAAAGGCGATCGCCAACAGATCCCAGTGGACAACGTTGTCCGTCAGGATGGCTCGCATGCCCTCAAAGACATACGACGTCGGCAATGCCCAGGCGATCACCTGCAACCAATCGGGCAGCACCGACACCGGATAGTATACGCCGCTGACCGGCATCAGGATGAAGACGGCCGCCCAGGCGAAGGATTCGGCGCTCTGGCCGACGCGCATGACGAGGCCCGACATGGCAAGGCCAATTGACCAGGAGAACATCTGCAGGATCGCGAAGAAGGCGATCAGCGGCAGGCCGAGAGAATAGACCGAGTAGCCAAAGAAAGCCCAGGCCAGCAGGGACACGGGGACCATTCCAAGCAGCGTGCGGAGAAGAGCGGCGATGATGATGCCGGTCGCCAATTCCCACGACCGGATCGGGCTCACGAACAGGTGCCCGAGGTTGCGTGACCACATCTCCTCCAGAAAGGCGATCGACAGGGAGAGATTGCCGCGCACGACGACTTCCCACAGTAGCAGCCCAGAAAGCAATACGCCCGCCGCCTGCGCGACGTAGGAGGTCTGCGGGAGCAGGAACTGCGTGAGAAAGCCCCACATGACCATCTGAACCGCCGGCCAGTAGATCGAATCCACCAGACGCATCACCGAGCTGCGCCAGATGTAGATGTGTCGCAGCACCAGTGCATAGATACGCCCCAACGAAGCGCTCATGATGCCGCCGCACGGCGCCCGCGTGCCATGTCCAGAAAGACCTCTTCCATGTCCTCCCGGCCGAAGCGCTCGATCAGCTGGCTCGGACTGCCTCGATCATAGATCCGGCCGGTTTGGAGCAGGATGACGTCGTCGCAAAGACGCTCGACCTCTCCCATGTTGTGCGAAGCCAGCAGAATGGTCGCACCGGTCTCACGCTGATAGTCCCTCAGATAGCCGCGCACCCAGTCGGCGGTGTCGGGATCGAGCGAAGCCGTAGGTTCGTCGAGCAGCAGGACTTCCGGGCGATTGATCAGGGCCTTGGCCAATGCCACACGCGTCTTCTGCCCTGCCGACAGCTTGCCGGCCTGCCGGTCCAGGAAGGGAGCCACCTGCATGTGATCGGCGATCTCCTCGACACGGCGTGCAAGATCGCTCACGCCGTAAAGCCTTCCATAGAAGCCGAGGTTCTGACGCACGGTCAGCCGATGCGGCAGATCGACGTAGGGCGAGGAAAAATTCATCCGCGGCAGGGCCGCATAGCGTCGGCGCAACATGTCAACGCCGAGCACGAAGATCTCACCACCGCTCGGCTCGAGCAACCCCAACAACATGGCGATCGACGTGGTCTTGCCCGCCCCGTTGCCACCCAGCAATCCCAGGACGGCACCTCGCGGCGCCGAGAACGTCAGGTCTTCGACCGCGACGATCTCGCCGTACACCTTCCGAAGGTGCCTGACGTCGATTGAAGCGCACTCTGCCATGACACGATCAAAGTGCCCTGACGGCCGCTTCGATGCGATCCATGCCCTTGCTCAGCCGCTCGGCACCGGAGGCGAAGCACAGACGGATGTGGCCTTGACCGCCGGGACCGAAGGCTTCGCCGGGGGCGACGCCGACCTTGTACTCCTTCGCGAGTCTCTTGCAGAACGCCAGCGTATCGGTCACGCCCTCCACGGCAAAAAACGAGTAGAAGGCAGCCTCCGGCCGCGCGATCTTGACCCTGGGAAGCGCCGACAGGCGTTGGAACACCAGCTCCCCACCGAAGCGACAACGTTCCACCATCTTGCCGAGGAACTCCTCTCCCTTCTCCAGAGCCGCCACGGCGCCATGCTGCAGGAACGGCGGCACGCCCGAGGTATTGATCTGGACCAGCTTGGCAAAGTCGTCACCGAGCTGGCGCGGGTGCGTGAGCCAACCGATGCGCCAGCCCGTCATCGCCCATGGCTTGGAGAATGAATTCAACACGATAAGCGGATCGTCTGGACCAGCCAGTTCGAGGAAGGAGGGCGCGACCGGCTTTGTGTAGATCAGCCGCGCATACACCTCGTCTGCCATGATCCAGATACCGCGCTCGCGCGCAAAGCCCAGGATGGCGCGCTGCTCGTCCGACGTCATCGTCCAACCGGTCGGATTGCCGGGGGAATTGACGAAGATCGCCCGCGTGCGCCCATCTACCATGTCGAATAGCTTCTGCAGGTCAAGCCTCCAGCCGCCATCCGGCCGAGGATCGAGCGCCACGTACCGGGGTTCGCCGCGCACGAGCTTCACTGCCGAAGTGATGTTGGGCCAGATCGGCGACACGATCACGACATTGTCACCGGGATCGAGCAGCAGTTGGCACGTCAGCAGGATGGCTTGCATGCCGCCCGTTGTCACGGTCAGACGGTCTGACGGACAGGTAATTCCGTACAGCCGCTCCGTGTAGGCGGACAAGGCCGTGCGCAGCTCGGGGATGCCCCGCTGCCACGTGTAGAAAGTGTCGCCCTCCCGCAGAGCCGATGCAGCCGCCGCGCCAACGAAGTCCGGCGTCACGAGATCGCTCTCGCCGAACCACAACGGCACGACGTCGGGATCTCCGAAGACAGTCATCGCCACTTCGGTGATCGGCGTGTCGGACATGCCGGCGATCGGGCCGCTGAGCGTCGCCGGGAGCCCTGGCGGCTGGAGGCGGGAACTGGATTGCATGCGCCCGCCTACAGCATCGGCAGGCGAATCGCCACCTAGTCCTTTTCATGGCCTCCAGAATCGGGATTGAGGCGCAGGGGACCAAGCGGCGCGGATGGCGTTACAACCATTGAAGGCAGCCGAGGAGGTCGATCGATGAAACGCACCGCCCTTGTATTGCTGACGGCCAGCGCCGCCGCAGCATGTGTCCAGTCTTCCAGCCTCGATCAAGTCCGCCCAGGCATGAGCCGCGAGCAGGTCACGTCCATCATGGGTGTTGCCGATAGCTCGGCCTATACGGCTGGAAACGATTGCGCCGTCTACACGGTGATGAAGGACTTCTGGATGCGGGTACCGTGGGACATGACCAATCGGTACTACGTTTGCTACAATGAAGGAAAGGTCGATCATTTCGGCCGTGCGGATCAGCCGGTGCCAAGCGATCGATAGGATCACCGGGGCCCCGGGGTCGTACCATGTGCTAAGCTTAACCATGACATTGCTCGTCCTGGGGCTTGCTCTCTTCCTGGGCATCCATACCTTCACCACGCTGCGCAGTAGTCGCGCCGTCATGCTCGCTCGACTCGGAGAAGGCTCGTATAAGGGTCTTTATTCCGTCATTTCGGCAGCCGGTATCGCCCTGATCGTCATCGGCTTCGCCCGATACCGAAGCGAAGGCTACATCGTCGTCTGGGACCCGCCAGATTTCCTCCGCCCGGTGACGTTGGTGCTGATGTGGTTTTCCTTCGTTGCCCTTGCCGCCGCCTATGCGCCTGTCGGGCGTCTCAAGTCGGCCCTGAAGCACCCCCTGCTGGTTGGCGTAAAGGCATGGGCGCTGGCTCACGTGCTGGCGAACGGCGATCTTGGCTCGATACTGCTGTTCGGCACCTTCCTTGGCTGGGCGGTCTACGATCGCATTGCCCTGAAGCGTCGTGGCGATGCAGGTCCGCCTTCTGCGCCTGTCGGCATAGGCGACGGTGTTGCCGTCGTCATCGGCACGGCCGCCTACACCCTGATGTTCTGGCTTCATCCCATCGCGTTCGGCGTGCCGATCGGTTGAGTGCCTTCACCGACGATGCGGCGTTCGCCAATTCAGCGCCGCAGCTATGCACAATGAAGGGGTCGCTCTCGCCAGTTCCTATGACAGAATTAACTCATGCTTGCCGCGTCGCCTTTCCGGACAGCCGCAACCATCTTCCTCATTGGTTTGCTTGCCGTCGCCCTCGTCCGTGGCGCACCGTTTCTCGTCACGTCGATGGTCGCGCTTGCGAACGGACCGGTTCGGGGCGATCAGTGTGTCAAGATCGTTAGCGCCCCGATCGATACGATCGAGGTGCTGATGCGCCGGGTACGTTAGCCGGGCGTCACTTCGCGAGCTTGATGCCCGCCTCACTGATGACCTTCGCCCACTTCGGGATATCGTTGGACACCGTCACCTTCGCCACCGCCCCGGTGCTGCCAACGGGCTCGAGCCCGATCACCGCAAACTTCTTCAGCATTTTCGGGTCCACCAGAACCTTCAGCGACGCCTCGCGCACCTTGTCGAGGATGGGTTGCGGCGTTCCCTTGGGTGCCAGCAAGGCAAACCAAGACAGCGCCTCGAAACCCGGAAAGCCCTGCTCCGCCACCGTCGGAATTTCGGGCGCATTCGGCGACCGCTTGGGCGAGGTATGGCGAGTACCCACACCCTCCCGTCCTTGACGAACGGCAGGGCGGCGCCGGCGTTCTGGACGCCGACCGGCACGACGCCGCTCATGACGTCGGTCAGATTGGCTCCACGATAGGGTATGTGCTCCATCTTGATACCGGCCTGGCTCGCCAGGCAAAATGATGATGGCGGCGTTTCCCGACCACATCAATGTGTAGCCGTCGGGTGGCGACTTCGCGACGCGGTCGACCCCGATCGCGCCGGAATTGCCGGCGATGTTCTCGACCACGACCGGCCTGCCCAGGCGTCGCTGAATTTCTGGGCGATCATCCGACCACTGACATCGGTCGCGCTGCCGGCCCTAAAGCCGACCACCAGTTTCACCGGCTTGTCCGGCCAGTTCAATTGAGCGGCCGCCGGCAGGTTTGCCAAGGCAAGCACCAGCACGGCGATAGAGCGCAGGATCATGCTTCCTCGTCGATGGCGGTCTGACGGCCGCCATTGCCGAAACGCTGGCACGCCGCCTTCTCCTGCAGGCAGCTTTCGGGGGTCTCCACTTGCAGAACGGGTGTTACTTCCCGCTACAGGGAAGCAATCGAGTCCAGCACCGGCAGCAGGTAGTGGCGGAAAGCGGCGGGGTTCTCCGACATCGGAAAGTGGCCCATGCCCTTCATCACCCGAAACGAGGTCGCCTTGACGAGCTTCGCCAACTCCGAAGTGAGTTCCGGCGTCGCCGACAGGTCGTACTCGCCGGTGAGCAGATGCAGCGGGCACTGATCGGTATCGATTTGATCGAGCAGCCCGTTCCTCAGATCGCCATCGGCGAAGTAGTAGTGCAGATCGCCAAGAAAAACGCCCGGCCCTCCCTGCATGTAGTGCCAGAGCGTCTCCCACTTGTCGGCAGGGGGCGACGCCGGCGCGATCAGGCAGGCGACCGAACCGGCTGCCACCTCTTGGCCGTGTACGTCAGGCCTGAACAGCACGCCCAGTTCGCGCAATCGCGTGTCGGCTCCGGGGTCGGCGTGGGTCGCCGACTGCAGGCCGATTGCGGCGCGGAAGTAGTCACCATGGCGCAGCGCGAGATGCAGCACGGCGCGTCCGCCAATGGAACAGCCCATCACCACCGGGCGATCGAGACGGAGCGCGCGGCAGAACGTCATCACCGTGTCGACATAGAGGTCGGTGGTGAGACGGTAGCCCTCACGCTCGAACCCGGGCGGCGGCGACGACTTGCCATGCCACGGCAGATCGAACGCGATGACCCGAAAGCGGTGCGTGATGTCCTCGTCGTTCAGTAGCGCTCTGTACTGCCGACCATCGGCCCCCGCGGTATGCAGGCACAAGAGCGGGATCCCCTGCCCGGCTTCCTCGAAGTAGACGCGGTGTGGCCGGCCGTTGAGATCGAGGCGAAGGTAGCGGCCCACGACCGGCTCGATCCTGGGCTCGCCCGTAGCTTCGACGTCGGGTACCGGCAGCGGTTCGCGCAGTGCGCCAAAAACCTGCTCCAGCAACAGCAGGTTGCGAGCGTAGACAAGCATGTCGCCTTCGACTCGAAGATGGCCGACGCGCTGCATGCCGACGAGGCTCTGATAACCAATGGCCGGCATCGCCTCGGCGAACGCCCGCCACGTCGACGCACTGGCCGACAGGCCGAATGCCGTCTGGGGCCCGCCGCCACGGTTCACCACGATCTCGCTGCCGATCTGCACGGACCACGTTTCATCGCCACTCCTCACCCTCAGGGCAAGCGATGCGAGAGCAGCGCGCTCCCGCAGTCCCGGATTGCCCAGCAAAGCTCCGGTCAGTCGCGTGAAATCGACCATCGGTTCCTCCCGATGGCCAGCCTACCACAGCGGCGCCTACTACCTCCTGCCCGCGAGTGCCCGATTCTCCAGCCGGCTGAGGAGCCGCACCATCGGCCAAAGAATGAGGAAATAGATCGCCGCGGCCATGACAATGGGCGTCGGGTTGTAGGTGAGGCTCTGGGCCTGCCGTGCCTGGAACAGGAGCTCGGGTACCGCGACAACGCTGCCGAGCGATGTCAGCTTCACCACCTCGAGCGTGTTCGACATGAGATCGGGTAGCACGTTCCTCACCGCCTGCGGCAGCACGATGTAGGTTGTCGCCTGGAGGCTGCTCAAGCCGGTCGAGCGGGCGGCCTCGACCTGCCCATGAGGCACCGAATCGATCCCCGCCCGCAGTATCTCGCCGTAGTAGGCGCCGGTGTTGAGAAAGAAGGCGATGGCGACGCAGGCGAAGCCGCCCAGCTCCAGCCCGGCAAAGGGCAGTCCCGCGAACAGGAGCACCAGCAGGACCAGCGGCGGGAAGGCTCGAAAGAAGTCCACCCAGGCCATCAGCGGCCAACGCACCAGGGGGTGGCGCACCGAGGCCAGCAGCGCCAGGATCGTCCCACCGGCCAGGCCGAGCGGTACGACGAGGAGCGACAACAACACCGTGTTCAACAAGCCGGCCAGCACGATCGGCATCGCCGCCCGCGCGATCTCGGCATTGAAGAAGCTCTGGACTATCTCTTCCATGCGAACCTGGTTTCGATCCAGCGGCCCGCGACGACGACCGGCAGGAAGAGAACGACGTAGGCCGCCGCGCCCATCATCAGCGGCGAAGGATTGTAGGAGTTGGACACCGCAGAACTGGCCTGTCCGAGGATCTCTGTCACCGCAACGACGGTTCCGAGCGCCGTACCCTTGGTGATGGCGATGGTGCGATTGGTGAGGGGCGGGATGGTCAGGCGTAAGGCCTGCGGGAGGATCACGTAGATCAACGTCTCGCCGAACGAGAGCCCCGTCGACCGCGCCGCTTCCCACTGTCCTCTCGGGATCGACGTGATGCCGGCCCAGAATATCTCCTCCGAGAAGGCCATCAACACGAATGCCAACGACAGCCAGGTCGATACGAAACCCGAAGGCCCCCAACCCGCCGCCGGCAGTCCGAAATACATCAGAACGATGATGACCAGCGGCGGCAGCGAGCGGAACAGGTCGACGACGAAGACGATCAGCCAGTTGAGCGGCCTGATCCCGAGGCTCCGCAGAAGCGCCAGCACCAGCCCGGCCACCAGGCCACTGGTCACGATCAGCAGGGCGAGTTCGATGGTGACGACCACGCCAGACAGGATGTCCGGCAAGTATTTCGCCATAACCCTGGCGTTGAAGAAGGTGTCGAGAAAGCGGTCCCAGGTCGTCATCAGTGCCGCTGGATCTGGCCGATGAAGGCGCGCGTGCGCTCCTGGTTCGGGCTCTCGAATATTTGTGCGGGCGGCCCCTGCTCGACGATCTGGCCGTGATCCATGAAGACGACGCGGTCGGCTGCCGCCCGTGCGAAGCCCATCTCGTGACTGACAACGATCATCGTCATGCCGCTCTCGCGCAAGTCCCGCATCACGGCCAGCACCGATCCAACGAGCTCGGGGTCGAGCGCGCTGGTCGGCTCGTCGAACAGCATCACCCGCGGCTTCAGTGCGATCGCCCGGGCGATGGCGACACGCTGCTGTTGGCCGCCCGACAGCTCGGCGGGCCGATGGCTCGCGCGATCGCCCAGCCCAACCCGCACCAGCGCCTTGCGCCCGAGTTCGTCGGCCTCCCCACGGCTCTTGCCCGCCACCTTGCGCAAGGCGAGCGTGACGTTGCCCAACGCCGTCATGTGCGGGTAGAGGTTGAAGGACTGGAACACCATGCCGATGCGCTGGCGGGCGTGGTTGATGTCGGTGCTCCGATCGAGCATGTCGATGCCGTCGACCACGATCGAGCCCGAGGACGGTTCCTCGAGCCGATTGAGGCAGCGCAGCAGGGTCGACTTGCCCGAGCCGGACGGCCCGATCACGAATACCAGTTCACGCTCCGTGACCTTCAGGTCGACACCCTTCAGGACGTGGAGAGTGCCGAAATGCTTGTGGACGGCGCGGGCGTCGACGATGTGTGTCAGCTGCACTTGAGCTCGTGCGGCGTCGGGTCGTAGCCCGGCATGCCCGGCACGCCGTAACCCGGCGTGATCGTGACGGCGAGGTCGTCCGGCTCCGGCTTCTTGCCGAACCACTTCTCGAAGTATTTCGCCATCGTGCCGTCCTTCTTCATGCAATCGAGCGCATCCTGCAGTTCGGCGCGAAGCTTGGGATTGTTCTTGGGGACGGGCGCGGCCCAGTGGGCCCGCGTATCCTTGAGTTCGAGGTCGGCGACGAACTGCGGGTTCTTCGAGGCAGCGTAGACGATCACCGTATTGCCGCCCAACGTGGCATAGGCGCGGCCGGCGAGGACTGCCTGCACGGCGTCGGGTTGCGTGTCGTAAACCTGCACGGTGAAGCCGTGCTCCTCGCCCATCTTCTTACTGAGAGTCTCGTAGGGCGTGCCTTTGTTCACGGCGACCGACTTGCCCTTGAGATCAGCCCAGCTCTTGATCGGCGCGCTCCCCTTCTTGATACCGAACTGGAAGGCGGTCCACAGGTAGCCCGCCGTGAACAGCATGTTCTCTGCCCGCTCCTTGGTCACGGTCGTCGGCGCGGCGATGAAATCGTAGCGGCCCGCCTGCATGCCGGGGATGAGCGTCGAGAAACTCACCGCATCGATGGTGATCTCGCGCTTCATGCGGCGCGCCACCTCGGTGAAGACGTCGATCTGAAAGCCCTCGACGCCGCCGCCCAGTTTGGGCATGGCGTGCGGGGCGAAGGTGCCGTCGACTCCGGTGCGCAGCGGCGGCTGCTTGTCCTGGGCGAGCGTTGGCACGGCGCACAAGAGCGCTGCGACCGCGATTGCGGCGAAACGGCGTTGCATCATGTTGGTTCTCCCTTCCACATGCCGTGGGCGCAAAACGTTAGATCAGGCATTGTCCAATAGCAATTTGGAGGCCATCCTTCGCCGCATGGCACAATCCACCGAACGCATTCTGGTCATAAACCCCAACAGCACCCAGGCGGTGACCGACGGCATAGATCGCGCCATGGAGCCGTTGCGCATGGCGGGCGGCCCGACCATTGAGTGCGTCACGCTGAACGACGGTCCACCCGGCATCGAAAGCCAGGCGCATGTCGAGCAGGTTGTCGCACCGATCGGCGAAATAGTGAGGAAGCGCGACAACGATTGTTCGGCATTCGTCATCGCCTGCTACTCCGATCCCGGCCTTCATGTGGCACGGGAGATCACCACGAGACCGGTGCTGGGCATCGCCGAGTGCGGCATCCTGACAGCGCTCACGCTCGGCCAGCGCTTCGGCGTCATTTCCATCCTGAAGAAATCCATTCCGCGCCATCTCCGCTATGTCGGCCAGATGGGCGTTGCTGACCGCATGGCCGGCGACCGCGCGGTCGGACTCGGCGTCGTCGAGCTCGCCAACGAAGCGACGACCTTCGCCCGCATGGCCGAGGTCGCGGCCGAGCTGCGCGATGAGGATGGCGCCGACGTGCTGATCATGGGCTGCGCCGGCATGGCCAAGTATCGTGACCGCCTGCAACGCCATGTTGGCCTGCCGGTCGTGGAACCCAGCCAGGCTGCGGTCTCCATGGCGATCGGCCGCAGCCGGCTGAACTGGTCGTAGATACCGCCGACTATTCGGCGGCTTTCCTTGGTCCCTCCGCCGCGGGAAAGACGACGCGATCGTCGGTGCGGCAGTAGCGGTCGGCGAACATGCGGCCGATGGGGTGATACCTATCCATGTGGACGCGCATCGCCTTGGGATCCCACAGTTCGTCGCGGATGTGGAAGCGGAGGCCCTCGCCAATGATCAACTGACGGTCTTCCTTGACGTCAATTACCTGCCAGGTCCTGCATTCCATCGCCCACGGCGCATCGGCCAGCCGCGGCGGCCTGACGTCAACCGAGGGCGCGAGCTTGAGGCCCAGATAGTCCGGCTCGCCGACGTCGGGCGGGAAGTCGCCGCTCGACTCGTGCATCGCCCGCGCCAACGGCTCGTCGGTCAGATTGACCACGAACTCCCCCGTGCGCTGGATGTTGATCCAGGTATCCTTGATGCGCCCGTCGGGTCGCTTGTTGATGGCTACCATGATCAGCGGCGGATCTTCCCCGAAGACATTGAAGAAGCTGAAGGGCGCCGCGTTGACCACGCCGTTCGGGCCGATCGTCGTCAGCCAGGCGATCGGCCGCGGCAGCACGAAGGAGATCAGGAGTTTGTAGCGCTCGTGCGGCGTGATGTCCCTGGCAGCGTATTGCATGACGCAGTCCCCCTCAGTTCGCCGTCTCGACCTCGACGCCGGTGCGCTCGGAGATCAGCTTGTAGTGCTCCGGCCGGCGGTGCTTGGCGAAATTGAAGGTCGTGTTGCGGATGTATTCGCCCAGCGCCAGATCGCAATCGTAGGAGATGACTTCGTCCCCCTCGGTCGTGCCCTTGGCCACGATCTCGCCGGTCGGCGCCACGATGGCGCTGCCACCGTGCAGCCAGTAGCCGTCCTCCTTGCCCGCCTTCGCCGTCGCCACGACCCAGATGCCGTTCTGATAGGCCGCGGCCTGGATCGAAAGATTGTGGTGGAACACGCGCAGGTAGGGCGGCTCGTGCGGCGCATAGACGTTGTCGGTCGGCGTGTTGTAGCCCAGCACCACCATCTCGGCGCCCTTCAGCCCCATGACGCGGAACGTCTCGGGCCAGCGCCGGTCGTTGCAGATGCATTGGCCGATCCGAACCTCGTCCTCGAACATCTTCCAGACGTTGAAGCCGAGATTGCCGACCTCGAAGTACTTCTTCTCGAGATGCTGATACGGCACGTTCTTGCGATGGTCGTCGTGACCCGGCAGATGGACCTTGCGGTACTTGCCGATCATCCGTCCGTCAGGGCCGACAAGGATTGAGGTGTTGAAATGGTGCGGCTTGCCGCCCTCCTCCGTTCGCTCGGCATAGCCCAGGTAGAATCCGATACCCTTCTGCCGTGCCAGCTCGAACAGCGGCATCGTCTCGGGGCTCGGCATCTGGTTCTCGAAATACTTCTCGACCTCGTTCGGGTCGTCGTACCAATAGCGCGGGAAGAAAGTCGTGAGCGCCAGTTCCGGAAACACCACGAACTTCGAGCCGCGCGAATCGGCCTCCTTCAGCATCTCGACCATGCGCATGACCACGCTGGCGCGGCTGTCACGGAGATGGATCGGGCCCAACTGGGCAGACGAGACTTTCAGGCGGCGGGACACGGCTACTATCTCCTCTAGAAGAGCGGCTTCAACCCGAACCGCGACATGCTCTGCAGCTCGGGGGCGATCATGCCTTTGGGCTTAGCGCTATCGGGCGAATCGCAGGGCAGGAACTGGCCGGAGCCGCGCTCGGCGTCGAGCTTGCCATTATCGACGACGACGCGGCCGCGGCTCACCACCACCACCGGCCAGCCATGGATCTCTCGGCCCTCGTAAGGACTGTAGCCGACATTGTCGTGCAGCATCTCCTTCCACTGCACGGTGACACGCTTGTCGGCGTCCCAGATGGCGAAGTCGGCGTCGGAGCCGACGGCGATGGTGCCCTTGCGCGGATAGAGGCCGTAGAGCCGCGCATGGTTGGTCGAGCCCAGCGCCACGAACTGCTGCAGGCTGATACGGCCCTTCTGCACGCCCTCGCTGAACAGCAGCGGCAGGCGCAACTCCAGTCCCGGCACGCCGTTGGCCATCTCCTTGAAGGTGGTCCTGTCGCCCTTGGGGATCTTACCCCTCTCGTTGAACTGGTAGGGCGCATGATCGGACGAGAACGTCTGCAGGGTGCCGTCCTTCAGCGCCGCCCACACCGCTTCCTGCGCCATCGAATCGCGCGGCGGCGGGCTGCAACACCACATCGCGCCCTCGACGCCGGGCTTGTCCATGTCGTCGGCCGTCAGCGCGATGTATTGCGGACAGGTCTCGCCGAAGATCTTTAGTCCCTTCCTCTGCGCCTGACGCAGCGTCTCGAGCGCCTCGATCTCCGACATGTGCACGATCAGCATCGGCGCATCGACCAGCCGCGCCAGCGAGATCGCCCGGTTGGTCGCCTCGGCCTCGGCGACGCGCGCATGGGCGATGGCGTGGAACTTGGGGGCGCCGTGGCCCTGGTCGATCAGGTGATGCGCCAGCCACTGGATCATGTCGTGGTTCTCGGCATGCACCATCACCAGCGCGCCCTCGCGCCGCGCCAGCGCCAGGATGTCGAGCATCTGGTAGTCGCTGACCTTCATGGCGTCGTAGGTCATGTAGATCTTGAACGAGGTGTAGCCGTCCTTGATCAGCGCCGGCAGGTCCTGCCCAAGCGCCTGCGGCGTCGGATCGGTGACGATCAGATGGAAGGCGTAGTCGATCACCGCCTTGGGCGTAGCAGCGGCGTGGTAGTCCTGCACCACCTGGCGGAGCGACATGCCGCGGTGCTGAGCAGCGAACGGGATCACCGTGGTCGTGCCGCCGAAGGCCGCCGACACGGTGCCGCTGTAGAAATCGTCGGCGCACATGATGCCGAAGCCCGAGCGCTGCTCGATATGGACGTGGCTGTCGATGCCGCCGGGCAGCACGAACTTGGCCGCAGCGTCGATCTCGCGCGACGCCGTGCCCTTCACCCCCGGCTCGATCGCAGCAAAGCGGCCGTCCTTGACGGCGATGTCGCCCTCGATCTGGCGGTCCTCGGTGACAATGCGGGCGTTGCGGACGATCAGGTCGTAGTCGGCCATCTCCTACTCCGCCGCCACTTTGCGACCATGGCCCGACGCGGCAAGCCGGCG
This sequence comes from Enhydrobacter sp., assembly GCA_025808875.1. NCBI lineage: Bacteria > Pseudomonadati > Pseudomonadota > Alphaproteobacteria > Hyphomicrobiales > Enhydrobacter > Enhydrobacter sp. The sequence goes on along the minus strand of CP075528.1, from coordinate 2,308,137 downwards.
CTCCATGCGCATGATCAGACCGTCGAGCTCGACCTTGTCGGCTGCCGTCAGCGAGGAGCCCGGCGCGCGCTGCCGGGGCGACTTGATGGCGCCGCGGCGGAACAGCACCTCCTTGCGTAGCGCCAGCCCGACCGCCGGCTGCACCTCGTGCCGCACCAGCGGCAGGTAGATGTCGAACAGGTCCTCCGCCTCCTCCGGCTTGCCCACCGCGAAGAGCTCATAGACCTGCACCAGCATCTCCGGCCAGGCGAAGCCGGTCATGGCGCCGTCGGCGCCGCGCCGCATCTCCTGCGGATAGTAGAGGCCGCCGTTGCCGACCAGGATCGAAACACGGCGGCGACCCGGCTTCTTCTCGCCCTCGCGGATGCGCGAGAGCTTGGCGAGACCCGGCGCATCCTCGTGCTTCAGCATGACGAGCTGGTTGAAGTCGTCGACCAGCCGCTCGAACACCGTCGCCGGCAGGTAGACGCCCGTGGCCTGCGGATAGTCCTGGTAGACGACCGGAATATCCGGGCCGAGTGCCTGGAACACCTGCGCATAGTAGTTGTAGATGCCGTCGTCGCCCTTGAGGCCAGCCTGAGGCGCGACCATCACGCCCGCTGCGCCGGCGATCATCGCCTCGTGCGCGAGCCGCCGCACGTTCTCCAGCCCGGCGTGGCTCACGCCGACGATCACCTGGCGGTCGCCGGCGCGCGCGACGACGCGCTTCACCACCTCGAGCGATTCCTCGACGGTAAGCTTGTGCGCCTCGCCCATCATGCCTAGCAAGGTGAAGCCGTGTACGCCGCAGTCGATATAGAAGTCTGTCAGAGAGTCGATGCTCGCGCGGTCGAGGGCACCGTCGTCTGTGAAGGGCGTGGCGGCGATGATGTAGACGCCTTTGGCGGCTTCGCTGAGTTTTGAAGTCATAGCCCAATCATGCCAGTCTCACGCGCGGAGGGTAAGCATCCGATGAGCGACAAGATCACCCGCATCGCGAACCTCGACCATGTCGTGGCCTGGGACGAGGCCGAGCAGCGCCACGTCTATCTCGACGGTGCCGACCTGGTGTTCCGCGGCAACGAGATCGTCCATGTCGGACCGGGCTACGCCGGCACCGCTGATACCACCGTCGACGGCAAGGGCTACCTGGCGATCCCGGGCTTCGTCAACGTGCACAGCCATCCCTTCTCGGAACCCGCCAACAAGGGCCTGACCGAGGAGTTCGGCAGCGACAAGCTGGGCCAAAGCTCGCTGTACGAATACCTGCCGGTGTTCGGCCTTGACGCCGAAGATGCCGGCCCGTCCACGTTGGTCGCTCTGTCTGAGCTGCTCAAGAGCGGCGTTACCACGATCACCGATCTCTCGGTGGCACGGCCTGGATGGGTCGAAGATCTCGCGCGCTCGGGGATCCGCGCGGTGGTAGCACCGATGATGCGTCAAGGATACTGGTTCACCCGGAACGGCCATACGGTCGAGTACGCTTGGGACGAAAAGGCGGGGGAAAAGGCCTTCCAGTCGGCGATGGCGACGATCGACGCCGCGCTCAGGCACCCCAGCGGCCGCCTGTCGGGCATGGTCTGCCCGTCGCAGATCGACACCTGCCGCGAAGGCTACTTCAAGGAGGCCCTGCAGGAGGCCCGCGGGCGCGGCATCCCGATGCAGACCCACGCCTGCCAGGCCGTCGTCGAGTTCCACGAGATGGTGCATCGCCACGGCAAGACTCCGATCGAATGGCTCGATGCAATCGGCGTGCTGGGTCCCGACCTGGTGATCGGCCATGCAATCTTCCTCAGCGACCATCCACAGATCCACTATCCGCACGGCCGCGATTTCGAGATCCTCAAAGACTCCGGTGCCGCCGTTGCGCACTGCCCGACCGTCTTCGCGCGCCGTGGCATGGCGCTGAACACGATCGGCCGCTACATGAACTCGGGCATCACGGTCGGCATCGGTACCGACACGTTCCCGCACAACATGGTCGATGAGATCCGGCTCGCCTGCTATCTCGCGCGCGTCGTCTCCGGCAACTACAAGATGGGCACAACGCGGCACGCCTTCGAGGCGGCGACGGTCGGCGGTGCGAAGATCCTGCGCCGGCCCGACCTCGGGCGGCTGGCACCCGGCGCCAAGGCCGACTTCGCCCTCGTCGACATGGCGCATCCCTACATGCAACCGGCGCAGGAGCCGGTGCGCAGCCTGATCTACTCGGCGAGCGACCGCGCCATTCGCCATGTCTATGTCGACGGCGTCCAAGTGGTGCGCGACGGCAAGGTGCAGACCATCGACGTCGACGCGGCAACGGCCGGCCTGGTCGAAGGCCAGCGCAAGCGCCTCAAGACCGTGCCGCAGCGCGATTGGGCCGGCCGCAGCGCCGAGCAACTCGCGCCACCGGTCTACGTGAAGAAGGACCGCCTGCCGCAGAGCCGACCGGTCACCTAGACCGCCGGCACGCCCGAGGTCGTCGAATACTCGAAGTGCAGCGGCGTCTCGGGGTGGATCAGCGCGTAGGCCGAGCGCGCGGCGATGGCGGCCTCGGCAAAGCCGGTCAGGATCAGTTTCAGCTTGCCAGGATAGGTAACGACGTCGCCGACGGCGAAGATGCCCGCCTTGCTGGTAGCGGCTGTCGCGGCATCGACGGCGATCTGGTTGCGCTCGAGCGCCAACCCCCATTCGACGATCGGCCCGAGCGACATGGACAGCCCGAAGAACGGCAGCAGCATGTCGGCCTCGATCTTCCTCACCGCCCCGTCGAGCGTCGCTACCGTGACCGACCTGAGCTGGCCGCCGTCGCCCTCGAGCCCCGCGAGTTGATAGGGCACGACGAGGTCGATCTTGCCTTGCTGCGCCATCACCTTGAGCCGGGCCTCGCTCTCGGGCGCGGCACGGAAGCGGTCGCGGCGGTGGACCACCGAAACGCGCGCGGCTATCTCGGCCAGCGACAGCGCCCAGTCGACGGCGGTATCGCCGCCGCCCGCGATGACCACACGCTTGCCACGCAAGGACTCGCGCTGGGTGACGTAGTAGAAGACGCTCCTGCCCTCGTACGCTTCGATACCGGGAAGCGGCGGTCGGTTCGGCCCGAAGGCGCCGACGCCTGCGGCGACGATCACGGCCTTGGCCTGCAGCACCGTTCCTTTGGAGGTCGTGACCCGCCAGTAGCCGCCGGTGAGTGGCTCGAGGCCCTGCACCTGCTCGCCGAGGTGATAGACCGGACGGAACGGTGCCGCCTGCGCCTTCAGCCTCACCACCAGTTCGGCCGCCTCGATGCGCGGGAAACCCGGGATGTCGTAGATCGGTTTCTCAGGATAGAGCGCGGTGCACTGGCCACCGGCATCGTCGAGCACGTCGACGACATGGCAGTGCAGCCGCACCATGCCGCATTCGAACACGGCGAACAGGCCGACGGGGCCGGCGCCCACGATGACGACGTCGGTCTGGTGCGTGTGTCGTTCCGGCATGATCCTAACGTGGCGACAGGGGGATACGAAATAAAGCCCCCGGCCGCGCGCGACCGGGGGCCAAATTTGGTAGCTGGGGGCGGACTTGAACCGCCGACCCCGGCATTATGAGTGCCGTGCTCTAACCAGCTGAGCTACCCAGCCATGAAGCGCCCGCGGATGGGCGCGAGTGCGGGGTATTAAGGGTGCGGGCGCCGGGCTGTCAACGGCGCCGTCTCCAAGGTAGTCTTGGAGAAAGGCTCCCATCATGTCGCTCTGTCTCTGGGCCGTCGGGCTCATGTTCCTCGCCCTTCCCGCGTTCGGGCAGTCGTGGGCGCGACCAGGCTGGTTCGCCGATCCCAGGACCGAGTGCAAGGTATGGAACGCCTACCCGGTCTCCAACGAGCAGGTGAGCTGGGAGGGCGAGTGCCTCGAGGGCTACGCCGAAGGCAAGGGTGTGCTGCGCTGGATCCTCGCCGGCCAGCCGACCCGCAAGAGCTACTCGGGCGAAATGAAGAAGGGCCGGATGGAAGGCCGCGGCACCCTCACCCAGACCAACGGCGACGTCTATGAAGGCGAATTCAAGGACGGTGAGCGCAACGGCCGCGGCAAGCAGACCTGGTTCAACCGCAACACCTACGAAGGCATGTGGAAGGACGGCCTACCGGACGGACGCGGCACCTACGAATGGTACGGCGGCAGCACCTACACGGGCGACTGGTCTCGCGGCCGGCAGAACGGCAAGGGCATCTTCAAGTTTCTGAACGGCAACTACTACGAAGGCGAATTCAGGGACGGCGTCATCACCGGACGCGGCCGCTACCGCTGGTCGAACGGCGACGTCTACGAGGGCGAATTCAGGAACGAGACGCCCCATGGCGAGGGCTCGTTCAAGGTCTACAGCACGGGCGACGTCTATACGGGCGACTGGGTCATGGGCTGCCTGCGCCAGGGCGACGAAACCATCGCCATTCACCGCAGCAAGCTTAGCTGCGACTTGCGCCGCTAGGCACGCCGGATGAAGCCGCCGCCCAGCACGCGACTGCCGCCCGCCGAATCGTGGATCACGCAGGCCTGGCCGGGCGCCACCCCGATCTCGGGCTCGACGAAGCGCACGATGGCACCGCCACCACCGAACGCCACCAGCGCCGGCCGCAGCGCCTGGGAGGACCGAACGCGCACCTGCACCGGCAGGGCATCCGCGATCGGCGGACCAATCCAGTTCACGTCGCGCAGCGCGACCTCCGAGCGACCGAGCGCGCCGCGGGGACCGACCACGACGCGGCGGGTCTCCGGCTCGAGCCGAACGACATAGAGGGGCTCGTTGTCGGTCCCGTCGCGGCCGCCGAGGGACAGACCGCGACGCTGGCCGACGGTGAAGCCTATGATGCCGTCGTGGCGGCCAATCACCCGGCCATCGAGATCGACAATGTCGCCGGGTTCACCGCTCTCGGGGCGGAGTCGGCGCACGACGGACGCGTAGTCGCCACTCGGCACGAAACAGATGTCCTGACTGTCGGGCTTGTCGGCGACGGGCAGGCCGAAGCGCTCGGCCAGCGCGCGCGTCTCGCTCTTGGTCAGGTTGCCGAGGGGAAAACGCAAAACGTCGAGCTGCTCGCGCGTCGTGCCGAACAGGAAGTAGCTCTGGTCGCGCGCCGGATCGGCGCCGCGATGGAGTTCCGGTCCGGCCTCGCCCACCACCCGCCGCACGTAGTGGCCGGTCGCGAGCGCCTCGGCACCGAGTTCGCGCGCGGTCCGCAGCAGGTCGCGGAATTTCACGGTGCGGTTGCAGGTGATGCAGGGCACGGGGGTCTCGCCGCGCACGTAGGAGTCGGCGAAGGAGTCCATGACCTCCGCACGAAAACGGCTCTCGTAGTCGAGCACGTAGTGCGGGATGCCGATGCGCTCCGCGACATGGCGCGCATCGAGAATGTCCTGGCCGGCGCAGCACGCACCCTTCTTGCCGACAGCGACTCCGTGGTCGTAGAGCTGCAGCGTCACGCCGAGCACGTCGTAGCCCTGTTCCTTGAGCAACGCCGCCGCGACCGACGAATCGACTCCTCCCGACATGGCGACGACCACCCGCGTGTCGGCAGGTGCCTTGTCGATGTCGAGGGAGTTACGGGCCATGGCGCGGGCTATATAAGGCGCCGGTCGTTGCGCCGCCATGCCTCGCCAAGCGGTGCCGCCCTCGGTATGGCAATTTGGATCATAATTTCTGACGCCCGAGGGTGTGGCACGCTGGCGGAAATTGCGGCAATAGCGAAAAGGCCTATACAGAATTCCGAGCGACCGCTCGTGCCGACACTCCGGGCTGGGGCATCTCCTGCAGCGGTCGACCGGTCAGTCGCGGCGATAGCCGGTGTCGCGCACCGCCTTGGCCACCCCGTTGCGGTCGTAGACGATCCGCACGCGATCGCCCATCTGGACGTCGCCGTCGTCGTACTGGGCGATGGTGATCTGCTCGCCATTGTCCTTGCGCACCGTCACCTCGATGCCACGCCGCGTGGAATTGCGGTCGACCGCCGTCCCGGCGATGGCGCCGCCCACCGCGCCCAACAGACCGCCGACCACCGCACCACCGACCGAATTGGTCGTCGCCGCGCCGATCGCCGCGCCGCCGGCCGCGCCGAGGCCGCCGCCGATCAGCGTGCCGTCGCTCACGCCGCCGCTGGCGCTGCGGATCGGCACCTCGCGGATGGCTACGACTTGGCCCGATTCGCCGCGATAGGCGCCTGGCGCCGAGGTCTGTACCACGCCGGGCTGCACGCCGCCGCTCTGGGTGCAGGCGCCGAGTCCCGCCACCATGGCCAGCGGCAGCATAACGGCGGCCATCCTCTTGCCGAGCATCACGACCATCCCTTTCTTATGTTTCAATCGGTACGCCGTGCGGCGTCGCGCACGACCCTGGCGACGCCGCCCCGCCCCTGAACGATCTGTACGCGATCCCCCAGTTGAATGTCGCCGTCATCGGACTGCGCAACCACGACGGTCTGGCCGTCGTCCTTCTGCACCGTGACCTCGATTCCCCGGCCGGCGCCACGTTGACCGTCGACGATGCTGCCGGCGATGGCGCCGCCCACCGCGCCGAGCAGGGCGCCGATCAATCCACCTCCCACCGTGCTGCTGGTGGCGCCGCCGATCGCCGCACCGCTTGCCGCACCGATCAGGCCGCCGAGCAGCGGTCCGCGTCCGGAACCACCCCCGGCGCCGCGCAACGCCACCTCGTGAATGGACACGACACGTCCGGCCTCGCCCGGCACCGCGGCGGCATAGGTCGTCGGCGCGACCGTCGTGCTTGCCGAGGTGTGCACGATACCGGGTCGCACCGCATTCGATTCGCACGCCGACAGGCCCACCACCAGCCACAGCGGCAGCAGCCAGCGCATCCCGTAGCCCCGCATGGAAACCCCTCTCGAAGCATGCAATTTCGTCAACATTTTCGACGAAATTGCGGCGCCTACCCCAAGCCTTCGAGGGTTACGCATGGACGAGGGCGTTCATCCCCGCTCCTCCATCCAGGCCGCCTGAATGGCCTCCAGGATCTTCTCGTTGGAGCGGTTGGGATCGTCCTCGAAGTCGGGGAGTTCCAGCACCCAGCGGTGCAGGTCGGTGAAGCGCAGATTGACGTTGTCGGCGTCGGGATGGCGCTCCTCGAGTTCGATCGCGATGTCGTGGACGTCGCTCCAGCGCAGCTTGCGGGCCATCCTCATCCCCTACTTGTCGACCATCATGTTTCGCGTCGCCGCCGGCAACTTGACCACCAAGCCGTCGAGCTCGTTGGACATGCGGATCTGGCAGCCCAATCTGGACGTATGGGTGAGGCCGAAGGCGAGGTCGAGCATATCCTCCTCGTCCTCGCTCGCCGGCGCGAGCTTGTCGAACCAGCCCTGGTCGACCACGACATGGCAGGTCGAACAGGCAAGCGACCCCTCGCAGGCGCCCTCGATGTCGACGCCGTTGCGATGGGCGATCTCGAGCACGGAAAGACCGAGCGGCGCCTCTACCTCCTGGCGCGACCCGTCCTTCAGGATGAACGTCATCTTCGGCATCTAGTCCCCTACTCGTCTCTCCAGGTCGCTGACCGCCACGCCGGACAGCGCGTCGCGGATACCGCGATCCATGCGGCGCTCGGCGAACGGCTTGCTGAGCGCCTCGAGGGCCTCGGCAGCGGCGTTGATGGCGTCGCGATCATCGCCGTTGCTTGCCTCCTCAAGCCGTGCCCGCGCTCGATCCAGTTCAAGGCGTTCGTCGACCGACAGCAACTCTCCATCCCGTTGAAGCGCGGCATCGAGCGCAAGCAGGTTGCGCCGCCCTTCGACTCGCGCCTCGGTGAGCAGGCGGCGGGCGATGTCCTCCTCGGCGTACTCGAGGCTGTCGTAGAGCATGTCGGCCATGTCGTCGTGGCTCAGCCCGTAGGACGGCTTGACCTCGATGCGCTGGGCGACCCCGGTGGTTTTCTCGTCGGCCGAAACGGTCAGCAGGCCGTCGGCATCGACGGCGAAGGCAACGCGGATGCGGGCGGCGCCGGCCGCCATCGGCGGGATGCCGTGCAGCTCGAACCGCGCCAAGCTGCGGCAATCGTCGACCATCTCGCGCTCGCCCTGCACGACGTGGATGGCCATCGCCGTCTGGCCGTCCTGGTATGTGGTGAACTCCTGGGCGATCTGGACCGGGATCGGTGTGTTGCGCGGCACGACCTTCTCGACCAGCCCGCCCATGGTCTCGAGGCCGAGCGACAGCGGTGCCACATCGAGCAGCAGCGTGTCCGAACCGCCGGTCAGCGCCTCCGCCTGCAACGCCGCGCCGAGAGCCACGACCTCGTCGGGGTCGATGTCGACGAGCGGCGGCCTGCCGATCATCTCGGCGACCCGCGCGCGCACCAGCGGCACGCGCGTCGAGCCGCCGACCAACACCACGCCCTGCACGTCGGCGGGCTTCATGTCGGCGTCGGCCAGCACGTGGCGCGCGATGTCGAGCGTCTTCGTCACATATCGGCCGATCATCGCCTCGAACTCGGTGCGCGACAGCGCGTGGAACGACGGCATACCGGCGAGCTCCAGCCGGCCCGATGTCTGGTCGCGGTCGGAAAGCTGCTCCTTCATCGTGCGCGCGAGCGCCAGTGCAGCCTTCACCGCACCTTCGTCCACCCGGTCGCCGATGCCGTCGCGCCTGCGCTCCTCCAGCATGCGTTCGGCGATGGCGCGGTCGAAATCGTCGCCGCCCAGGGCGGTGTCGCCACCGGTCGCCAGGACCTGAAACACGCCCTTCTCCAGCCGCAGCAGGGAGAAGTCGAAGGTGCCGCCGCCCAGATCGTAGACCGCGTAGAGACCCTCCGCGCCCTTGTCGAGGCCGTAGGCCAGCGCCGCCGCGGTCGGCTCGTTGACCAGCCGCAGCACCTCGAGCCCGGCGACGCGTGCGGCGTCGCGCGTGGCGGTGCGCGCGGCATCGTCGAAATAGGCCGGCACGGTGATGACGGCGCGTTCGATCTTCTTGTCCAGTGCGGCCTCGGCGCGATGGCGCAAGGCCTTGAGGATCTCGGCGGAGATCTCGACCGGCGAGCGCGCCTTGCCGCCGATCCGGAGCTTGACCATGTCGATCTCGCCGGTGCCGGGTTCGATCTCGTAGGGCAGCACGCCCGCGACGGCGTGCAGGTCGCCCGCGCCGCGGCCCATCAGGCCCTTGATCGACGCGACGGCGTTCTTCGGCTCACGCACCATCAACAGGCGCGCCGCATCGCCGACCAGAACGCCGCCGGCCGCGGGCCAGGCGACGACCGAGGGCACCAGCGCCTTGCCGGTCTCGTCGTGCAGGGTGGCAGGCTTACCCTCGCGTGCGATGGCGACAACGGAGTTGGTCGTACCGAGATCGATGCCGACCGCCAGCGAGCCTTCGCCGGCATGGGGCAGTGGCGTTTCGCCTGGCTCGTGGATTTCCAGCAGCGTCATGTCCTCGCCTGCTCCAGGTTCGTGCGGCGCGCGCGCGCCTCGTCGGCGAACTTGTCGAGGTAACGCAGTCGAAGCAGCGCCTTTTTGATGGCGACCCCGTCGTTTGCCGAGAACAAGCCGCCAAGCCCGTCGAGCGCACGGCGCATGTCGTCGCGTACCCCGGCCGCGAGTGCTTCGACCGCCTCGCTCGTCATCGCGTCCTGCAACGCCTCGCGCGCCTCCATGGCTTCCATGAGAAGCTCCGGATCGTCGATCGTCTTGCCGTCGCCGGGCAACTCGACACCTCTCAGTTGCGCCAGATAGACGGCGCGGGCGAGCGGGTCCTTGAGCGTGCGGTAGGCGTCGTTCAGGGCGGCTGCCTCGATCGACGCCCGTGCGCGCTCCTCGGGTGGGCGCGCCGCGAACCGATCGGGATGCCATTTGCGCTGGGCGGCAAAGTAGGCCCGGTCGAGGGCCGTCGCATCGAGGTCCAACGCCGCCGGCAGTCCCAGCCGCGCGAAATGATCCATGGCGACCGAACGCAGGTCAGACGTGGAAGGATTCGCCGCAACCGCAGCGGCCCTTCTCGTTGGGGTTCTTGAACACGAACCCCGATTTCAGCTTCTCTTCCTCGTAGTCCATCACCGTGCCGATCAGGAACAGCGATGCCTTCGGGTCGATCAGCAGCTTCACGCCCTCGGCCTCGACGATCTCGTCCATCGGCTCCTGCTTGTCGGCGAATTCCAGCGTGTAGGACAGGCCCGAGCAACCCTTGGTGCGCACGCCGATCCTGATGCCGGCCGTCGGCTTGCCGCGCCCATCGATCAGCGCCTTGACGCGCTCGACCGCCTGGGGAGTCACGGTCATGACCTGCGGCCGCGGACGGCGCGGACGCAGTGCCGCGGCGGGCTTGACGGCTTCCGTGGTGACGGGCGTGCTCATACGTCGTTACTCCGCGGCCGGCGTCTCATGCATGCGCTGCGGCAGGCTCTCGTCCTTCTTCGCCAGCTTGGCGCGGTAGTCGGCGATCGCCGCCTTGATCGCGTCCTCGGCCAGCACCGAACAGTGGATCTTCACCGGCGGCAGCGCGAGGTGCCGGGCGATATCGGTGTTCTTGATCGTCTCGGCCTCGTCCACCGTCTTGCCCTTCACCCATTCGGTGACGAGCGACGACGAGGCGATCGCCGAGCCGCAACCGAAGGTCTTGAACTTGGCATCCTCGATCAGCCCGTCCGGGCCGACCTTGATCTGCAGCTTCATGACGTCGCCACAGGCCGGCGCACCGACCAGGCCGGTACCGACATCCTCGGCGCTCTTGTCGAGCGACCCGATGTTGCGTGGGTTCTCGTAGTGATCGATCAGCTTCTCGCTGTAGGCCATGACACTCTCCTCGATGTCCCCAAAGACCGCGTCAGTGCGCGGCCCATTCGATTGACTTCAGGTCGATGCCCTCCTGGGCCATTTCCCAGAGCGGGCTCATCTGGCGCAGGCGCGTTACGTGACGCACCAGCTCGTCGATGGCGGCGTCGACCTCCTGCTCCGTCGTGAAGCGGCCAAGCCCGATGCGCAACGACGTGTGCGCGAGCTCCTCGTCGACGCCTAGCGCGCGCAGCACGTAGCTCGGCTCGAGCGAGGCCGAGGTGCAGGCCGATCCGGATGACACCGACAGGCCCTTTATGCCCATCATCAGCGACTCGCCCTCGACATAGGCGAAGCTGATGTTGAGGTTGCCGGGAATGCGCTGTTCCAAGTCGCCGTTGACGTAGATTTCCGGCAGCTTGTCGCGCAGGCCCTCGAGCATCCTCTCCTGCAGCTTTTTCAGCCGCCTGGCCTCGGAATCCATCTCCCTCAGGCAGATCTCCGCGGCCTCGCCCAACCCGACGCAAAGCGGTGCGGGAAGGGTGCCCGAGCGAAATCCGCGTTCCTGACCGCCGCCGACGATCAACGGCACCAGCCGCACGCGCGGCTTGCGACGGACGTAGAGGGCGCCGATGCCCTTGGGACCGTAGATCTTGTGGCCGGAGATGCTCAACAGGTCGATGTTCATGGCCTCGACGTCGAGCGCGATCTTGCCGGCCGCCTGTGCCGCATCGGTGTGGAAGAACGTCTTCTTCTCGCGACAGATCTTGCCAATCTCGGCGAGCGGCTGGATGACGCCGATCTCGTTGTTCACCGCCATGATCGACACCACCACCGTATTGTCGGTGATGGCGGCGCGCAGTTGGTCGAGATCGACGAGGCCGTTCTTCTGCACCGGCAGATACGTCACCTCGAAGCCGCTCTGCTCAAGGTGGCGGCAGGTGTCGAGCACGCACTTGTGCTCGGTCACAGTAGTGACGACGTGGTTCTTGCGGTCCTTGTAGAACTCCGCGACGCCGCGAATGGCGAGGTTGTTCGATTCGGTGGCGCCCGAGGTGAAGATCACTTCCTTTTCGTCGGCACCGATCAGCTTGGCGACCTGGCCACGCGCCTTCTCTACCCCTTCCTCGGCTTCCCAGCCGTAAGAATGGCTGCGCGAATGGGGATTGCCGAACTTGTGGGTGAAATACGGCATCATCGCTTCCAGCACGCGGGGGTCCATCGGCGTGGTGGCCTGGTAGTCCAGATAGATCGGCTGGTCGTTGCGCCGGATCTGTGTGAAAGCGCTCATGCTAACCCCTTGAAATCCCTATGCAGCTCGGGCTTTCCCGATTTCCGACTGACCCACTCGGATATATAGGTCCCGCCACGCCGCGATCAAGCGTTCGATGTCCGATGCTTGGCTGTTCCAGCCGAGGCTGATTCGTACCGCCGTTTCGGCGATCGCCGGGGCGACGCCCATCGCCAACAGCACCGCCGAACGCGTCACCTTGCCCGACGAACAGGCCGCGCCGGCACTGACACATACGCCGGCGAGATCGAGTGCCATCACTTGGGTCTCCGCCCTCACTCCGGGCATCGACACGCAGGTCGTGTTGGGCAGACGAACGGCTCCCGCCCCGAACACATACGCCCCTGGCGCGAGATCCAGCAGCGCGCCTTCCATATGATCGCGCAGTCCTTCCGTGGCGAGGCCGGCCTTCGCCTCGACCGTCGCGGCGCCGAAACCGACGATGCCGGCGACGTTCTCGGTGCCGGCGCGGCGATTGGATTCCTGGCCGCCGCCGATGCGATCCGGCATCAACGGAGCACCATCGCGCACGACGAGGGCACCGACGCCCGCCGGTCCGCCGAGCTTGTGCGCCGACAGCGTGAGATAGTCGACACCGAGACCATGCAGGTCGACGGCAACCTTGCCGGCGCCCTGCACGGCGTCGCAATGGACGAGCGCCCCGACGGAGCGTGCCAGACGCACCACCTCGGCGATCGGCTGCAACACGCCAGTCTCGTTGTTGGCGAACATGACCGAAACCAGCGCCGGCTCGCGCGACGGCGTCAGCCGCTGCTCCAACTGGCCGAGGTCGATGCGGCCTTCGCCGTCGACCGGCAAGATCTCGGCGCCGACCGCGGCCTTCAGCACGCTGTCGTGCTCCACTGCCGAGACCAGCAAACGGCGACGGCCGCAGCCCGCCAACACCAGATTGTTGGCCTCCGTGCCGCCCGAGGTGAACACGACCTCCGCCGGCAAGGCGCCGACCAGATCGGCGACTTGACGCCGCGCACGGTCGAGCCGCGCCCGCGCAGAGCGGCCGACACGATGTACCGAGGAGGGATTGCCCGATGCGCGCAACGCCTCGACCATGGCGTCGAACGCCGCCGGCCGCAGAGGGCTGGTGGCATTGTGATCCAGGTACGCTGACGCGGCGGCCATCAGACGAACTCCACTCAGCTGGCGGCGGCCATCGAATCCGAGTTGGCCGGTGTCAACGGCGCCTCGACGATGCGCGTGGCAAGCCGGCGCTCGAGCACGTCGTGCAGGGTGACGGAGCTCAGGAAGGTATGAATCTGGTTGCCCAACTCTTCCCACAGATCGTGGGTCAGGCACTTGCTGCGGTCGGTGCGGCAGCCCGGCGCGCCCATCTCGGTGCAGCGCGTGGCGCTGATCGGCTCGTCGACCGCCAGGATGATCTCCGACACCCGCGTCTCGGTCGAGCCTCGCGCCAGACGATAGCCGCCACCCGGGCCGCGCACGCTCTTCACCAGACCGGCCCGCCGCAGGCGGGCGAACAGCTGCTCGAGATACGAGAGAGAAATCTCCTGCCGGGTGGCGATGTCGGACAACGACACCGGTTTCGCCTGCGCATGCCGCGCCAGATCGACCATCGCCATGACGGCGTAACGTCCCTTGGTGCTGAGCTTCACAGCATCCTCCTCACGCCGGACTACCCGGCAGCCGCGTTGCAACGCCCGAAAACTCTTGAAACTCAGGCGCCACTAACGATATTCCCCACCCCCGAGCGGGGATCACGAAAAGACCAACTCGCGCGGTCGGGTTTAATAAACCCGAGTGCTTCGGTCAAGAATCAAATTTTCTAAAGAATTCTGTGGGTTAAGATCGCTTCCATGCCTGACGTGATGTTCACCGGCCCCGAGGGTCGCCTGGAGGGCCGCTATCACCAGAGCCAGGAAGAGCACGCCCCGATCGCCCTGATCCTTCATCCGCATCCGCAATATGGCGGGACGATGAACCACAAGGTCGTGTTCTCGCTGTTCCATGTGTTCGTCAATCGCGGCTTCTCGGTGCTGCGCTTCAACACGCGCGGCGTCGGCCGCAGCCAAGGCCGCTTCGACAACGGCATGGGCGAACTGTCGGACGCCGCAGCGGCGCTCGACTGGCTGCAGACCATGAACGCCGACGCCAAGTCGTGCTGGATCGCCGGCTACTCGTTCGGCGCCTGGATCGGCATGCAACTGCTGATGCGCCGGCCGGAGATCGATTGTTTCATCTCGGTGGCGCCGCCGGCCAATTCCTACGATTTCGGCTTCCTTGCCCCTTGCCCGTCCTCCGGCCTGATCGTCGGCGCGGAGAAGGACGAGGTCGTGCCGCTGGTCGATATCCAAAAGCTCGTTGCGTTGTTGTCGCGACAGAAAGGCATCACGATCGAGGCGCAGACGGTCAAGGGCGCCAATCACTTTTTCCACGACTCGCTCGATAAGCTCGCGGTCGGCGTCGACAAGTACGTCGCCAAGTGCCTGCTCGAACCGCCTGGCCGCGCAACGAGCAACAAGGAGCCGTAGCCCGCGTCTGGCGACCTACCCGGATAGTCAAAGCGACCGATGACGCCGTTCCAGAGCCAGATCGCGCGTGAACTTTCACCGGACGACGACACTCGACGGTTGGTCGCGGCCGCAGCGAACGTCCTGGGGCGGTGACCCGGCCCTAACCGACGACGGGCGGCTCGCCTTCGAGGTACCTGCTCTTCCCGGGCGCGAAGGGGTCCAGCCCGGGCCAGATGAACAGCAGGCGCGCCGGCACCGGTCCCGACGAGCCCCAGGCGTGCGGTGCATTGGGCGGAATGATCACGACTTGGCCCGCGGCAGCGGTCTTTCTCGTCCCACCCGTCTCGACCCAGATCTCGCCTGCCTCGACGAGAATGACCTCCTCGTAGGCATGGAGGTGCCTCGGCGCCGCGGCGCCCGGCTCGACCACGTTCGACAGCACGCTCACCTCGGAGGCGCCCTGCTCGCGCGAGACGAGCCACTTGCCCGTCATGCCGGCGCGCATCGCGACCTCAGCCACTTTCCCAGCATCCACCACCGGCATTGCGACCTCCCTCGAGGCTTGTTTCAGCGGCCCTTCAGTTTGCGCCACGTGGCGAAGTCGTCGAGCGACTTCGGGTCGGTCGCCGGATAGAGCCCGAAAATGCCCTGCCCGGCCTGCACGCGCTCGGTCACGAAATCCTCGTAAGCCGTCATCTCGAACGCCTCGTCGGCGATCTCGTCGGCGACCTGCGCGGGAATCACGATCACGCCGTCGCTGTCGCCCAGGATGACGTCGCCAGGAAACACTGGCGCGTCACCGCAGGCGATCGGCACGTTGATGTCGATCGCATGGTGCAGCGTCAGGTTCGTGGGCGCGCTCGGCCGGCTGTGAAATGCCGGAAAGCCGAGCCTGGCGATCTCGTCCGAATCGCGGAAGCCGCCGTCGGTGACGACGCCGGCGACGCCGCGCATCTTCAGCCGCGTCACCAGGATGGCACCCGCCGAGGCGGCGCGCGCGTCCTTGCGGCTGTCCATCACCATGACGTGGCCGGGCGGGCAATCCTCGATCGCCTTGCGCTGCGGATGGCCGCGGTCGCGGAACACCTCGAGCTTGTTGAGGTCCTCGCGCGCCGGGATGTAGCGCAGGGTGAAGGCTTCGCCGACCATCGATTCGGCGAGCGGCGACAACGGCCGCACGCCCTGGATCGCCTGGATGCGCAGGCCGCGCTTGAACAGTGCGGTGGCGACGGTGGGTGTCGCGATGGTCTTGAGTTTGCCACGTGACTCGGGTTTCACCGGTGCGCTCCTCAGTAGATCGACGGCTCGGCCACGGCCTTGCCGAAGCCGGTTTCCAGGAAGTCGAAGTCGCAGCCCTCGTTGGCCTGCTTGATGTGCCGGGTAAACATCCAGCCGTAGCCGCGCTCGTAGCGCGGCGCCGGCGGCCTCCAGGCGGCGCGGCGCCGCGCCAGTTCGTCGTCCGACACGTTCATGTCGATGCGCCGCTTGTCGACATCGAGCGAGATCATGTCGCCGGTGCGCACCAGGGCGAGCGGGCCACCGATGTAGGCTTCGGGCGCGACATGCAGAATGCAGGCACCGTAGCTGGTGCCGCTCATGCGCGAATCGGAGAGCCGCACCATGTCGCGTACCCCCTGTTTCACCAGCTTCCCCGGGATCGGCAGCATGCCCCACTCCGGCATGCCCGGTCCGCCCTGCGGGCCGGCGTTGCGCAGGATCAGCACCGTGTCTTCAGTGACGTCGAGATCGTCGCGGTCGATGGCGGTCTTCATCGAGGCATAGTCGTCGAACACCAGCGCCGGCCCCGTGTGCTTCAGGAACTTGGGCGCGCAGGCCGACGGCTTGATGACGCATCCGTCCGGCGCGAGATTGCCCTTGAGCACCGCCAGCGCGCCTTCCCTGTAGATCGGCTTGTCGATCCGGCGGATGACGTCGTCGTTGTGGATTTCGGCACCTGTGATGTTCTCGCCAAGCGTCCTGCCGGTGACGGTGCGTTCGCCGAGATGCAGGTGATCGCGGATCTGGTTCATCAGTGCCGGCAGACCACCGGCATAGAAGAAATCCTCCATCAGATAGACGTCGCCCGACGGCCGGATGTTGGCGAGCACCGGCACCTTGCGGCTGGCGCGCTCGAAGTCGTCGAGACCGACGTCCTGTCCGGCGCGACGGGCCATGGCAACGAGATGGATGATCGCGTTGGTCGAGCAGCCGAGCGCCATCGCCGTGGCGATGGCGTTGAGGAAGGCGTTGCGCGTCAGGATATTCGACGGCGTGAGGTCTTCCCACACCATCTCGACGACGCGCCGACCGCTCGCCGCGGCCATGCGGATGTGATTGGCGTCGGCGGCCGGGATCGACGACGCGCCCGGCAGGCTCATGCCGATCGCCTCGGCCATCGCCATCATGGTCGCTGCCGTGCCCATGGTCATGCAGGTACCGTAGCTCCTCGCGATACCCGCCTCGACATTCACCCAGTCCTGGTCGGTGATGGTCCCGGCGCGGCGCTCGTCCCAGTACTTCCAGGCGTCGGAGCCTGAACCCAGCACCTTGCCCTTCCAGTTGCCGCGCAGCATCGGTCCCGCTGGCAGGTAGATCGCCGGGATGTTCATGCTGGTGGCGCCAAGCATCAAAGCGGGTGTGGTCTTGTCGCAGCCACCCATCAGCACCACGCCATCCACGGGATGCCCGCGCAGCAACTCTTCGGCATCCATCGCAAGCAGATTGCGATAGAGCATGGTCGTGGGCTTCAGGAAGCTCTCCGACAGCGACAGCGCCGGCAGCTCCATCGGGAAGCCGCCGGCCTGCAGGATGCCGCGTTTTACGTCGTCGACGCGGCTCTTGAAATGCATGTGGCAGGGCTGCGCATCGGACCAGGTGTTGAGAATGGCAATCACCGGCTTGCCGGCCCACTCCTCCGGCGCGTAGCCCATCTGCATGGCGCGCGATCGATGGCCGAACGAGCGCAGGTCGTCGGGCGCGAACCACCGCGCACTACGCAACTCTTCCGGCTTCTTCCTGCCCATCCCGGGTCCCTCCATTTTTCGGAGGGACCGTAGCGCTCGCTAAGCCCGGATGAAAGCCAGCAGGTCGAAGTTGACGATGTCGGGATGTGTGGCGCACAGGCCGTGTGGCAGGCCCGGGTAGGTCTTCAAGATGCCCTTCTTCAGCAGCTTGGCCGTGAGTGGCGCGGAGTCGGCGTAGGGCACGATCTGGTCGTCGTCGCCGTGCATGACCAGCGTCGGCACCTCGATCTTCTTCAGGTCTTCGGTGAAATCGGTCTCCGAGAAGGCCTTTATGCAGTCGTAATGGGCCTTGGCGCCGCCCATCATGCCCTGACGCCACCAGTTGTCGATCAGGCCCTGACTGACCATCGCACCCGGTCGGTTGAAGCCATAGAACGGGCCGGTCGGCACGTCGCGAAAGAACTGCGCGCGGTTGGCCACCAGCGCAGCGCGAAAGCCGTCGAATACCTCGATCGGCAGTCCGCCCGGATTCTTCTCTGTCTTGAGCATGATCGGTGGCACGGCGCCGATCAGCACCGCCTTGCCCACCCGACCCAGCCTGGCGCGCGCCGCGTAGTGCGCGACCTCGCCGCCGCCGGTCGAATGACCGACATGCACCGCCCCTTCGAGATCGAGCGCGTCCGTGACCGCGGCCACATCGGCGGCGTAGGTGTCCATCTCGTTGCCGGTGTCGGTCTGGGTCGATCGGCCATGCCCGCGGCGATCATGCGCGATCACGCGAAATCCCTTCTCGAGAAAGAACATCATCTGCGCATCCCAGTCATCGGCGCTTAGCGGCCAACCGTGATGGAACATGATCGGCTGGGCATCCTGGGGTCCCCAGTCCTTGTAGAAGATCTCGACACCGTCACTGGTTTTGATCGTCGGCATGCGCGTACTCCTCAGGCTGTGAAGGACCGGGCAAGAACCATGCGCGCCCGAGGTTACCGGCGAAAGTCGACTTACGGCGAATGCAGCCGGCCACCCGTCAGCGGCCGCGGCGCCCCGGTCGTCGTCGGAAAGGTGATCGGCAGACCGCGCAGTGACCGCACGGCCAAGAAGGCGAAGGCTTGCGCTTCCAGCGCGTCGCCATCCCAACCGAGCTGGGATGCCGCCACAATATCACTGCCCGTCTCTTCGGCAATGGCCCGCAGCAAGGTCGGATTGCGCGCCCCGCCGCCGCAGATGATCCATCGCCTCGCCGGCTCGGGAAAATGCTTCGCCGCCAGCGCGATGGCGCGCGCCGTGCCGCGCGTCAGCGTCGCTGCGCCATCGGCCGCGCTCAATCCTTCCGCCCAGCCGTCGCTGAAGTCGCCGCGGTCGAGCGACTTAGGCGGCTCGCGCGGGAAGTAGCGGTGCTCGCTGAACCGCTCCAGCCGCGTGCGGTCGACCTTGCCCGATGCGGCCAGTGCGCCCTCGTGATCGAAGCGCTGGCCGGCGCGCTTCATGCACCAATCGTCGATCGGCCCGTTACCAGGCCCCGTGTCGAACGCCAGCAGCGAAGCGTCGGCGCCTACCCAGGTGACATTGGCGACACCGCCGATATTCACCACAGCCACCGGTAGCTTCATCTCACGCACGAGCGCCGCATGGTAGATCGGCACCAGCGGCGCGCCCTGCCCGCCCGCGTCGACGTCAATGCCGCGCAAATCGCTGACAACGCGCACACCAAGTGCGTGGGCAAGCGCGTCGCCACTACCGATCTGCCAAGTGAAGCGCCTGTCTGGACGATGGGTAATGGTCTGGCCATGGAAGCCAACCACGTCGACGCTAGATAGAGCAGCACCGGTTTCAGCGACCCAGCGCCGGACGGCGGCAACATGCGCGTCGGTAACTGCCCACTCGGCTGCGTCTGTCTCGGCATTCTGCCGCTCGGCACCAAACACGGCCCGGATCTGGCGACGCAGCGCGTCGTCGTAGGGCACCGTAAGCGACGGACCGAAGCGGGCAATCCGCTCGCCGTCGGTCTCGATCAGCGCCACGTCGACCCCATCGACCGAGGTCCCGCTCATCAGGCCGAGCGCGCGCATCAGGCGAGATACCGGCGCATGCGCTCGACCAATGGCCTGTCCTGGACCGGATCGAACTTGCGCGACGTCGTCCAGTCGTAGCCGATCCAAGCCGGCCGACCGCCCTTGTCGCCCAGCTCGGACCGATAGCGCGGGATGATGTGGGTGTGCAGCGCAGACTCGCTGTTGCCCAGCGTCTCGTAGCTGATGCGCCAGGCGTCAGTGAGAGCGAGCAGCGCGTCGCCGACGCGGAAAGTGTCGAGCGAGTATTGAATGCGCCCGGCCTCATCGAGTGAGTTGATGCTTTCGACCACAGGATCGGCCAATAGCAGGCAATAGCCCGGCAACGGCTGTACATCGCCGACCACCAGCCAGCCCGCCTTCATCCGGCAGATCACGTAGGGATTCCGTCCACGCCGGACCAAATCCACTCGTTCTTCTATGAGGTTAGGCAACCCTTGCGGCTCCGTTGAGGGGCGGACGGTGCTGTGTTACACCCGCGTCCCTTCACGGACAATTCGGCCGAGCGGAGAGATGTCGGGGTTCAAGTCGGATTTCATGCGGATCGTGCACGAGCGTGGCATGGTGCATCAGTGCTCCGATGCCGCACGTCTCGACGAGCTGCTCGCGACCGGAACCCGCACGGCCTATATCGGCTTCGACTGCACCGCCGATTCGCTGCATGTCGGTCATCTCACCCAGGTCATGCTGCTGCGCTGGTGGCAGAAGACCGGCCACAAGCCGATCGCGCTGATGGGCGGTGGCACGACCAAGGTCGGCGATCCCTCGGGGCGCGACGAGACGCGCCAACTGCTGACGCCCGAACAGATCGACGCCAACATGGCGGCCATCAGGAAGAGCTTTTCCAACTATCTCGCCTTCGGCAGCGGCGAGACCGACGCCGTCATGGCCAACAACGCCGAGTGGCTCGACGGCCTGCTTTACATCCCGCTGCTGCGCGACGTCGGTCGGCACTTCTCGGTCAACCGCATGCTGACCATGGACTCGGTGAAGCTGAGGCTCGAGCGCGACCAGCCGCTCACCTTCCTCGAGTTCAACTACATGATCCTGCAGTCTTACGACTTCGTGGAACTGTACCGGCGCCACAGATGCATCCTGCAGATGGGAGGCTCGGATCAGTGGGGCAACATCGTCATGGGCGCCGATCTCGGCCGCCGAGTCGAAAGCGCGGAGCTGTTCGCGCTGACCTCGCCCTTGCTCGCGACCTCGTCGGGCGCCAAGATGGGCAAGACGGCGGCGGGTGCGGTGTGGCTCAATCCCGACCGCCTCAGCCCCTACGAATTCTGGCAATACTGGCGCAACACCGAGGACGGCGACGTCGGCCGCTTCATGCGCACCTTCACCGAGCTGCCGCTGGACGAGATCGCGCGGCTGGAGAAGCTGCAGGGGGCTGAGATCAACGAGGCGAAGAAGCTCCTCGCCACCGAGGTGACCCGGCTGGCGCACGGCGCAGAGGCGGCGAATCGCGCGGCCGACACCGCGCGGCAGACCTTCGAGGACGGTCGCCGCGCCGAGAGCCTGCCGACCGTCGATGTGCCGCGGGCGCAGTTCGCGGAGGGAGTGGCGGCCTTCGAGCTGTTCCACACGGCAGGGCTCGCGCCCAGCCGCAACGAGGCGCGCAAGCTGATCCGCGGCGGCGGCGGGCGGCTGAACGACCAGCCGATCGCGAGCGACGCCATGCTTGTCGGCGAGCGGCATCTCGACGCCGCCGGCACGCTCAAGCTCTCCGCCGGCCGCAAGCGCCACATGCTGGTGCGCGCCGTCTAGGGTGCCACGGGCGCCGGCAGTATCTGCTCCGGCCTGGCGTCGGCATCGGGCGGCGGTCCGGAACTGTTGAAGAGCTCGCGCAAGGCGCCGGGCGTCACCGCCGACATCATGTTGATATTGGTCTTGAGGTCGTCGAGCGGCCCCTCGAGACGATAGGAGATGGCGAAGACGCCTCCGTCCTTGCCGCCGGTCAGCAGCGGACCGAGCAGTGGCACGTTGGACAACAGATTGTTGAGGGCGAAGCCCGGCACGACCACGCCGCGCAGCTGCGCCGTCTCGGACGCCAGATCGATCGTGCCGGTGGCGGTCAATCCGATCGATTGACCGCTCGTGCGACCGTCTCGGATCTCGATCCGATCGCCGACTTTCGACAGCTTCGCCTCCAGGCCCGTGAATTGCTGCAGGGCATTGCCCGCGCGGCTCAGCCCGTCGATCATGGAATTCACGGTACCGACCCCCGAACGCGGCGTGGCAACCCGCTCAAGCCGGTAGGGCCCCAACGTCAGCGTGCCGGTGAGCGGGGAATCGGCCTGCGCATCGTCGAACTGACCCTGGATGTTCAGGAACGGTCCGACCAGCCCGTCGAGCCATCCCGCTTCCTGGAGAAACTGGCCGAAGTCCGGAACGTAGATGGCAAGAGCACGCCGCTGTCCGCCCGCGGGCGTAACGCGAAACGCCGAGCCCTTGCCGGCGCTCAGGGCCAGATCGGCCGCGGCAACGCGATCGCCGGTCATGTTCAGCTTGCCCGAGACCGACCCGAGCGCACCGCGCTGCAGCAACAGCTGGCCGATCTGGATCGACAGGCGCGTGCTCGCCTGCCCGGCCGACGCCGCACCACCCGGCTCGGCCCTGGCGACATCGTCGCGCGCCTTGAGCGCCTGACGCACTCTCGACAGCTCGAGGCTGCGCCCGCTCAGCGCAACGTCTACAGCGCCCGCCGCGCGCTTCCAATCGAAAGCGATATCGGACCTTCCGAGCGCGAACTGCGAGAGGCTGAGCTGCTGGATGGCGCCGCCGTCGGCGAAGCGCGCCTGTCCCTTCGCCGCCAGACCGCCACCCCGTCCATCGAACTCGAGCGACGTCACCTTGCCGCCCGGCACGAGCTTGATCGTCGCCGCGAGTTGCCCATCGACGCCGGGCTCCTTGCCCCAGGCGAGCTCGGACACGGAGACCTGCGCCGCCTTGAGATCGAATCGGCCGATCACCTCGCCCGTGCCGTTGGGCTGTACCTGATAGACGACGTTGGTTGAAACCGGCCCCGCCACATAGGGCTCGGGCGACGGAAGGCCCGCCTTGACCAGCATCGACGCCGGGAAAGTGCCCTTGACTTCGTAGCGATGGCGATACGGGACCTTCTCCCCAAAGAGGTTGCGCCACGAGATTTCGGCGGGATTGCCGTCGAGCTTGCCCCGACCGGTGACGACGAGTTCGGCCCCGGCATAGCGTACGTGGCCGGTCGTATCACTGAGGTCGACATCGCCGATGGCGTCCCGGAGTGAGAAATTAGTCATATCGGCATCCGCCGTGATGGCGATCTCGGCCACCGTGAGCGCCTCGATCAAAGGGAACGAGAGCTGCAGGTCGATCGCCGTGCTGCCCGCCAGCCGCTTGGGGTCGAGGGTCGCGTCCTTCGGCAGCCCGAGCTGGCGGCGCGCCAGCAATGCCATGACGGTGGCCGAATCGCCCGAGATCGCCAGGCGCAGCGCAGCCATGTGCGGAAGTGGACCGTCGAGCCCCGTCAGGTCGATCGTCGCCCCATCGAGGCGCAGCCCGACCGCGGTGCCGCCGGAAACGATGAAGCGCAATGTCCCGCCTTCGAAGCGGGCGGTCCCCCAAACGTCCTCCAGCTCGGGCATGTGCGGCATGTAGCGCACCTGCATGCCGCGATAGTCGAGGAAGCCGACCGCCTTGGTCACGGCAAGCTGGGCGATGTCGTTGCCCGGAGCGCTGAGGCCGAACTCGGCGGCAATATCCAGAGAGCCACCGCTCAGATTGGCGAGCGCCCATCTCCGTCCGCCCTCGGCGAACTGCAGGGGCCAGTAGTCGTCCAGCCGGTCGATCGAAATGTTTCGAAGCTCGGCGCGGCCGGCGAATTCCTGGCCCTTTTCGGTCTTCGCCCCATTGCCGGTGATCGACAGCTTGGCGATGCCGAGGTCGATGTCGATATGGTCGATCCTCGAGCGGTGCGCGCCTGCGTCGATCGACGCATGCGCGTTGACCGAGTGGACCTTGTGCGCACGCGGCAGAACACCCGGCAGGCTGAGCGTGCCGTTGCCCCCGGTCACATCTATTGTCACCGCGCGTATGGTGCCGGCCCCGTCGGCTTCGATGGACAGGCGGCCCGACAGGGCAATGTCGACACCGCGCAACAGGGCGACGTCGGGCGACAGGTCGGCCATCATCGACGGCTTGATGCCGTCGACCTTGGCTTCCGCGGAGATACGACTGCGGTCGCGCGCGTAGGTGCCGGAGAGGGAGACCTCCACCGGATCTCCGCCGTTACTGAATGTCGCATCGGCGGCGATGTTCACCCCGCCGGCGCCGCGCGTCAGGTTGGCACGCGCGTCTTGCGCCAGCCAGGCGATCCCGCTCGGAACATCGCGAACCGTCACCCGGGCGCGCTCGACGCGCACGGCATCGAGTTGCCCGAGAATTGAAGCGTAATTGGGCTCCGCCATGAGCCGCTCGACCAGAAGATCGACGGCGCGGTCCTGGCCTCCCCCTCCGTCGCTCGCCAGGATGCGCCGCAACATGCCGCCCTCGCGGGCAATGTCGAGACTGAGCGTCGGCCGGTCGACGACGATGGCGGTCGGCAGGAAGCGACCGCGCACGACGCTGCGTGGCTCGAAGCTCAAGGCGATGCTGGGAGCCGTGGCGACCTGCTGCCTGTCGGCGTCCAGCACCTGCACGCCGACGAACACCAGCCTCATCGGCTCGCGCAACGCGCCCCACTCGGCGTAAATGCGCTCGGCTTCGACCCTCATTTTGCCGCCCGGTGAATCGAACTGGTTGGGGAAGTGGCCGCGCAGGAAATCGAGGTCGACCGGCCCCGCCATCAGGCGCATTGCCACCACGACGACGGGCACCGCGATGACGACGAGCGCCACGACGATGATGCGCTCGACGACACGATAGGTTCTCTTCACCAAGCTCGATTCTTCCGCGTTCTTGACGATGACGCCGCTGCCGGGCAAGCGTGCCGATCTCGATTGGACAATCTAGCTGTCGTCATACCGCATGTCTTGGCTTTCGACCGCCCGTCTTCCCCGGCCCCACGACGAACAGCGCCGATCCGTCGCATGGGCGCGCTGGACCGAAGCAGCGTCGCCACCCGACGACGCGGCGGAGATAGGGTTGCTCGACGCCGTGTTCGGCAACAGCCCATATCTCACCGAAACAGTCCTACATGACACCCGGTTTATGACCGATCTGTGGCGCCGCGGTCCCGACGCCGTCATAGCGGATCTCGAGGCCCACACCATCGCCGCCCGTGGTGCCGGCACGCCGGAACAAGCCGCCGCACTGCTGCGCCGCCTCAAGCGGCGGATGGCGCTCACGGTCGCCGTCGCCGATATCGCGGGTTGTTGGCCGCTCGAGCGGGTCACCGCGGCGCTGAGCGGGTTCGCCGCGACCTGCCTCGACGTCCTGCTCGCGACGATGGCCGAGCGCGATCCGTTTGTCGCGGCGATGTCGGTCATCGGGATGGGCAAGCTCGGTGCCTCGGAGTTGAACTACTCCAGTGATATCGATCTCATCCTGCTCTACGACCGCGAGACGCCTCTCCTCGCCAGCAACGACCAGATCAGCCGCGACATGGTCCGCGCGGCGCGCCTGCTGGTGCAGCTCATGTCGGAGACGTCGGTCGACGGCTATATCTTCCGCACTGACCTGCGTCTGCGGCCCGACCCCGGCTCGACGCCGCTTGCCATGTCGGTGCAAGCTGCCGAGCTCTATTACGAAAGCGTCGGGCAGAACTGGGAGCGCGCTGCGATGATCAAGGCCCATCCCGTCGCCGGCGACCGGTCCACGGGCCAGGAGTTCCTCGCCACGCTGAGACCCTACATCTGGCGCAAGCATCTCGATTTCGCGGCGATCCACGACATCCATTCGATCAAGCGCCAGATAGACGCGCATCGCGGCGGCGGGACCGTCAAGGTGTTGGGGCACAACGTCAAGCTCGGGCGCGGCGGCATTCGCGAGATCGAGTTCTTCGCCCAGACGCAGCAGCTCATCTTCGGTGGCCGCAATCCGTCGCTGCGCCTGCGCGGCACCTGCGAGACGCTACGCGCCCTCGCCGCGGCAGGGCATGTCGCCCCCGCTGCGGCCGACGAGTTGATCGAGGCCTATGGTTTCCTGCGGCGCGTCGAGCATCGCCTGCAAATGGTCGACGACCGGCAGACGCACAGCCTGCCGGGTGACGAGGCGGGTATGGCGGCCATCGCCACGTTCCTCGGCTACGACGACGCCGAAGTCTTCCAACGCGACCTGCTGCAGACCCTGCGTCGCGTCGAGGGTCACTACGCGCACCTCTTCGAGGAGGCGCCGAGCCTCGCCGGCCCCGGCGGCAACCTCGTCTTCACCGGCACCGACGACGATCCCGGCACTCTCGAAACCCTGCGCACGCTCGGCTTCGGAGAGCCATCGGCCGCCTCCGGGATCGTGCGGCGCTGGCACCATGGCCGCTACCGCGCGACCCGTTCGGCGCGCGCGCGCGAGCTCCTGACGGAGTTGATGCCGGCGCTGCTGAAGTCTCTCGGCGGGACGGCGGCCCCCGACCAGGCGCTGCTGAACTTCGACCAGTTCCTCGGCAACCTCCCGGCCGGCGTGCAGCTCTTCTCGCTGTTCAAGTCGAACCCCCCTCTGCTCGAACTCGTGGCGGCGATCATGGGCAGCGCGCCGCGCCTGGCTTCGCATCTGGCGCGCCGGACACTGCTGCTCGATTCGGTGCTGTCGCCCGACTTCTACAGGCCCTTGCCGTCGGCCGACGAAATGGCGGCCGAGTTGGCCGGATTGCTGTCCGCCGCCACCGACGAGCAGGATGTCCTCGACATGGCGCGACGCTGGACCAACGACCGCCGCTTCCAGGTCGGCGTCCAGCAACTCAAGCAGATTGTCCGGCCGGCCCGGGCAGGTACCGCCTACTCAGACGTCGCCCAGGCGACGATCGCGAGCCTGTCAGGTCGCATCGAGAAGCAATTCGGCGAGGCGCATGGCGCATTTCGCGGCCAGCGACTCGCCATCCTCGGGCTGGGCAAGCTCGGCAGCCGCGAGATGTCGGCGACCTCGGACCTCGACCTCATTTTCGTCTATGACATCCCGCCCGACCTCGAAGCGTCGGATGGTCGCCAGCCGCTGCCGCCGATCCAGTACTACACGCGCCTGTCCGGAAAGATCGTGACGGCCCTCACCGCCCTGACTAACGAGGGTGCTCTTTACGAAGTCGACATGAGGCTGCGGCCCTCCGGGCGAGCCGGGCCGCTCGCCAACTCGCTCGAGGCCTTCGAGACCTACCAGTCGCGATCCGCCTGGACGTGGGAGCACCTGGCGCTCACGCGGGCGCGCGTGATCCACGGTCCGCCGGGGCTGGTGGATCGTCTGACCGACATCGTGAAGGCGACGCTCTGCCGCAATCGCGACCCCGATGCGCTCGTGCGCGACGTCGCTGACATGCGCGACCGCATCGCCCACCACGCTCCGCCCAAGAGCGCCTGGGACTTCAAGCATCTGCCGGGGGGCCTGTTCGACATCGACTTCGTCGCCCAATACCTCGCCCTGCGCCGCGCCGCCGAGCGCCCCGACCTGCTCGATCCGCACCCAGCCGAGATGCTGCATCGCGCGGCCGATGCGGGCTTCATCGATCGCGGCGATGCCGAGCGGTTGCGCGCGACACGCCTGTTGCTCTCGGACGTGCAAAGTTTGTTGCGCCTCACCCTCGATGGCGACGAGGCCGCCTTCGACGAAGCCGCGGCACCCGAAGGCCAGCGCCGGCTGATCGCCGCGACCGAGGGAGCGGCCGACCTCGGCGCCTTGCGCCAACGCATCGCCGACGAAACGGCCGAGGCACGTGCTATATATCGCCGAGTCATCGAACAGCCGGCGCGCACGGCGGGCTGGAAGCCGAGGAGCGAGCAATGAGCGTCGAGGAAGGGAAGAAGGCACCGAACTTCGGCGCCGCCACCGACGGCGGCAAGAAGCTCAAGCTGTCGGAACTGCGCGGCAAGCCCGTGGTGCTCTATTTCTATCCGAAGGACGACACGTCGGGCTGCACGGCCGAGGCCTGCGGCTTCCGCGACGCCTTGCCCGATTTCTCCAGACTCAAAGCGCACGTCATCGGCGTGTCGAAGGACAGCGTCGAGCGGCACGACAAGTTCAAGAAGAAGTACGGCCTCAACTTCCCGCTGGTGTCCGACGAGGACGGCAGGATCTGCGAGAAGTACGGCACCTGGATCGAGAAGAGCCTCTACGGGCGCAAGTACATGGGCATCGACCGTGCCACCTTCCTGATCGACAAGACCGGCGCCGTCGCCAAGGTGTGGCGCAAGGTGAAGGTGCCGGGTCACGTCGACCAGGTACTGGCGGCCCTGAAGGAACTCTAGTTCGGACGCATTCCTACCGGGCGAGAAGCGCGTCGATCTCGCCGCGCAGGCGGGTGAGTGCCCACTGTGCGTAGTTCGACATCAGGTTGAAATGGACCGGTTCGAGGTCGATGGGTTCGAGATGGGCGCCCACGTCCCTGATCCTGATTCGACCGTCGGCCGAGCCCGTCATGAACGTGCCCAGGTGGGGAAAGCGCGAAAGCGGCGCTTTGGGATCCGACTCGGCCCGCTCGAGGATGTCGCGCGCCCGAGGATGGAGTTCGGCCTGCCATGCCTTGGACGGCGTCGAGTAGACCCAGAGGATCTCCACGCGATATCCGCCACGAATTCCATAGAAGCGGTTCTCGAGGACATCGTAGGTGCGCCGGCAATACGCGACGCCGGCAATCTTGCCGATGAACTCACGACTGTCCGCCCCTGCCGGAAACACAAAAGACCGCAAGTCATTCTCGGTCAGCCGGCCCTGCGGCGCTGGCCTTCCACGCAGCGTCGGAGTGGCGGCAAGTTCGGCCGTGATCCTGAGATCCCGCGCCGTCGGCTCGAAATCGGCAGCACGAAACACCTGCCCCGATTCCTCGCCGAGCCGGCTGACGCCGGACAGCAGCGCCTGTGGATCGGTCGCAGTGAGCCCGCCCGGTGCCGGGACTCCGAACAGGACGTGGAAGGTACTGTCGAGGGCGAGGCCGCCGGGCGCTGCCGGCGCGACCTTGATCGGCGTCTCAGTGTTGGCGAAGACGATGATCTTGCGAACACCCCGCTTCAGCAGCGGAATGATCCCGAAACTGTCGACGTAGCCGCCGTCCCCGAAGGGGCGCTCGATGGTCACTGGCTTGCCCTGGAACTTCACCGGCCACGTCCGATAGCGCGGAAAGACATCCAGCAGGTCGGTCGCGGACTTCAACCCGGGAATTCGCACCCCCGGCGGCAACTTGGCGACGGCGTCGGCGATGTACTGGACGACGAAGGCCGGGGCAGCCCCGGAGGTTCCCATCGCATCCGCCAGCGACAGCCGGTGGTAGTCCAATCCCGGACTGACGACGATCCCGCCATCCTGCTGCGGAATGGGCGCCAATGTATCCCAGCCGATGTTCTCGACATAGCCGCCGCCGACATTGAGGCCGGCCTTGCCGCGCGAGTGGCGATGGATGCCGCTGTACATCGGCGTGAACTCGACATG
Source organism: Enhydrobacter sp. (assembly GCA_025808875.1). NCBI lineage: Bacteria > Pseudomonadati > Pseudomonadota > Alphaproteobacteria > Hyphomicrobiales > Enhydrobacter > Enhydrobacter sp. The sequence continues at coordinate 2,279,080 of CP075528.1, read as the reverse complement.
CTCCCAGTTCAACAAGCCGGTCAGCGAAGCCACCGAGACCGCCTGGTCCGGGTTCGGCGCCTTCCAGTAGTCCTGGTTCATGCAGCCGCTGACGCATTGATAGGGACGCGGTCGGGAGACGGCGACGAAATCCTCGGCCGTCAGTCGCGCCGCCAGCCTGCCGCCATTGCGCGCGACGATCGATGAGATCTGCTCGGCATTCCACGCCATGTAGCGATTTCCGTCGAGCCCGATGGGCTTCAGGAAAATCCGCTCGAGTTGCCGACCGTAGACCTCGGAAACATTGTCCAGGCCGAACTCGATATTGAGGAAAGGCAGCTTCAGGGACTTCGAAAGATCGGCAAAACGCTTGCTCAGGTAGGCTCCAGCGAGCGTCGAGAGGATCATGTCCGCCTCGCAGATCGAGCGGCCGGCCTGGCCAAGCGATCCTGTGCCGTTCGGTGCATCGAGTTCACCTGGCGGCAATCCTGCCCCGAGATACTGCTGGTCGGTCATGTCGCCGGCCGGCAGATAGGTGAACGGAAGCGTCGCCCAAGTGCCGCCCGAGTTGCTGCCGAAATAGCCGATGCGATCCATCAAGCGCATCGACAGCAGCGCCCTCAACTGACCGATCGAGTGGCTCGCCGACCGAGTGCCGCCGCCCGAGAAGGCCACGCCGAAGTCGCCGTTGGCGCGGATGCGCGGATCCGATGCCTCAGGAAAGCGGAAATTGGCCACATCCGTCGGGAACACGCGAACGTCGAGGCGTTGCGCCGCCGCCGCGAAGCTGTCGCGTGCACGCACGACCCGCTCGCGGACGTTCTGTCGGACCTCGTTGACACCGTCCCGCACCCTGCCGGCGGCGGCTTCCGCGCGGTCGCGCGCGGCGTCGCGGACCTCGTCGACCTTGTCGCGCACCCGCTCGGCGGCATCGCGGGCCTTGTCCGCGGCATCGCGAATTCTCTCCCCGACGCGCGCTGACTGTGTGGATTTAGCCATAGTGTCCTCCCTTGATTCAGGACTTTTACAATCCGCACATTATATGCGTATTTTTAGACTGTCATCTTTTTTCAGTCTCAGATTGATCACGCCCACGGGCGCAGCGGCGCGCGATGATCCGCCATGCAGGATTCGGAACGGCGGGATCCACGAATGAAGGTGTCCGAACGCGTGCTCGACCCCCGGCCCAGGCCGATCAAAGGCGACGTCGACGAGCCCTTCCGGCGCTCCGTTGCGTCGCTGGCGGAACAATTGACGGCCCGTCCTGCGGCCCCTCGGCCAGACTTCGATGACGGCCAGACGGCGCCGAAACCACGCGTCGTCCGTATCCATGCAGCGGACGGGCCGTCGACCGGGCGCTCCTTGATATGGGCTGGTGGATTCAGCCTGGGCGCGGTCGCCGGCGCGGCCGCGATCTACGCGTTCCTGACGGAACACTCACCGGAAATCGCTCTTGCAAGCCAGCCTCCGCCGGCATCAACGGCTGCCTCTCCCGCACCTCTTGAAACAGCACCGCCCCCCGCCCTTCCCGCGTCGCCGGCTGCCGAAGCAGTCGTCGTCGCCGCACCCGCGCCTTCACCCGACCCGGCGCCGACGATACCACGCCCAGACCCGCCATCATCCGAGCCCGCAGGCGCTCTCGCCCGCTACGAAATTATGGAACTGCAGAGCCACCTCAAGGAGCTGGGCATGAACCCCGGCCCACTCGACGGCGTCGCCGGCGGACAGACCAAGGCCGCGATCAAGCGATACGAAGCGGCCAACGAGCGGCCGCAAACCGGGACCGCCGATCGAACGCTCCTGAAGACCCTGCGCGAAGCGACACGGTCGCGGTAGCTGCCGCGAGCCGTTGCGTGCGGGCGGCGTTTGCCCTCTAGTGCCGCCCGATGCGTGCCGTCGCTCCTCCGGTCTTCTTCCTTCTCCTGGTGCTGCTCGGTTTTCGAATCCACGGCGACTACGGCACGCATTTCGACGACCCCAACGGCCGGTACCTCGCCCAAGTCACGTCGCGCTACGTGCTCGAGACGCTCATTCCGTCGCGCGTACCGGAGCAAGCGAAGACACTGCCGCCGTTGCATGAATACGTCGATCGCGACTACGGCGTCGGCGTCGAGCTGCCGCTGCTGGCGATCGAAATACTGGCCGGCGTGCGCGACACGCGCGACATCTACGTTTTCCGCCATCTCCTGCTGTTCCTGCTGGGGGTCGCCGGGACCTATGCCGTCTACTGGATGGCAGCGCGGCGTTTTCTCGACTGGCGGATCGGGCTCTTGGCCGCCCTGCTCTTCGTCGTCTCCCCACGCACCTTCGCCGATTCCTTCTACAACTCCAAGGACGGCGCGTTTCTCGCCGTGTTCGCCATGGCCCTCGCGACGACGGTTGCCTTCGTGCTCCGCCCCGCCCCGGCAACCGCGCTTTTCAACGCCCTTGCGACGGGGCTCGCCGTCGACGTGCGGCTCGTGGCGCTGGTCCTGCCCCTCGGCGCCACTGCCCTGCTGGCCGTCCGCCTGCTGAAGCGCGAAGTACCGCTCGCGCGCACGGTGGCCGCGCACGCCCTCTATCTTCTGCTGGCGGCGCTGGTGGCCATCGCCCTCTGGCCGTTCCTGTGGACCGATCCCATCGGGAACTTCGCCTATGCCTTCGAGAGCATGTCCAAGTTCCGCTGGACGTTGAACAACATATACATGGGCGAGCTCGTCCATTCCTCGAAACTGCCCTGGCACTACATCCCGGTCTGGATTGGCATCACGACGCCCCTCCTCTACCTCGCGCTCTTCATCGTGGGCGTGGCCGCCATCCTCTGGGCCATCCTGCGCCGCGGGTTCGGCCTGTGGCGCGACGAGCGGGAACTGCAGGACATCCTGTTTCTCGGCGTGCTGGTCTCTCCCGCCGCCGCAGCCATTGTCATGCAATCCATCCTCTACGACGGATGGCGCCAGATGTTCTTCATTTATGCGCCCTTCATGCTGATCGCCATGCGTGGCTGGATGCTGTTCTGGAACGTCGTGCCGGGACGCGCGCTCGTTCGTCCCGCGCTCGGCGCGGCGACCGCGCTGTCGGTCGCGCTCACGGCCGCCTGGATGATTCGCGTCCATCCGCTGCAGAATGTCTACTTCAATGCGCTGGCCGGCAGCGACCTGCGCACGCGCTGGGAGCTCGACTATTGGGGCATGGCCAATCATCTCGCCCTCGACTACATCCTGCGCCATGACGACAGCCCGGTGATCTATGTGCGCACCGACGCTGTCACCCCTGTCTACTCGGCTTTCAACATCATGAAGGCGAAAGACCGGGCGCGCCTGCGCTTCGGTGACGGCACAAAGCGGCCAGAGTATCTCGTTACCAACTACCGGTTCACGAACGTCGGCGACAATCCCGATCAGAGCGACGCGCGCTACCTCGAGGATTACACCCCCTTCTGGAAGCTCGAGATCGACGGCGAGGTGATCTTGGCGGTGTTCAAGCTGAAGGACCCGGCGCCGTAGCCGGGCCTCAGGGTTTCGCCTCGTTCGGGTCGCCCCCGGCCATCGGCCGTTCCTTCCTGTGCCGAGTCAGCAGGGTGAAGAAGAGCGGAACGAACAGGATCGCAATGAAGGTCGCGGCGAGCATGCCGCCGATCACGCCGGTGCCGATCGAGTGCCGGGCCGCCGATCCGGCGCCCGTGCTGATGGCAAGCGGCAGCACGCCGAGGATGAAGGCCAGCGACGTCATGATGATGGGCCTGAAGCGCAGGCGCGCCGCCTCGAGGGCCGCTTCCTGCACCGACAGGCCCTGCTGGTGGCGCTGCGCGGCGAACTCGACGATCAAGATGGCGTTCTTTGCAGCGAGGCCGATCAGGGTCACCAGGCCGATCTGGAAATAGACGTCGTTCGCCAGGCCCCGCAGCCATATCGCGAGCAGCGCGCCGAGCACGCCGAAGGGCACGGCCGTCAACACGGCGAGCGGCAGCGACCAGCGCTCGTACTGAGCGGCCAGGATCAGGAACACCATGACGATGCCGAAGGCGAAGCCCATGAAGCCCGTACCCGCCGTCGACAGCTCCTGGTAGGCCGCCCCGGTCCAGCCGATGGTGAAGTCGCTCGGCAGGGTCTCGGCCACGAGTTGCTGCATGACGGCGATGGCCTGGCCCGACGAATAGCCCGGCGCCGGGCTCCCCAGCACCTTGGCGGCCGGGAAGATGTTGAAGCGCTCGACCGTATCGGGGCCGAGTACGCGAGTGAAGGTCACCAGCTCGTTGAGCGGCACCATGGCGTTGTTGTCGGAGCGCACGAAGACGTGGCGAAGGTCTTCCGGCTTTTCGCGGAAGTCGGCCTCGGACGACAGGCTGACGCGGTACGTCCTGCCGAACAGCGAGAAGTCGTTGATGTAGAAGCTGCCGAACGAGGCCTGCATCGTCTCGAAGATCGAGTTGATCGAGACGCCGATGGCGCGCGCCTTGTCGCGGTCGACATCGGCCTTGTATTGCGGCACGGAAGTGGTGAACGTGGTCGAGACGCCGCGCAGTTCCGGCCGCTTGCTGGCCGCCTCGACGAGCTTTGCCGCCGCCTGCGCGAGATCGTTGAGCGAGCCGCCCGATCGATCCTGCAGATAGAACTCGAAGCCGCCGGTCACGCTGATGCCCTGGATCGGCGGGGGATTGAAGCCGATCACGACGCCGTCGCGAAAGCGGGCATTGAGCGCGCCCAGCGCCGGCGCCACGTTGCGCGCGTCCTGCCTGGGGTCCTTGCGTTCCGACCAGTCCTTGAGCGTGATGAACGATACCCCCGAGTTCGATTTCTGCGCCAGCGACAGCAGGTCGAAGCCCGAAAAGGTGACCACGTTGGCCACCGCTGGATTCTCGCGCAGCGCCTCCGTCGCCAACCGGCCGATCTCGCGCGTGCGCACCACCGAGGCGGCGGGCGGTAGCGCCGTCACCATGAACACGTAGCCCTGGTCCTCCGCCGGCACGAGCGCGTTGGGCACGCGCTGGAACAGCACGACCACGATGCCGATGACGACGAGAAAACCCGCGATGCCAACGGCGGCGCGACGGATGAGAAAGCCGACACCGGCCGTGTAGCGCCCGGTCACCCAGGCGAAGAAGCGGTTGAAGCGCGCGAACGGCCACCACGGCTCGCGATGGCCGGGCTTGAGCAGCAGGGCGGCCAACGCCGGTGTCAGGGTCAGGGCGACGACGCCCGAGATCACCACCGACACTGCAATCGTGACGGCGAATTGCCGGTAGAGCTCGCCAGCAAGCCCACCCAGGAACGACACCGGAATGAACACGGCGCAGAGCACCAGCACGATGGCGATGACCGGCCCCGTCACCTCTCGCATCGCCTGCAGTGCCGCGTCGCGCGGAGACTTCCCACCCTGCGTCATGTTGCGTTCGACGTTCTCGATCACGACGATGGCGTCGTCGACGACGATGCCGATCGCCAGCACCAGGCCGAACAGGGTGAGCATGTTGATCGAGAAGCCGAGCAGGTACATGCCCGCGAAGGTGCCGATGATCGACACCGGAATGGCGATGATCGGAATGATCATCGCGCGCACGCTCTGCAAGAACAGGAAGACCACGAGCACGACCAGCACGATCGCCTCGGCGAAGGTGGCCGCCACCTCGCGGATGGAGACCTCGACGAAGCGCGTGGTGTTGAACGGGATGTCGTAGCGCAGGCCGACCGGGAACCGCTTGGAGATGCGGTCCATGGTCTCCTTGACCGAATGGGCGACCTCCAGGGCATTCGCGCCGGGTTGCAGGTAGACGCCGATCGGCACCGCCGGCGAGCCGTTGAAGGTCGCCGAGAACCCGTAGCTCAGCGCTCCGAGCTCCACCCGGGCCACGTCTTTCAGGCGCAGGGCGCCGCCGTTCTCCTCGGACCGGATGATGATGTTCTCGAACTGCGTGCGGTCGACCAGCCGCGCCGGCGTCGTCACCGAATAGGTGAAGACCTGCGGATTGGTCATCGGCTCCTCGCCGAAGCGGCCGGCGGCGAATTGGGCGTTCTGCTCGCGCACCACGGCGGCGATGTCGGCCGGGGTGAGGTTGTATTGCGCGACCTTGTCGGGCCTGAGCCAGATGCGCATCGAGTAGTCGGACGCGCCGAACAGCGTCGCGTCGCCGACGCCGGGCAAGCGGCGCAGCTCGTCCAGCACGTTCACCAGAGCGTAGTTGCTGATGAAGATCGTGTCGTAGCGCCCCTCCGGCGACGACATAGTCAGCACCTGGAGGATCGAGGTCGAGCGCTTCTGCACGACCACGCCCTGGCGCGCCACCTCGCCGGGCAGCAGCGGCAGGGCGCGCTGTACCCGATTGCTGACGTTGATGGCGTTCTGGTCGGGGTTGGTGCCGATCTCGAAGGTGACGGTGAGCCCCATGGTGCCCGAGCCGGTCGAGGTCGAGCGCATGTAGATCATGCGCTCCACGCCGTTGACCTGCTGCTCGAGGGGCGCGGCGACCGTCGCCGCGATGGTCTCCGCCGTCGCCCCCGGATAGGTCGCCGAAACGACGACCTCGGGCGGCACGATCAACGGATACTGCGACACCGGCAGCACCCGGATCGAGACCAGTCCCGCGAGGACGATGACGATCGACAGGACCGATGCGAAGACGGGTCGATCGATGAAGAATTTCGAGATCACGGCTTGGCGGCCGCCGGGACCGCCGTCTGCGACGGTGCGATGGGCACGGCACGCACCGGCTGGCCCGGTCTGACGCGGATCACTCCGTCGGCAACGATGCGGTCTCCGCCCTTGAGGCCCTTGCGCACGATCCAGCCATTGTCGAGTTCCATGTAAAGACGGACCTGACGCACCCGCGCGACCTGGTCGGGTTCGACGACATAGACGAAGGCGCCGAGCGGGCCTTGCGAGATCGCCGCCTTGGGCACGACGATGGCGCGTGGCATCGAGATTCCGTTGATCCTGATGCGCACGAACTGGCCGGGCAGCAAAGCCCGGTCGGGATTGGGAAAGACCGCGCGAAACAGGATGGTCCCGGTGCGCGGATCCACGGTGCGCGAGCGCGTATCGATCTTGCCAGCGGCCGGATAGCGGGCGCCGTCGCCGAACTGCAGCTCGACACCGACTTGTTCAAGGTCGATCGGTTTCTCGTTCTCCTCGTCGATGGCGTTCAGGCGGCGCAATTCGCTGTCGGTGATGGTGAAGTTGACGTAGGCCGGATCGAGCTGGGTGATGGTCGTGAGCACGGTCTGCTGTGCCTGGATCAGCGTGCCTTCGGCCGGCGACACCAGGCTGGTGGCCCCGGTGACCGGCGCCTTGATGGTGGTGAACTCCAGATTGAGGCGCGCGGTGTCGATCTCCGCCTGGGTCGACTGGATCGTGGCCCGCGCCTGGTCGCGTGCGGCGATGGCATCCTCGAGCGCCTTCTGCGTCGCCACCTTCTGGCCCGCCAGCCCCTCGACCCGCTTGTAGTTCTCCTCCGCCTGGGTGAGCGCGGCCCTGGCCTGCGCCGCCTGCGCCTGAACGCGCGACAAGGCGGCCTCGTAGGTGCGCGGGTCGATGCGGAACAGCACCTCGCCCTCGCGCACGGTGTCGCCTTCGCTGAACTCGCGCTTGAGCAGCACGCCGCTCACCTGGGCGCGGATCTCGACGACGCGAAAACCGGCGACCCTGCCGGCGAACTCCAGCGGCAGCGGCACCTCGGCTTCCTTCAGTTCAACGACGCCGACCTGCGGTGGCGGCGGCGCGGCCGGGACGGCCGGCGGCGCGGCTGGCTTGCCGGTCGACCACCAGATGCCGACTGCGACCAGCCCAATGGCGACGACGGCGCCTACGGCGCGCCAGAGCCACGCAGGCGGCTTCACTTGCGCTCCAGCCTGTATCCCAGGGCGCGCATGCACTGGGCCTGCCGATCCTGCATCGCCAGGCCGCTGTACGGATCGTTGCCGAAAGAAAAGGAACTCTGCCGCGCCTGATCCTCGCATCGATTGGAATCGGCAACGCGCTGCTGTTCGCTGGTGTCGGGTCGCGTCCAGTGCTCGACGGTGCAAGCCGACAGTGCGGGCAGCAAGAGGAAGAAGGCGGTACGTCTCATGGGCACTCGCGCAACCTAGGGCTTCGTCGGCGCCCAACCATAAACCTTCGACAGCGTGCCGCCCATCAGCTTGGTTCGATCGCCGTCGCTCAGCCGGTCGGTCACCCGGAACGAATCGACCCCCTCCTTGTAGGTGAGGAGGTTGACCGCCCGCGTCCAGTCGGTCCCCCACATGCAACGATCGAGCCCGAAGGCATCGAAGATGCGGCCGAGCGGCGCCCAGATGTCCTTGTAAGGGAACTTCTCGTGGCTGAGCGTGCAGGCCCCGGTGATCTTGACCGCGATGTTGGGGTGGGGCGCGAGCGCCACGAGCTTCGCCACGTCGGCCCAGCCGTCGGCCGGCGCCGGCGGCGCGAACGGCTGATGCAGGCCGATATGGTCGATCACGATCTGCGTGTTGGGGTTGCGCTTGGCAAGTTCGCCAATCTGTTCGAGCCTGCCCCAGCACAGGAGATTGACCGGCAGGTCGTGCCGCGCCGCCTCCGCCAGCACGCGGTTGATGCCGGGATCGGTGGGGTCCCTCGACACGTCCGGCCGCATCATGATGCGGATCGCGACCGTGCCCGGCATCTTCGCCCACTCGGCGATCGTCTCCCCGACCTTGGGATCGGCCGAATCGACCGGCTTGATGACCGCGAACCGGCCAGGATACTGCTTCTGTACCGCGACGGCGTAACTCGCGTCCCAGCGGTACATTGTGAACACCGACACCAGCAGGGCGCCATCGACGCCGACCTCGTCCATTGCCTTGACCATGTCGGCGCCGGTCACCTCGGGTGGTCCCGCGAGAGTCTCCACCCAAGGCCGGCCCGGATGGTTGCGCTCGTAGCAATGAACCTGCGCGTCGATGGTCGGCATTTCTCGCCCTCCTGGCCGATCATCATACCCGCCGGGCGGCCCAACGGCTTGCCCTTTTGCCGCGGTTGCACGGTTCGCATGGCGAGGGTGCGCCCACCAGTGGAATTCGAAGGCGGCTGCAACAGGTCGCGCCGCGGCGGCGTTCTCCTTGCACCACCCCAAGCAAGGAGACCCGTCATGCTGTTGAAGACATCGACGATCGCCGCTTGTGCGCTGGCCTTGTCGGGAGCGGCCGTCGCCCAGGGAGTGTCCCCCGCTCCCGGCGGCGCGACCGGCGCGGGCCCGGTCGAGAGCATCGGGACGACCACGCCCAACGCCAACGCCACTGCGCCGGGCACGAACTCGTCCAGCGTTCTCTCGCACACCAACAAGTCGCAAAGCGCCGCCGGCGAGTCGGGCAGCGCCTACACTCCGCAGGCCCAGCGCATGTACTCGAGCGACCAGGCCCAGACAGGCCCAACGAGCCAAGGCGCGATACGCGGCCGCACCGGCGTGGTCGATCCGTCGGCGCAGGGTCCGAACCAAGTCTACATCGTCGACGAGTACGGCCGGCGCTACAATCGCGAGGGCATGCGGATCCGCTGATCCGCCACACGCTCAAACGGCAAGCCTCTCCGGCGCCCCCGGAGAGGCTCTTGATTGCGGCGGGATCGCGGCGGTTGCCGGCGTTCCACAGAAACTTTCGCGCCCAGGTCGCGTTCCTTCGGCATCAAGTCAGGGAGAACCGACATGGTGAAGCATACGATCGTCCTTGTCGCGGCGCTGGCAGTCATGGCGCCGGCCGTCCTGGCCCAGACCTCGCCAATTGCCAATCCGGCGTTCGATCGCCAGCGGGCGACGACGCATGAACTCGCGATGATGTCGCCGCACGGCTTCATCTACGACGAGTTCGGCAACGTCTACGACGAGCGCGGTCAGCTCATCGCTCCGCGCCCGCTGCGCCGCTGACCCTTGCTGCCGTCCTCTCCGGCGCCCTAGTCTACGCCGGGGAGGACGCTGGTTCATGCACGACAAGGTCGACGTCCTGATCGTCGGATCGGGAGCGTCGGGAGCGGCCGCAGCCTGGAGTCTCGCCGACACCCGCATGCGCATCCTCTGTCTCGAGCAGGGCGACTGGGTGAAGCCGACCGACTATCCGAGCAACGGACGCGACTGGGAGGCGCGGCTGTTCGGCGACTTCGCCATCAGCCCCAACCGCCGCGCGCGGCCGACCGACTATCCGATCAACGACGCGAACTCGCCGATCAAGGTGGTGAACTTCAACGGGGTGGGCGGCAGCACCATCATGTACACGGCGCACTACCCGCGCCTCAAGCCGTCGGACTTCAGGGTGCGCTCGCTCGACGGTGTGGCCGACGACTGGCCGGTCGACTACGCGACGCTCGAACCGTTCTTCGCCGACAACGACCGCATGATGGGCGTGTCGGGCCTCGCCGGAGATCCCGCCTACCCGCCCAAGCATCCGCCGATGCCGCCCCTGCCGCTCGGCAAGTCGGGCCAGCGCTTCGGCCGCGCCATGAACCAGCTCGGCTGGCACTGGTGGCCATCCGACTCGACCATCGCGACGATCGACTACGACGGCCGCGGTCGCTGCCTCAATCTCGGCCACTGCACCCCGGGCTGCGCGCAGGGCGCCAAGGCCAGTACAGACATCACCTACTGGCTGGCGGCGATCCGTGCCGGCGTCGAATTGCGCACCTATTGCCGCGTCCGCGAGGTCACGGTCGGACCCGACGGGCTCGCGTCGGGCGTCGTCTACTACGATCGCGACGGCGAGGAGCACTTCCAGCCCGCCGAGCTCGTGATCCTCGCCTGCAACGGTGTCGGCACGCCGCGGCTGATGCTGAACTCGGTGTCCGCCCGCTTCCCCGCCGGCATTGCCAATTCGAGCGGACTGGTGGGCAGGAACCTGATGCTCCATCCATATGCCCAGACCTACGGCTATGTCGACGAGCCGCTCGACGGCAATCACGGCCCGCCGCTCTGCCTGTGGAGCCAGGAGTTCTACGAGACCGATCCGTCGCGCGACTTCGTGCGCGGCTATACTTTCCAGTTCGGGCGCGGCATCCAGTCGATCATGGAAGCCATCACCAGCACCGCCGCGGGGCGCCTGCCGTGGGGCGACGACCATCACCGCGTCTACCGCCGCCTGCTCAACCGGCGCATCTACCTCTCGGCGATCTGCGAGGACCTGCCGGAGGAGCACAATCGCGTCACCCTCGATCCCGAGCTCAAGGACGGCCACGGCATTCCAGCACCGCGCATCGACTATCGCATCGGCGACAACACGCGGCGCATGATGGCCCACGCCCACGCCCGCGCACGCGACATCCTCGAAGCCGCCGGCGCCTCCGACATCGGAATCGAGAGCCCGATCCTCAACGGCGGCTGGCATCTCCTCGGCACGGCACGCATGGGCGACGATCCGGAGCGTTCGGTGGTCAACGGCTGGGGGCGCTGCCACGACGTGCGCAATCTCTTCCTCATCGACGGCAGCATCTGGGTGACGTCGGGCGGTGTGAACCCGACCTCGACCATCCAGGCGCTGGCGCTCCACATCGCCGATCAGATCAAGCGACGTGCGGCCGACGGGACGCTGTTCGATGCCTGACTCCCTGACACAGGACGATGCCCGCCAGCTCCGGGCGCTGACCGCCCTCATGATCCCGGCAAGCGCCGAGTACGGTGTGCCGGGTGCGGACGATCCTGCGATCTTCGCCGATATCCTGACGAGCGTCGGCCGCGACCTCGCCGACATACGTACCGCGCTCGCCCATCTCGCGACGCTGGCCGGAGGCGACTTCGCCGCCCTGACCGACGCGCGCCGCGCGGAAGTGGCCGCGCTCTTCAAGGCCGAGGGCGGCGCCCCGCTGTTCGCCCTCAATCGCCTGGTCCTGCTCTGCTACTACCGAGACGATCGCGTCATGCGCTCGCTGGGACAGGAGCCGCGCCCGCCCTTCCCCAAAGGCCACGTCGTCGAACAGGGCGACTGGTCGCTGCTCGAGCCGGTCAAGCGCCGCGCGCCGTTCTGGCGCCGGCCGGACTGATCAGGCGGTCTGCTCCTCGCTACGGTCGGTCGCCGGCGGCGGCGTGCGGCCGAGCGCGCCGATCTCGGCGCGCAACTCGGGCGTCATCTTCACCTCGGTGGACGCCAGGGAGTCCCTCAACTGCTCGACATTGCGCGCACCGACGATCGGCGCGGTCACCACCGGATGCGCCCCCACCCAGGCGATCGCGGTGCTCACCGGATGCAGGCCGCGTTCCCTGCAGAAGGCGACGTATTTCTCCGCCACCTCGACCATCCACGGCATGCCGTAGCGCCGCTTGTACATCTTGTTGCTGAGCAGGCGGCCCGACGCCTGGCCGGAATACTTGCCCGACAGCAGGCCCGCCGCCCCGGGGCTGTAGGGGATGACGCCGAGGCCGCTCGCCTCGGCCTGCGGCAGGATCTCGACCTCGGCCTGACGCTTGACCAGATTGTACATCGGCTGCGTGACCTGCAAGCGCGACCAGCCCATGCGTTCCTGGATGTCGAGCGCACGCTGCGTCTGCCAGGCCGCCCAGTTGCTGAGACCCGGATAGATCACCTTGCCCGCCCGCACGAGATCTTCCAGCGCCCGCATCGACTCCTCCATCGGCGTGAGCGGGTCGTACTGGTGCAGGAACAGGACGTCGATGCGATCGGTCTGCAGCCGGCGCAGGCTCGCCTCGACGGCACGCACGACATGGCGCCGGTTGACGCCGCGCGCGTTGACGTCGGGCCCGGTCGGATTGAAGCACTTGGTGGTCAGCACCAGTTCGTCGCGGTGATCCTTGGCCAAGCGGCCGAGAATCTCCTCCGAGCGGCCGCCATTGTAGGTGTCGGCGCAATCGAAGAAGTTCACGCCCGCGTCGCGGCATGCCTTGTACATCGCCGCCGACGTCGCCTCGTCGGCGTCCCCGCCGAACGACATCGTGCCGAAGCAGAGTTCCGAGACCGAGATGCCGGTGCGGCCGAAAGGCTTGGTTTTCATCGTCACTTCCTAACACGCCGGCGCAGGCCGATCAGCCCGACCGCCAGCGCCAATGCGCCGCCGATCAGGAAGCCCGCGCCGTAGCCGCCGGTCGCGGTGAGCGCCACACTGAAGGCGAGTGGCAAGCAGAAGGCGCCGGCGTCACCCCATGCCAGAACCGCGCCCGTCGTGGCGCCGATGCGGCCGGGCGGCGACAGCCGCGCCACCTCGGCGAGCAGCACGCCGTGCCAGCTCACCGCCGTCACGCTCATCGCGCAGGCGATCGCGATCGCGGCCCCGATCGGCCAACCGGGCGCGATGACCGCCGCGAGCGCCGCCGACACGGCCATCGCGATGCCGAGCAGTGCCAGCAGCAGCGCCGGCCGCACGAAGCGCGACGCCAGCCAGCCCCAGAAAATGCGGGCCGGCACCGCGATCGCGACGGCGATGGCGAAGACGAGGCCCGCCCGCTCGAGGTCGTAGCCGAGCCCGCGCACGAGATAGAGGACGAAGAAGCCGGTGAAGAGGGATTGCAGGCCGACGAAGCTGAACATCGCGAAGCACAGGGCCCGCAGTGCCGGGTCGCGCACCACGCGGGCGATGTTCGCCCCGATGTCGGCGGACGACAGTTTCTGGCCGGGAACGCGATCGACGTCGAATCGCGCGCGCAGGGGCTGCAACGCCCCCACGGTGAACAGGCAGAGCCCGGCAATGATGATCAGCGTCCAGCGCCAGCCGGCCTCGACGACCAGCATCGGTGCCACCACACCCGCCAGCATCAGCCCGGCCGGCACGCCGGTCTGCTTGATCGAGAACACCAGCGGCGCGAGGCGCGGCGGCGACAGACGGCCGAGCAGGTGCGAACTCGACGGCGTCGAGATCGCCTGTCCCAACCCGCCGACGAAGGCGCCGAGCGCGAACAGCGGCAGCCAGCCCCCGGTCGTCACGGCGAGCCCGATGCCGAGACCGAGCATGCCGACCTGCGTCATGCGCAGCGCGCCGTAACGCAAAATCAAACCGCCGCAGCCCACGGTCGTCAGGAAGCCGGCCACGGAGCCGATGGCGAGATAGACCCCGACCAGCGCCGGATCGACGTCGAGGTCGGCGACGATCGCGGCGGCGATCAGAGGCACGGCCGAGCGTCCGAGCGTCGCCAGGGTCTGCTGCGCCGTCATTGCGCCCAGGGCGAGGTACAATGGAGAAATCGAACGGGCTCCTGCGTCGCGGGGCGCCACAGTACGACAGGGCACGGCGCGACCCAATCGCTGCGGCTCGCGGTCCGCTCCGCGATCCGTGCTCGTGGCATTCGCGGAAGCCTTGTTGCATGCTCACGCCGGGAGGGGCGCATGCAGGACGCTTCCTACGATTACATCGTGACCGGCGCGGGCTCGGCCGGGTGCGCGGTCGCCGGCCGGCTGAGCGAGGACGGCCGCTTCCGCGTGCTGTTGCTCGAAGCCGGACCGCGCGACCTCTATCCGTGGATCCACGTGCCGCTCGGTTATCACAAGACCTTCGCCAATCCGCGCGTGAACTGGATGTTCGACAGCGAGCCAGAGCCAGAGCTCAACGACCGCATCATGTATCAGCCGCGCGGCAAGGTGCTGGGCGGCACCAGCTCGATCAACGGTATGGTCTATATGCGCGGCAACGCTGCCGACTACGACGAGTGGCGCCAACGCGGTTGCGAAGGCTGGGACTACGAGTCGGTCCTGCCCTATTTCAGGCGAGCCGAGGACAATCAGCGTGGCGGCGACGCTTTCCATGGCACCGGCGGCCCGCTCAAGGTCACCGACCATCGCTGGAAGCCGAAGCTCGCCAAGGCGATGCACGATGCCGCCGTCGAAGCGGGCATTCCCGCCAATCCGGATTTCAACGGCGCGCAGCAGGAAGGCGTCGGCTACTATCAGACGACGATCAATGGCGCGCGCCGCTGGTCGAGCGCCCGCGCCTATCTCGGCGGCCCGAGGCGCGCCAACCTCACCATCGCGACGGGCGCCCACGCCACGCGCGTGCTGATCGAGAACGGCCGCGCGACCGGCGTCGAGTACCGCCAGGGCGGCCGCGAGTTGACGGCACGGGCCACGCGCGAGGTGATCGTCTCGGGCGGCGTGTACGGCTCGCCGCAGCTGCTGATGCTGTCGGGCCTCGGCCCGGCGCAGCACCTCAAGCAACACGGCATCGACGTCGTGCGCGATATGCCCGGTGTCGGCAGCCACCTGCATGACCACTTCAACACCTATGTCGGCTACCGCTGCAGCCAGCCGGTGACGATGAACGACATCGCGCTGTCGCTGCCGCGGCGTATGATGGCGGCGGCGCAGTATGCGTTCGGCCGCACCGGCCCGCTCGCCAGCATGGGACTGTTCGTCGGCGCCTTCGTGCGCTCCGACAGGCGGCTGGAGCGGCCCGACCTGCAGATCAACATGTTCGCCTGGGCGGTGATCTCGCGCGACCGCAACGGCGTCGTGCCGCAGCCCTACTCGGCCTTCGGTCTGAGCCCGGTGCATCTCAAGCCCGAGGGTCGGGGCACGGTGCGGCTCAAGTCATCGGACCCGCTCGCCGCGCCCGAGATCCGCTTCAACTTCCTCAAGACCGCGTACGATTGGCAGGCGCTGATCGAGGGCTTGCGCATCTGCCGCGAGATCGCCCGGCAGCCGGCGCTGAAGCCCTTCCTCGTCGAGGAGACGATGCCTGGCCCCTCCGTTTCCGGGGACAAGGAGCTGCGCGACTTCATCCGCGCGACGGGCGTGAGCAACCTGCATCCGGTCGGCACCTGCCGCATGGGTCGCGAGGTCGACGCCGTGGTCGATCCGCAGCTCCGCGTCCACGGCGTCGAGCGGCTGCGGGTCGCCGACGCCTCGATCATGCCCACCATCGTCGCCGGCAACACCAACGCCCCGTCGATCATGATCGGCGAGAAATGCGCCGACATGGTCAGGGCGGCCGCAGCCTAGGGAGGAAAAAGTGCCACTCGCCAGCAAGTATCTCTTCATCGTCAGCATGGACGTCGCCAAGGACAAGGAGGCCCTGTTCAACGAGGTCTACGACACCGAGCACGTGCCGGAACTGCTCAAGGTGCCGGGCGTGCGCGCCGTCACGCGGCTCAAGACCGAGCCGGCCGCCTTCATGCTGGCCGGCCAGCGCAAGGTGCTCGACGGCGCGGGCATGGCGAACTACGTGGCCCTCTACGAGATCGACTCGCCCGACGTGCTGCTCAGCAAGGAATGGGCCATCGCCGGCGAGAAGGGACGCTGGCCGGCTGAGGTCCGTCCCCATACGACCAATCGCAGCCACGTGGTTCGCAAGGTCATCTGATCCGGAGAGGAGCGTCGGGCCCGATCGGCGCCGTGGTCGCGGCCGTCTCGGGCCCGGCGCCTTCTGCCCCTTCCCGGCAGTACACGCAAGACCATGCGCCAATCCGCGCGGGCGGCGTGTGACCAAGCGATGTCCTTACATTCGATACAATAATGCCGACGGCAAAGGACTCGCCGGGCACCCCGCCTTCGTTCGATGGCGAACCGCCGCGCCAACCCCGCGCGTCAGAAGAGCAGTACGAGAAGGATGATGATCGGAATCGGAATTCCGATCAGCCACAGCAACATGCCTTTGCCCAATCCCA
This sequence comes from Enhydrobacter sp., assembly GCA_025808875.1. Lineage (NCBI taxonomy): Bacteria > Pseudomonadati > Pseudomonadota > Alphaproteobacteria > Hyphomicrobiales > Enhydrobacter > Enhydrobacter sp. Next base: position 2,262,591 of record CP075528.1, on the reverse strand, counting down.
TGACGGATCTCCCGGTATGTCGGCCCGAGTCGACAACGCCGGGATCGCCCGGCCGTTGCCGATCGGCCATTGTGCGTGCAATCTGGCGCGCGACTCTCTAATGTTTGCGCACAACCGAACGAGAAGGGTTTCATGGTGCGCATCGCAGTCATCGCGGCAGTCTTGGCTTCGCTCTCCGCCTGGCCGGCCGTCGCTGTCGAGCCAACCGACGTGAAGGGACTGTGGACGGGCCAAACTCCGGATTGCGGCGCCGTCAACCTGCAGATCAACAGCCAGCGCAAGGGCGCGCTCGAAGGCACCTTCCAGTGCACCAAGACGGGCGTGACGACCAAGTTCGGGTTGCGCATGGTCCTGGGACAGCAGATGGCCGGATCGTTCGACGGCACCACTCTGGTGCTCGATGGCGAGAAGTCGACCGTTCGCCTCAATCTCGACGGCAACAAGCTCGTCGGCTACACGGCCGGCGTCGGCCAGCCCAAGGTGCCGATGACCCTCACGCGGAAATAGGCGCGCCAGGCTCGCCCATGTCGCCAGTCCAGCCTCCCGTGAGGCGATGACTCAGGACCAGGCGTCGATACTCGCCATTTTGGCGGCGACCGTTGTCGCCTTCCTCTGGGGTCGCTGGCGGCACGATATGGTGGCGGTCGCCTCGCTTCTCGCCTGCGTCGTCGCCGGTCTCCTTCCGGACGTCGAGGCTTTCTCCGGGTTCGGTCATCCGGCCGTCGTCACCGTCGCCTGCGTCCTGATCCTGAGCAGCAGCCTCCAGCAAACCGGCGCGATCGACGTGCTGACCCGCGTCGCGCTCCCTCAGAAGGCCGGCGCGATGACGACCACCGCCGCCATCGCCGGCCTGGCGGCCCTCCTGTCCGCCTTCATGAACAATGTCGGCGCGCTCGCCCTGCTCATGCCCGTCGCCCTGCAGGTCGCGGCACGGCACGAGCTGCCGCCCGGCAAGCTGCTGATGCCGCTGGCCTTCGGCTCGATCCTCGGCGGCATGACGACGCTCATCGGCACGCCGCCCAACCTGATCGTTTCGGGTTTCCGCAGCCAGGCGGTCGGCAACTCCTTCGCCATGTTCGACTTCACGCCGGTCGGCGTCGTCGTTGCCGTCGTCGGCGTCGCTTTCACCGTGGTCTTCGCCCGCTGGCTGGTGCCGACGCGCGAACGGGTCGGCGCCGAGGGTTTCGAGACCGGCGCCTACCTGACCGAGGCGCGGATCACCAGCAAGAGCAAGGCGCAAGGCATGACCTTGCGCGAAGTCGACAAGGTACTCGAGGAGGCCGATGCCCAAGTCATCGCGATGATCCGCGACGACGTGCGGATTGGCGCACCTAGTCCCTATCGCGAGTTGCGACGCGGCGACATCCTGGTCATCGAGGCCGAGCCGGAGGGGCTTGCCTCGACGCTCGCTGCGCTGGGGCTCAGGCTCGAGGAGGACGTCACCGACGACGGCGATCCGGCCGCCGAGGCCGCCGCGCCGGAAGCGGGGACACGAGACGCGCCGCCCCAGGCGAATGCCGCCATCCCGTCCGACGAAGTGGTGTTGACAGAAATGGCCGTCTTGCCCGATTCAGCCATCGCCGGCCGCTCGGCGACGGACATCCATCTGCGCAGCCGCTATCACATCAACCTGCTGGCCGTGTCGCGGCAGGGCCGCCGTTCGATGGCCCGGCTGCGCACGATGCCGATGCGGCCGGGCGACGTGCTGCTGCTGCAGGGCCAGCCCGAGGCGCTGGCCGAGTTCGCCTCGCAGTTCGGTTGTGTCCCGTTGGCGGAGCGTGCGTTGCGCATTCCCGATCCACGTCAGGCCGCCACAGCCGGCGGCATCATGGCGGCCGCGGTCAGCGGTGCGGCGTTCGGCCTGCTGCCCGCCGCCATCTCCTTCGCCGGCGGCGTGCTCGCGTCCATGGCGTTGCGCACCGTGTCGCCACGCACGGTCTACAATGCCGTCGACTGGTCGGTGATCGTGTTGCTCGGCGCGCTCATCCCGGTGGCCGGCGCGATGGAGACCACGGGCGCCGCCGACCTGATCGCGCGCGTTCTGCTCGACAACGTCGCGCAGGGCAGCGCGGTCGTCGCCCTGGTGCTGATCGTGATCGTCACCATGACCCTGTCGGACTTCATGAACAACGCGGCCACGGCGGCAGTGATGTGTCCCGTCGCCATCGGCGCCGCCGGCCAGCTCGGCGCCAGCCCCGATCCCTTCCTGATGGCGGTGGCGATCGGCGCCTCCTGCGCCTTCCTGACGCCGATCGGGCACCAGAACAACACCCTGATCCTCGGTCCCGGCGGCTTCGGCTTCGGCGACTACTGGAAGCTCGGTCTGCCGCTCGAGGTCATCGTCGTGGCCGTGAGCGTTCCGCTCCTGCTGGTCGTCTGGCCTCTCTGAGGCCGCTAGACTGCGGGCATGCGCTACGGCTTCTATCTCCCGACCCGCGGTCCCGCCGCCACGCGCGAGGGCGTGCTGGCGCTCGCGCGCGAAGGCGAGCGGCTCGGCCTGCATTCGGCGATGATCGCCGATCACGTCGTCTTCCCCGTGGCGAGCGATTCGCCCTATCCCTACACGCTCGACGGCAAGCACCCGAGCGCCGGCGACGCGCTCGAGACCTTCGCCATCCTGGGCGTAGTGGCGGGCGCCACCGAGCGGCTGCGTCTGGTCACGTCGGTTCTGGTGCTGCCCTATCGCAACCCGGTGCTGACGGCGAAAATGGTCGCCTCGCTCGACGTGCTGTCGGGCGGACGGGTGACCCTGGGCGTCGGCGTCGGCTGGCTCAAGGAAGAGTTCGAGGCGCTCGACAGTCCCGACTTCGACAGGCGCGGCGCCGTCACCGACGAATGGCTGACGATCTTCAAACAGCTCTGGACCCGCTCGCCGGCCAGCTTCGAGGGCCGTTTCTATCGCTATGCCGACATTCGCTGCGAACCCTTCCCCGCGCAGAAGCCGCATCCGCCGATCTGGGTCGGCGGCCATTCGCCGGCCGCGCTGCGCCGCGTCGCCCGTTACGGCGACGGCTGGCATCCGGTCGGTGCCATCGCCGCCTCGCCGCTGCCGCCGCAGGAGATGACGGCGCACCTGCAAACCCTGAAGCGCCTGACCGAGGCCGAGGGCCGCGACTTCGCGAAACTGGTCATCTCCTACAAGGCGCCGCTCTACGATTCGGGCGTGCCCGATCGCGACGGCGCGCGGCGCAGCTTCTCGGGTGCGCCCGACGAGATCGCGGGTGACATCCGCACCTTCGCCGCCATCGGCGTGCACGAGCTGATCTTCGACTTCCGCGGCCAGAGCATCGCCGAGAGTATCGAGCGCCTGCAGAAATTCGCCGCCGAGGTCGTGCCGCTGGTGGAGGGCTGACAGGCCTCTCTGCGACCACCGCCTCGAATGCATCCACCTCGCCGCCCGGTCGCAGCTAACGCCGGTGCCGCTTGGCGATTTTGGCCATTTTGGCAATTTTGGCAGGCCTCCCCGGACACTCCCTCGATGCCTCAGTGAGACATTCGGAAAGATAATCAATCATATCAATGACTTGAGATGTCTCACCGGGTGAGACATCGCTGAGATATCGGCCTGTGGATGAGTGGACACCGAGGACTGCAGGGGACTGTGAGGATTCGAGGACGAATCGCCTCCGATGCCGATGGCACCGGCATCCGAGCCGTCCTCGGGGAGGGGACGCACCAGGGACGGTTCCTGCTGTAGGCTCGGCCTGGGGAGGACGCCTCTTGATCGTCGACTGCCACGCCCATGTCTTCGCGCACTGGATCGGCGCCTGCGGCCATCCCACGCGCGACATCCACAACCGCTATCTCCAGCGCATGATCGCGCGGACGGTCGCCTCGACCTACCGCCTGCGCGACGGCGCGCCCGCCGACACCGGCGCACTCTACCGGCCCGACGATCCAGGCTGGAGTGGCCTCCTCGACGTCGATTTCCGCGTCGGCCGGTTTGGCCAGCTCGAGTTCACCCACGCCGGCGAGGACCATGCCATCCAGTACATGCCCGTCGGCATGCAGGAGATGGCGGCGCCGCCCGAGCTGATGCTCGCCCAGATGCGCTACGCCGGCGTCGACCATTGCCTGTTGCAGGCCGGCGGCGCCTACGGTGCGATGACCGACATGAACGCCTACGCTGGCCGGCAATATCCCGACCGCATGACCGGCATGATGCATGTCGACGAGGCGATGGCCGGCCATCCGGCGCAGCTTGCCGAGATTGATCGCGCGTTCCACCGGCTCGGGTTGCGCGGCCTCTACTTCAACGTCGATTCGCTCAGCCGGCACGGCTTTCCCTGGCCGCTCGACGCGCCGCAGATGGAGCCGTTGTGGGACAGGCTGGCCGCGCTCGACATCGTGCTGTGCATCGAGTTCAGCTCGGGCCCGAGCTACGACCTCGCGGGCTACATGGCGCACGTCGCCGCCTTCGCCCGCATCCTTGGCCGATATCGGTCGCTGCGCGTGCACATGGCGATGAGTCCGCCGGTCGGCCTCTTCGTGCGCGCCGGACGCTACGAATTTCCCGACGAGGTCCTGCGCCTCTATCGCCGCGAGCCGATGGTGCTGGAGGTGGTGTTCCCGATCAGCTACGGCGGCGTATGGGACTATCCCTACCCCGAGGCCCAGGCGCTGATCGCCGACATGCGCGACCAGCTCGGCGCCGATCGGCTGATCTGGGGTTCCGACATGCCCAACGTCGAGCGCTTCTGCACCTATCGCCAGTCGCTCGACTACGTCAGGCGCTACTGCCCCTTCCTGACGGCGCGCGAGAAGGACCTGATCCTGGGCGAGACCTGCGCTGCCTTCTACGGCATCGAGACCACGCCCGCTTCGCGCTGAAGCTCCGGGCAGGCGATCGGCCGGAGCGGAGCGCGATCAGAAGGCGCCGATCAGGCCCGCGCCCCTGTCGAGCACCGGCAGGACCTTGTCCCTGGCTTCGGCCGGAATGCCGAAGACAACGCGGTCGACGCCGGCGTCGCGGGCGCGCTCGAGGGCGGCGCGGTCCATGCCGACGCCGAACAGGGTGACCGGCACGTCGGCCTCGGCGCGGCCGGCCGCCTTCAGCATCTCGCGGAACGGTGGCAGCATGGCAAGCGTGTCGCCGCCCCGCCCGCCGATCGGCATCCAGCCATCGGCGTAAGCCACCGCGCGGCGCGCACCGTGGGGGAAGCCGCCGCCGACGACGATCGGCGGATGCGGCTTCTGCACCGGCTTGGGCCACTGCATCATCTCGTCGAACTTGACGAACTCGCCGGAATATTTCGGCTTCGACTTGGCCCAGATCTCCTTCATCGCCTCGATCCGCTCACGCATCAGCTTGAAGCGCGTGGCGAACGTCGTGCCGTGGTCGGCCATCTCCTCGGCGTTCCAGCCGCCGCCGATGCCGAACAGCATCCGACCGTTCGACAGCCGGTCGACGGTGGCGACCTCCTTGGCGGTGTGGATGGGATCGCGCTGCACCACGAGGCAGACGCCGGTGCCGAGCTTGATGGTCTTCGTCACCACGGCCGCGGCCGCCAGGGCGATGAAGGGGTCGTAGGTGTCGTAGTACCATTTCGGAAGTTCGGGGCCGCCCGGCCAGGGCGACCTGCGGCTGGTCGGAATGTGGCTGTGCTCGGGGAACCAGACGGATTCGAAGCCGCGGGCCTCGGCCTCGATGGCGAGATCGTGCGGCGGAATCGCATAGTCCGTCGCGAACATGGTGACGCCGATCTTCATTCCGTCCTCCCTCGATACGCCGGCGATGGTAGACCATTCTCCGGTGCGACGGTGAAGGCGCGTCTGCTTCCCCTTGCCGGGGCGACGCTGTAACGTCCGCGCCATGCGGACCGGCGAGATCGTCTTCACGGGAATGGAGCGGGTCGTGATCGGCCGTCCGGCGGCCGAGGCCGTGGTCGAAGCGGCGGAGCGCCTTGGCGCGAGGCGGGTGTTCCTTCTCGCCGGCGGCACGCTCAACCGGAAGACCGACGCCGTCACGCGGATCGCCGAGGCGCTCGGACCGCGCTACGCCGGCACGCACGACGAAATGCCCGCCCACAGCCCGCGCGATGCGGTGGTCGCCTGCGCGAACAAGGCGCGCGCCGCGGGCTGCGACCTGCTGGTGAGCGTCGGCGGCGGCTCGACGACCGATGGCGGCAAGGCCGTCACGATCTGCCTGGAGCACGACATCACCGAGCCGGACGGGCTCGAGCCGTTCCGCACCGTGGTCGACGAGATCACTGGCAAGCGAAGCTTCCCGCACTACAGGGCGCCGCGCGTGCGGCAAATCTGCGTGCCCACGACGTTGAGCGGCGGCGAATTCAATGCCCGGGCGGGCGTCACCGAGCCCCGGCTGCGGCTCAAGCAGGCCTACATCCATCCCGGCCTCATCCCGCTGGCGGTGATCTTCGACCCGGCCATCACGATGCACACGCCGGAATGGCTCTGGCTCTCCACCGGCATCCGCGCCGTCGATCACGGTGTCGAGACCTACTGCTCGATCGACAGCAACGCCTATACGGACAGCACGGCGTTGCAGGCGTTGCGCCTGCTCGGCCGCGGCCTGCCCGCGGTCAAGCGCGACCCGTCCGATCTCGCGGCGCGGCTCGACTGCCAGGTCGGCGCCTGGATCTCGATGATCGGCATCGTCGGCGGAACGCGCATGGGGGCGAGCCATGCCATCGGCCACGTGCTCGGCGGCAGCGCTGGCGTGCCGCACGGCTACACGTCGTGCGTCATGCTCCCTGCCGTGCTGGCGTTCAACGCCGAGGTGAATTGGGACCGCCAGGCCGAGATCAGCGCGGCGCTCGGCGCGCCCGGCCAGCTGGCCGCCACGGTTCTCGATGGATTCATCTCGGGCCTCGGCCTGCCCCGGCGCCTGCGCGATGTCGGCGTCAGGTGGGACGACCTGCCGCGCATCGCCGCCAACTGCATGCTCGACGACTGGACCTTCTCCAACCCGCGCCGGATCAACGGCGCGCAGGAAGTCGTTCCCCTCCTCGAATCGGTGTTCTAGGCGCGTCACGCGCTCTGGCGGCACCGCGTCTCGCGCATCATCAGGGTGCAGGCAATGCCCACGGCCGCACCCGCCACCAGGACGCTGAATGCCGTGCTGTAGGCAGCGCTCGCATAGACCCGGACACCATTCGCCATTTCGCCGGCCCAGGCCAGATCGAGCAGCCATCCGAGCAGCGGCTGGTAGAGGGCGCCGGCCCCGGTCACCACGCCGTTGACGATGCCGAGCGCGGCGCCGCCGGCAGCCGGCGGATTGAGTTCGCGGACCGCGGCAAAGCCCACGATCTGCGCCGAACCGCCGAAGCCGCAGAGAAAGCACAGTGTGCTCATCGCCCAGAGCGGCAATCCGGGCGCCCAGGCAAGCCCCGCCATCGCTGCCGCCGTCAGGATGAGGCCCGCAACGAAGGGCGCCTTGCGCCGACCGATGCGATCGCTGAGCCAGCCCATCACCGGTGCGCCGACACCCCAGCCGATGAATACCATCGACGTGATACCCGCCGCCGCCGTGCGATCCAGTCCCTGTGTCTGCGCCAGGAAGGGCACACCCCACAAGCCGGCGAAGCCGAGCAATGGTCCGGTCGTGCCGAGGCCGGCGACGGCGATCAGCCAGGTTTGCCGATTGCGTGCGACCTGCCCCAGCCCGACCAGCACTTGCCGCAGCCCGCCCGCCCCGTGCGACCTGTCCCGGACCGTGGCGATCGCCGCCAGCGCCAGTGCCACACCGCCCACCGCCAGCGCGAGCGAGGCGCTCCGCCAGTCGAGCCATTCGACGAGCACACGCAGCGGCGCCTGGCCGAACACACCCCCGGCCATGCCGAGCATCATGGCGAGGCCGGAGAGCAGCGCGAAGCGCGCCGGCGCAAACCACTGGCCAGCGACCGTCATCGCGCCGACCAGGCTGAAGGCCGCGGTCGCGCCGATCAGGAAGCGGCCGAACGACAGGATCCAGAGCTCGGGCGCCAGGGCGAACAGCACGCAGCCGGCGGCGCATCCGACGGCGGCCACCGTCATCAGTCGGCGCGGGCCGAACCGGTCCATCAGAAGGCCGACCGGGATCTGCATGCCGGCATAGCCGTAGAAATAGAAGGCGGAGAGATTGCCGATGGCGGCGGCGCCGACGCCGAAGTCGCGCATCAGCTCGTCGATCATCACGCTCGGCGAGACGCGCATGATCCAGGCATAGAAGAAGAACAGCGCGCCAGTCGCCCAGCCAAACAGCGCCAGGCGCCGCATGGCTTACGGCCGCGACGCGCGCTTCTGCTGCCGCAGTGCGGCGCCGAACGCCTCGAACAGGGTCCGGTTGATCGGGTTGCTCTGCGGATCGTACTCGGCGTGCCACTGGACGCCCAGTGCGAACCCGGGCGCATCGGCAATGCGGATCGCCTCGATCGTGCCGTCCTCCGCCACGCCTTCGACGACGATGCGCGCGCCCGGTTCGAGAATGCCCTGGCCGTGCAGCGAGTTCACGCGGATCGCCTCGCGACCAAGAAGCTTGGCGAAGACGCCGCCGGATGCGAGCTGGACCTCGTGGCGATCGCTGAACACGACCTCCGGATCGGGATGAATCTCGCCATTCTCCAGCCGGGGCATGCGATGGTTCATGCGTCCGGGCAGGTCGCGGATCTCCGGGTGCAGCGTGCCGCCGAAGGCGACGTTCATCTCCTGGAACCCGCGGCAGATTCCGAAAAGCGGCACGCCGCGATCGACACAGGCCCTCACCAGGGCGAGCGCGACCGCATCGCGGTCGTGGTCGTAGGGTTCGTGGCGGGTGTCGGGTTCGACGCCGAAGCAGGTCGGGTGGACGTTGGCCCGCGCGCCCGTAAGCAGGACTCCGTCGACGACGTCCAGCAGCGCATCGACATCGGTGATGTCCGGCGCGGCGGCAAACATCAACGGCAACGCTCCCGCGACCTCCGCCACTGCGCGAAGGTTGCGCTGTCCCACCAGTTGCACGTTGTGCCGGTCGTTGACCACCTGGGCATTTCCGATCACGCCGACCACTGGTTTCGTCATGCGAAGGACTCTCGCTCCCGACAGGCTTGCGGATAGTGACATCGCACACGGCGCGACGCGAGTCCGTGTTAGGGTGCACCATGCTTGATGCCGCGCCGGCCGCCAGCGTCCGAGCCGAGCGCCCGTGGGCGGCGCTGCTGGCCGCGACCTTGCTGAATCTGCCATTGGGATCGGTCTATTCCTTCAGCGTCCTGCTGCGTCCAATCGAGCATGAGCTCGAGATTCCCCGCTCGGCGCTGTCGCTCGTCTTCGGCCTCGCCACGGTGGGTTTCACCGTGGGCTCGGTCGGCGCGGCATTCGTCTACCGCCTCGCCTCCGCGCCGACCCTGGTGTTCGTCAGCGCCATGGCCGCCGCCGCCGGCATCGCCGTGGCCGCACAGGCGTCAGGCCTCGCCCAGTTGCTGGTCGGCTACGGCATCGTGTTCGGCATCGGTGGAGGCGTGTCGTATATCCTGCTGCAGCAGGGCGTGAACATGCTGGTCCGCCGACGACTAGGGCTGGTGAACGGTTATCTCGTCAGCCTCTATCCCATGGGCGCGATGATCGCGACGCCCGCCTTCCATGTCTGCAACGAAGCTTTCGGCTGGCGCACCACTCTGGTCGGGCTGGCGTTAACTCTGGTGGCGTGTGGTGCGGTCGCGGCGCTGTTGGCCCAGCACAGCAGGATGCGCCTGGTCGCGCCGGCGGGGAGCGTGGCGAGCCACCCCGCAAAGTTGGGACTGACCTTCTTCAAGATCTCGGCGACTTTCTTTCTCGCCGCCTCGGCAGGCCTGATGGTTCTGAGCCAGGCCCGAGAGATCATCGCCGTCTATGGAGGCGCGGCGGCGCTCGCCGTGGGAGCCACCACCGGCATCACCGGGGCAATCGCCCTCGCCCGCGTCAGCGGCGGCTGGCTGGTCGACCGGTTCGCCGTGCCACACGTGATGTGCGCGGCGCACGGCCTGGCGCTCGTCGGCGGATTGCTGCTGGTGCTCTTCCCCGCACCCGTGACAGCGGTGCTCGGGCTGGCAATGGTTGGCATGGGCTACGGCTTCATCTCCGGTTCGACCGCCGGAGGAATATCCGTCTACTGGCCGCCCGCCGACTTCGGACGCGTCGCCGGGCGGACGTACATTGCCTGGTGCCTCGCCGCCATCGGCCTGCCCGTACTGGCCGGCTACCTGTTCGACGTGACGCGCGACTACAGCCACGCGATGTTGATCGCCGTCGGCGCAAACCTTGCCGGCATGGCCACCGCATTGACGATGCCGAGACTCGGCTGGCGAAAGGCCGAGCCTACTTGAAGACCGGCGTGATGAGCACGCTCGGCAGCCAAAGTGCCAGAAATGGGAACAACATCACCAGCACCAGAACCCATCCATCGGTGAACAGGAACGGCATGGCGCCCTTCGTGACCTCGTGGAGCGGCACCCGGGTGGTGCCGGCGACCGCGAACAGGTTGAGCCCGACCGGCGGGATCACCACCCCCATCTCCATCGCCAGCGCCGTCAGGATGGCGAGCACGACCGGGTCGATGCCGAGACTCATCGCCACCGAGAAGAACACCGGCACCGTCAGCACGACGATGGCGATACCGCTCAGGAACATCGACAGGAACAGCAGGATCGGCAGCAGGATCAGCAGGAACTCCATGGGCGACAGGTCGAGGCCGCCGACCCACTGCGTGAGGTGCTGCGCCCAGCCCTGATTGGCGAGCACGAACTGGAAGACGCCGACGCAGCCCAGCAGGAAAAAGATCACCGACGTGAGATTGAGCGAGCGCACCGTGACCGCCATCAGATCTTTCAGGAACGCCCCGCGCTTGATGAGGATGCCGTAGATCAGCGCGTAGCCGCAGGCTGCGGCTCCGGCCTCGGTCGGCGTGAACAGCCCGCCGTAGAGACCGCCCAAGATCACCACCGGCATCAAAAGTGCCGGCCATGCATCGACGGTCGCCTCGCCCAAAGCCCGCCAGGAGAATTTGCCCGCCGGCAGCTTGAGGTACCAAGCGAAGAACACCAGGACGATGGCGTCGCTGATGGCGAGCAGGATGCCGGGAATAACGCCGGCGAAGAACAGCGTGACGATCGAGGTCTCGGTCAGGATGCCGTAGAGGATGAGGATGATGCTGGGTGGAATCAGAATCGCGATGCCGCCGCCGGAGGCGACCAGACCCGCCGCCAGCCAGGCGGGATAGCCGCGCTTGCGGAGCTCAGGATAGGCAATCACGCCCATGGCTGCGGCCATCGCGGTGCTGGAGCCCGAGATCGCACCGAAGATCACCGCCGCCACCAGGGTAGCGAAGCCGAAGCCCCCGGGCAGCCATCCGATCAGAGCATCGGCGAAGCGAAACAATCGCGCAATCAGGCCGGTCTGCTCCATCAGGAAGCCGGCGAAGATGAAGAACGGCACGGCCATCAGCGTGTATTTGCTGAGGAAATTGAAAAAGGATTGAAACACCGCGCCAGGCGACAGCATCGGATCGCCGAAGATGAAGATCAGGCTGGCACCGGCGAGAACGATGCCGAGCGGCAGGCCCAGCACCAGCAGTACCGTGAACAGGCTTGCAAGCAGTGACATGCGGTTGCGCTCCCCCTGCGCTCGCGGATCTAGAGTTCCATCTCCAGATGATTCGGTTCCCATGGGAAGGGGTCGCGCCCTACCAGTCGCATCACGTCGCGGTAGAACTGGAACAGCAGCGTCACGCCCATCAACGCCAACCCGACGAGCAGCGCGTACATGAACGGCCAAAGCGGAATGATCATGCTCTCCGTCATGCGCTCCAGCTTCAGGGCTCGCTCGGCGGCTGGATGGCCCCACCAGATGACCGCGACGACGAACAGAATGCCCAGCAGCGAGGCGATCGCCTGGACGGCCAAGCCGAGCTTGACCCGGCCGCTACGCCTCAGCCATTCGGGCAGAATGGTGACGGCGAGATGGGTGCGTTGCGCCTGGCAAGTGCCGAAATAGATGAACGTGGCCGTGACCATGAAGTAGGTCACGGCATCCTGCCCCCAATGGAATGTCTGGCCCTGGACGTATCGTCGGAATATCTCGACCACCGACAGGATCGTCATACCGAGCAGGATCAGCGCGGCCGCATAGCCAACGACGCGGTCCTGGAAGAACCGCCATGTCTTGTAGATCGTAACCATATCGGTTCTTCCACTTGGTCAACACAGCCAACGGGCGCCGCCGTGGTCGACGGCGCCCGTCGTTGCCGACACGTGCTACTTCTTGGCGAAGTAGTGGGCCAGTTTCGAGCAATCGGTCTTTTCGATCGAGGACGTGCCCATCGGGTGCGCCACCGACGCCGCCCGCGCCTCTTGAACGTAGCGGTCGACCCACTTGTGGGCGTCGTTCGGAGTGTTCGCCTTCACCCACTTGATCGTGGCGTCGCCTAGTGCATCGGCCAGCTTCTTCTGCTCGTCCGGCTTGAGGATGTAGATACCGGGCTTGCTCGGGTCTTCGGTCAGGTACTGCTTGATGACCCGCTCGTCGTTGCACCAATTGACCTGTTTCTGGAGCGGAATGAGTTCCTCGACGATCAGCTTCTCCAGCGCCGCCTGGGTCGGCTTGTTGAGCCGGTTCCACCACTTCAGGCTTGCGCCGATCCAGTAGTAGTCGCCGACGATGCCGTTGATGCCCGCGACCGTGTAGAACGGCGCCTGGTCGCGCGTCGCATTGAAGCCGCCGATGCTGGTCAACAGGCCGTCGATGACGCCGGTCTCGAGTGCCGGCGGCACGTCGCCGAACGCCATCGTCACCGGCGAGGCACCCCACGCCGACAGCGCCGCGTTCTCGGCCGGGCCCATGCTGCGGATCTTGCGGCCCTTGAAGTCGTCCGGCGAACGCAGACGCTTCTTCGCTCCAGCGCCCATGAACATGCTGAGATGCGCCGTGCCGAACATCTTGACGCCATGCAGTTCCTCGAAGCGCTTGCGCAAAACCGCGACCGATTCGAACTTGTCGAGCTGCTCCATGGCACCGGGGGTGGTGAGCAGCATCGGCCCGGCGACGACGTTCATCCAGCGGTCGATCGCCGCCGTCTTGCCGAACTGTCCCCAGGTCATCTCGAGGTTACCCTCGCTCATCGCCGCCAGGGCCTCGGGAATCGTGTACAGCGCGCCGGCATGGTAGAGGCGCAGTTCGCTACCAGGGATCGCTGCGGCCAGACGCTTGCTGAACTCGACCTGAGCGATCGCGGCCGGATGGGGCGGTGGGGTATGGTCGGCCACCAACCGAATGGTGACCTTCTGCAGTTCTTGTGCGACGGCGGGTCCCGCCGCAGCAATGGCGAGCGCTGCGACCCCAGTCGCCGTCGCCAGCATCGTCCGACCGAGTCGTCGCACACCGGCGCGCGAGCGCCACATCGTGTTATTGCCTAGCGTCACTGTAGGATCCTCCCAGATCTGTCTCATCATTCGTCCGACGGCATGGCCGCCGAATTCGGCCTATCTTGAGGCTCGCATTGCGGAAAATATAACACCGGAGCGGGTTCATATCCTATGACTTTTACACAGAGAATGAACCGGTTCGCGAACGGATCGACGTCGACGGATAATGGCGGAGAGGAAGGGATTCGAACCCTCGATACGGGTTTACCCCGTATAACGGTTTAGCAAACCGCCGCCTTCGACCGCTCGGCCACCTCTCCGCAGCCCGTTCAGACCCCGGCGATCAATATCCACGACGGATGCGCGGCGGTTCTAGCGGGTGGGGGTGCGGGGTGTCAAACATGGGTCGAATTTCACCCGTTATTTCAGGCGCTTGGCCGGTCGACGCGAACACGGCGACGTGCCGCACATGCGACGACCCCAAGCGGGTTCGTTGATGGCCGAGAGGGTCGCGCCGGCGCTCGCGCTGGTCATCGTGGGCGCGTTGCCGGCAGTGTCAGGCAGCGGCAGCGGGCGCGTGCTCTTCGGCAAGGTGCTCGGCCTGATCTGGATGTCCGGCCTCGTGCTTCGGCTTCGCGATGGCCGGATTGGCGGCCACGGCTTCGGCTATCCCAGCGCCTTCCTGATCGGCACGATCTCGGCGCTGCTCGGGTTGCTGCCGCTCGACCGAACGCGGTCGCGGCGCTAACGCCGCCTTCAGTGGGTCTCGAAAATGTAGTGCCAGAGAAGGTGAAGCAGCTCGGCGCAGATGACCACGACCAGCAACCCGAAGACGTAGCGCCTGGCCTCCGGCGAAGTGGCGACCCGCACGCCAAAGACTCCGCCCAGGATGCTGCCCACGCCCATCACAGCACCGAGTTCCCAGTCGATGTCGCCCTTGTAGGCAAAGACCAGCATGGCGATCAGTGTGGTCGGCACGAGCACCGCGCTCTTCACCGCGTTGGCGGACACCAGGGTCAACCCGGCCGCCAAGGTCAGCGCCATCAGGAGATAGGTCGCTCCGTCCAGCACGATGAAGCCAAGCCACAGGCCGATGCCGAAGAAGATCGCGGCATGACCCCACGACCAGCGCGGATCGTCGACCGAGACGCTCTCCAGCGTCTTCTTGATCTTGGTGAAGAGCAGCACCAGCGCAACCATCACCGCGCCGGTGATGACGAGACCGAGATTGCGCGAGTCGATCGTCTCGGCGAGACCGGTGCCGACCAAGCTGCCCGCCATCGCCGGGCCGCTGACGCGCAGCGCCAGCCGCCACGGCATCACGTTCTTGGCGTGAAAGCTCATGGTCGCCGAGATCGCACCGATCAGGACCGGGATGCGGTTGGTGGCGTTCGCCGAAAGCGGGTCGAGACCGATCAACATCAGGAGCGGCAACGACACTGCCGAACCGGACGACGCCGCCGTGTTGAGGAATCCGCAGGCGAGGCCCGCACCGAAGCCGAGCGCCAGACTCCACAGATCGTATGAAAGCAGGCGTCTCCTCTCGCCCGGGTTGGTCGTTGTGTCGTCATCGTATACGGTAGGCCCCATGAGTAAAGAACGCGTGTCCTCCGTCGAAATGCTGCGCCGACTGGTTGCCTTCGACACCACCTCCCGCAATTCCAACCTCGAGCTCATCGAATATGTCCAGACCTATCTCGACGATCACGGCGTGAAGAGCACACTGGTGCCCAACATCGAGGGGACGAAGGCCAATCTCTACGCTTCGATCGGCCCCGACACCGAAGGCGGCATCGTGCTGAGCGGCCACACCGACGTCGTACCCGTCGACGGCCAGCCCTGGAGCACCGATCCGTGGGTGCTGACGGAGAAGCCGGACGGCAACTTGTACGGGCGCGGCTCGTGCGACATGAAGGGCTTCGTCGCCACGGCGCTCGCCCATGTGCCGACGTTCCAGCGCGCCAAGCTGAAGGTGCCCATGCATTTCGCCTTCAGCTACGACGAGGAGGTCGGCTGCCTCGGCGCCCATTCGCTGGCCGAGAAGCTCATGGGGGCCGTGCCACGACCGCGCGCCGTGATCATCGGCGAGCCGACGATGATGGGCGTGGTCAACGCGCAGAACAATGGTGGCGGCCTGATCGCCACCTTCACTGGCTTCGAGGCCCATTCGTCGATGACTCATCTCGGCGTCAGCGCCATCCACTTCGCCGGCGAGTTCATCCACTGGCTGAACGAGCTGCAGGATGAGCTGGCGCAGCGCACGCCCCCGGCCGGGATCGACACGGTGCCGGGCCATACCACGATCAATGTCGGCATCATCAATGGCGGCACGGCGGGCAACATCCTGGCCCGCGAATGCGTGCTGAACTGGGGCTATCGCACCCTGCCGACCGACGATCCGTGGGAAGTGCAGCGGCGTGCCGAGAAGTACATCGCCGACGATTTGCTACCACGCATGAAGGCCAGGCATCCCGACGCCGACATCACGCTCAAGCGACGATCCTTCGTGCCGGGCATCAAGCCGGAAGAGAACGAGGAGGCGACGGCGCTGGCGCTGCAATGGACGGGCGGTAACCGCACCTACGCCGTGCCCTATGGCACCGAGGCCGGCATCTTCCGGGCGCACGGCATTCCGACAGTGATCTGCGGCCCGGGTGACATCGCCCAGGCGCACCAGCCCGACGAGTTCGTCGCGCGCTCGCAGATCGACGCGTGCGACGCCTTCATGGCGAAGATGGTCCGCTGGGCGGAGGCGCGCTGAGTCAACGCTCCGCCAACGCGAGCTTCAGGCCAAGCCCTGCAAAGGCCGCGGCAAACACGCGTCGCATCCATGCGAGCACGCGCGGCCGGCTGATGACGTGGCGGCGCACGGACGCGGCGAACAGACCGTAGACTGCGAACACGACGAACGTCATCAGCATGAAGACGAGGCTGAGCTCGAGCATCAGCGGCAGCGCCCGCGGATCGCCGACCGCCACGAACTGCGGCAGGAAGGCGAAGAAGAAGATCGAGAGCTTCGGATTGAGCAGGTTGACCAGGATCGCCGAAACGATGACCTGAAGGTCAGACCGCACGCGGTCGTCGCGCTGCACCGCGAGCGCCCCTTGCTCCCTGAGCGCGCTCCACGCCATGTAGAGCAGATAGGCGACGCCGAGATACTTGAGGATCTGGAACGCCACCGCGCTGGTGTGCAGCAGCGCCGCCACGCCCAGCAGCGCAGCCGCCATGTGCGGCACGATGCCGAGCGTGCAGCCGAAGGCGGCGACCACGCTCGCCCGCCCGCCGCGTGACAGGCCCGCGGCGAGCGTTACTAGAACGCCGGTACCCGGCGAGGCGACGACGACCAGCGACGTCAGCAGGAACTCCCAGCCCATCGGGTCACCCGGCCCTGCGGCCAGCCTCGAACAGGAACCAGATGCGCTGCTCGGTCTCGTCGATCCAGTTCTCGAGCAGGCTCGCCGTGGCGACGTCGTTGTGCTCGTCGCACAGCTCGTGGAGGCTGCGCATGGCGGCGCAGAGCTGCTTGTTGTCCTCGCGCAGCTCGGCCAGCATGTCGGGCGGCGTGACATAGTCGGCGTCGTTGTCGAGCAGGCGCGCCAGCTTCTTGACCTGGCCGATGGAATGAAGGGCATTGCCGCCGAGCTTGCGGGCGCGCTCGGCGATCGCATCGATCATGGCGTAGATCTGGTCCGACTGCTCGTCGAGCATCAGATGGTAGTCGCGGAAATGAGGGCCCGAGACGTGCCAATGGAAGTTCTTGGTCTTCATCCAGAGCGTCAGCACGTCGGCCGCCAGCAGGGCGAGTCCGCCGGTGATGTCCTTGGTGGCATTGGCCCCGAGATCCGTCGGCGTGGCGAGGGCGGCGGTGCGGCGGCTCTTGGTGTCCTTGGCCATCGTAGTCGACTCCGTTGTGCGTGGCGTGACGGGCGCCATGGCGCACAGGCTACCATCCGTTCGATAGCGAACAAGCCCCCGGCCGATTGCCCCCAGCACCGGTCCCTGTACATTGACGCGGATGACTCTGCCGGACGGCCAGGACGAACTCACCGCCATTCTCGAGGGCATCGGAGAGGGCTTTTACGCCCTCGACCGGGACTGGCGCATCACGAGGTTCAACAGCGAGGCGGCTAGGCATTTCGGCCGACCGGCCGGAGAGATGATCGGACGGCGGTTGTGGGATCTCTTCCCCGACGCGCTCAATACCGACCTCGGCCGGCTGTTCATCGACACGATGACGAGACGCGCGACGGTGCGGGGCGAAACACCATCGGTGATCGTGGGTCAGCGCCGACTGGCCTATCGCCTGTTTCCGCTGGGCGACGGCATGGGCATCGTGTTCCGCGACGTCACCGATCTGCGAAAGGCCGAGGAACAGCGCGAACTGCTGATCAACGAGCTGAATCACCGCGTCAAGAACACGCTGGCGATCGTGCAGTCGATCGCCTCACAGACCTTGAGGGATGTCGCGCCGTCGATCCGCGCCGACTTCGAGCAGCGCCTAGTCACGCTGAGCAGCGTCCATGGCCTGTTGACGTCCCAGCACTGGGACAGCGTCGAACTGCGCGAGGTGGTGAAGGCATCACTGCGTCCTCACCTCGGCGCACACCCGCGCGTCGCCTTCGATGGTCCGTCCCAGCGCCTCGCCCAGCGCAGCGCTGTGGCGCTGTCGATGGCACTGCACGAGCTCGGCACCAACGCCCTGAAATACGGCGCCCTGTCGGTCGAGTCGGGCAAGGTGACGCTCGACTGGTCCATCGAGTCGGGCACGTTCTTGCTGACCTGGCGCGAAAGCGGCGGCCCGCCGGTCCGGGCGCGCAAGCGAGGCGGCTTCGGCTCGCAGCTCATCGAGCGGGCGCTGTCGGCTCAGCTCCAGGGCGAGGCACGTCTCGACTTCAGGCCCGACGGACTGGTCTGCACGATCCGTTGCCCGCTGGCGATACTGAGCGAGGAGGCTCAATCCTAGAAGGCGGCACAGACCTCGCGTTCCGTGCGAAACACGCCATGCTGTCCGTAACGCACGTTGTAGGCCTCGACGATCGCCTCGACCTTCTGCCGATGGGCGGGGGCGTCGAACACCACGACGACGAGAAGCTTGGTCTTCTCACGCACGATCGTGCCCGGCGGCGTGCGATGCTGCCCCGCCACATCAATCACGCTGAGTCCATCCGGGAAGCGCGGCGTCACCACCTCGGCGAGGAAGGCCGCCCATTCTGCTTCGGTCAGCTCCCCTTTCGGCGTGTCGCGCCCGAAATAGAGGTCGACCTGCAGCGCGGGCTTGAGCGGCGCCTGGCAGGGCGGCGGTTGTGGCTGGGCGCACGCGCCAAGCGCGAGCACCGCAGCCAGTGCCGAGAGCCGCCTCAATTGAGGTAGGGCACCGCCATGCCCTTGGTAACCGCAGGACGGGCGTTGATTGCGTCGTACCAGCGCTTGACGTTGGCAAAGTCGGCAAGATTGACCTGATGCCATTCGTGGCGTGCCGCCCATGGGAAGATCGCCATGTCGGCGATGGTGTAGTCCACCCCGGCCGCGTAGGCATTGGTGGCGAGTTGCTTGTCGAGCACGCCATAGAGCCGCTTGGCCTCGTCGACGTAGCGCTTGATGCCGTACTCGATCTTGGTCGGCGCCGCGCGCAGGAAATGATGGGCTTGGCCGAACATCGGCCCGACGCCGCCCATCTGCCACATCAGCCATTCGAAGGTCTTGTATCGCTGGACCGGATCCTTGGGCAGGAACTTGCCGGTCTTCTCGGCGAGATAGATAAGGATCGCACCTGATTCGAACAGGCTGATCGGCTTGCCGCCAGGACCGTCCGGATCGACGATCGCGGGAATACGGTTGTTGGGGCTGATCTTCAGGAATTCGGGCTTGAACTGCTCGCCCTTGGAGATGTCGACCTTGTGGATGCTGTACGGCAACCCGCACTCCTCCAGCATGATGGAAATCTTGCGGCCGTTGGGCGTGCCCCAGGTGTGAAGTTCGATGGTCGCCAAGCTCTTTCCCCTTTCTTTCGATTCTCAGAGATCGACCGACCCGCCGCCGTCGAAGCCGGAGTCGTCGGACGCGACATCGTAGTCTGCGTCGGCGGCGGCGTCTTGCGCCAGATCGACCGGGTACGGCGAGTCTGGCGGCAGCAGGGGTTGCGCCGCCTCCGCTGCCAGCGGCCCCGAACCGCTGCCCGCCAGCAAGTTGCGAACACCCTCGAACAAGCCTCCTGTCGGCCGCTGCGGTGCCTTTCCTTCGAGCTCGGCGATGCGGGCCTGTGCGGCCTTCAAGGCCCGATCCTGCACGCGGCCGGGATTCGTAGGATTGCAGGCGGCTGAACAGTCCGGCGATCAGTTCTCCGTCTTCTGGCCGCATGGAAGCTCCGAACCAAAGGCCCTGCCAACGTGGTTGCCGCCATACGAAGGGTCAAGGGGACCCGCCATGGCTGTTCCGCGAAGATAGTACCTGTCATGTAATGTCATGTACGCCTGCTACTGTGCGCCATGCGCGCAAGTCGACTGCTTTCGATCCTGCTCATGCTCCAGGCCAAGGGCCGGGTCACCGCCGAGCAACTCGCCGGGACTTTCGAAGTGTCCGTGCGCACCATCTATCGCGACATCGACCACCTCAGCGCGGCCAACGTACCGGTCTATGCCGATCGCGGACCGGGCGGCGGCTACCAACTGCTCGACGGATTTCGCACCAAACTCACCGGGCTGACCGAGCCCGAGGCGGAAACGCTGTTCCTCGCCGGTCTTCCGGGGCCGGCCTCGCAACTCGGCCTCGCCGACCAACTCCTGTCGGCACAGCTGAAGCTCACGGCATCGCTGCCCGAACGCAACCGGGCCAGCGCGCAGAAAGTCGCGCAGCGCTTTCATCTCGATCCGGTTGGCTGGTTCCGCGGACCCGAATCGGCCCGCCTGCTGCCGCAGATCGCGCGGGCGGCATGGACGGAGAGCACGCTCGACATCCGTTACTCGCGCGGCGAGCGCACGACGGTGCGCCGCATCGCCCCGCTCGGCCTCGTCCTCAAGGCGGGCACCTGGTACGTCGTCGGCGACACCGCGGGCCAGAAGCGCACCTTCCGTGTCTCCAACATCGTCGAAGCGAACGCCACCGACGAACGATTCGAGCGGCCGAGGGATTTCGACCTCGCGCGGTACTGGAGCGACTCGGCGCGCGCATACGAGGTCGGCTTGTACCGCGACCGGGCCGTGCTGCGCCTCTCGCCGCGCGGCCTGCGGCGCCTGGAGATGCTCGGCGCGGCCGTCGTCGAGGCGGCACGCCGATCGGCGCAGCCGCCCGACAAGGAGGGCTGGATCGTCGCCACGGTGCCGATCGAATCGATCGAGCAGGCGTCGGTCGATCTGCTGCGTCTCGGCACCGAGGCCGAGATCGTGAAGCCGGTCGAGTTGCGCCGTCGGGTATCCGCCGCGGCTCGCCAGATGGCCAAGTTGAACGGCTGAGGACCGGGTGAACGCCCTATGGTAAGAGTCGCCCCAGCGGGAGGTATCCAACCATGGCCATTCCACTTTACGACCTGAGTGTCGCAAACTACGTGCAGACGCTGGGCGCTGTCGAGGGCTTCCTCGCCAAGGGCCTCGCCCACTTCAAGGAGAAGAATGTCGACGCCAACCAGATCGTCGAGACCCGGCTTTTCGACGACATGTTGCCCCTGCGCTTCCAGGTGTGGTCGGTCGCCCACCATTCGCTGGGCGCGATCCGCGGCGTCACGGCCGGCCTCTTCGCGCCGCCGCCGCAAATGCCTGCGTTGGACTACGCCGGCTTGCAGAAGGTCGTCACCGACGCCCGTGAGGAATTGCAGAAGCTCTCGCCCGCCGAGATCAACGGGCTGGAGGGCAAAGACGTCACCTTCCAGCTCGGCGACCGCAAGCTGCCCTTCACTGCCGAGGGCTTCCTGCTTTCCTTCTCGCTGCCCAACTTCTATTTCCACGCGACGACCGCCTACGACATCCTGCGCACCAAGGGCGCACCGCTCGGCAAGCGCGACTTCATGGGCCGCATGCGCATGAAGGGCTGACGCGCCATGTCGGGGCATATCGGCATCGTCGCCTGCTCCGCCGAGGGCGCCAGCCTGTGCTACCGCACGATCTGCGTCGAGGGCGCAGCCCTGCTCGGACGGCCGCATGCCCATCCGGAAGTGTCGATGCACACCCCTTCACTCGCCGCCACGATGGACTGCATCTATCGCGGCGACTGGCCTGGTGTCGGCGACATCATGCTCGTCTCCGCCGAGAAGCTCGCGCGCATCGGTGCCGATTTCCTGATCTGTCCGGACAACACCCTCCATCAAGCGCTGCCGCATGTCCTGCCGCGCTCGCCGCTGCCCTGGCTGCACATCGCGGAGGTGGCGGCGGCCGAGGCAGTGGCGCGCGGTTTTCGACGCATCGGCCTTACGGGCACGCAATGGCTGGTCGAAAGCGACGTCTATCCCGAGAAGCTCGCGGCGCGCGGGCTGGACTTCATTCGTCCGGATCAGGCGGAACGGGCGGAATGCAATCGCATCATCATGGATGAACTCGTGTGCAGCACCTTCAAGCCCGAATCGGTCGCCTACTTCCAGCAGGTCATCGGACAGCTCAGGGAGCGAGGCTGCGACGCCGTCGTCCTCGGTTGCACCGAGATCCCGCTGATCATCGACGACGGCAACTCGTTCCTGCCGACCCTCGATTCGACGCGCCTGCTGGCCCGCGCCGCCCTGCGCCGCGCCATCCATGGCAAAGCGGCCGTCGCTGCCGCCGCCTGACGCCGGGAACGCTTTCGCACATGTTGCGTTGTCCGATGGTTCGACCATCGGCGAGGACAATGCGCGTCTCTCTGATCTCGGGACTCGCGGCCGTCGCGGCCGGTACAGCTAGCGCCACTATGCTGGTGCCACCGCCCGGCCTCGAGCCGCCGCGTCCACCACAGATCAGGCACCAGGCCCCGCTTCACGCGATCGCGACACCCGCCATCGAAGCACGCCGTGCACCGGTGCCCTTGGTCTCGCGCAGGCAGGGCGACGGCGACGAAACAGGAAAGACTTCCGGCGAGGGCTGGACTCTCGAGGTTCGTGGCCTCACGGAAGGCGACGCCCGCGCCGCCATCTCCGCCGACGGCTATCGAAGCGTGCACGGCCTGCTGCGCCTGAACGACGGCCGATGGGCCGCTCAGGCCTTGCGGGGCCAGACGATCGTCAACCTCACGGTCGACGCCGACGGCAACGTCAGGATGGATTAGCCGTATTCACTGAAGGGCGCTCGCGACGGCCTCCTCGACCTTCTCCAGCCAGACGAACTCCAGCGCTCCGCGGACTTCCTCGGGAATGTCGTCGTAGTCCCGCTTGTTGCGTGCCGGCAGCATCACCCGCGTCAAGCCGGCCGAATGCGCCGCCACGACCTTCTCCTTGATGCCTCCCACCGGCAGCACGAGTCCGCGCAGGCTGATCTCGCCGGTCATGGCGGTGTCGCTGCGTATGGTGCGGCCGGTCAGCAGCGACGTCAGCGCCATGAACATGGCGACACCTGCACTCGGTCCATCCTTGGGCGTCGCGCCGGCCGGCACGTGAACGTGGATGTCGCTCTTCTCAAGCAGCGACGGATCGATCCTGAAGTTCGCCGCCTGGCTCTTTACCAGGCTGAGAGCCGCTTGGGCGCTCTCGCGCATAACTTCGCCGAGCTGGCCCGTCAGTAGCAGCTTGCCGCCGCCCGGTGTGCGAGTCGCCTCGATGAACAAGATGTCGCCGCCCACGGGCGTCCAGGCAAGGCCGGTGGCCACACCCGGGACACTCGATCGCATCGCGACCTCGTTCTCGAAGCGCGGCGGGCCCAGGACCTCCTCGACCAAAGACGGATCGATCCGCCGGCTCTCCGCCCTGCCCTCGGCGAATTCGACGGCGACGTGACGCAGCACGCGGCCGATCTCGCGCTCCAGGCTGCGCACGCCGGCTTCCCGCGTATGGCTTTCGATGATGCGCCGCAGGGCGGCATCCTCGATCTCGACCTGCTCGGGCTTCAATCCGTTGGCCTCGAGCTGGCGGCGTACGAGGTAGCGCTTGGCTATCTCGAGCTTCTCACCCGAGGTGTAACCGGAGAGCTGGATGATCTCCATGCGGTCGCGCAGCGGCCCGGGAACGGTCTCCAGCATGTTGGCGGTGGTGATGAACACCACGCGGCTGAGATCGAACGGCACGTCGAGGTAGTTATCGCGGAACGTGCCGTTCTGCTCCGGATCGAGCACCTCGAGCAGCGCCGCCGCAGGGTCGCCGTGGATGCCACTGCCCATCTTGTCGATCTCGTCGAGCATCATCACGCAGTCACGCGCGCCCGCCTTGCGGATCGCCTGGATGATGGTGCCTGGCAACGCGCCGATATAGGTGCGGCGATGCCCTCGGATTTCGGCCTCGTCGTGCACGCCGCCGAGGCTCACGCGCGCGAACTTGCGCCCCATGGCGCGGGCGATCGACTGGCCGAGCGAGGTCTTGCCCACTCCCGGTGGACCGACGAAGCACAGGATCGGCGCCTTGCCCTCGGGCGCGAGCTTGCGCACGGCGAGGAACTCGACGATGCGTCGCTTGATTTTCTCCAGTCCGAAATGGTCGGCGTCGAGCACGCGGCGCGCCTCGGCGATGTCTATGGCCTTGGGAGCCGGCGGCGCCCACGGTAATTCGATCAGCGTGTCGAGGTAGGTCCGGATCATGCTGTACTCGCCCGACGCCTCGGGCGTGCGCTGCAGGCGCCGCAATTCCTTGCGCGCCGCCTTCTCGACCTCCTCCGGCATCTTCGCCTCGGCGATCGCCTTGTCGAGGTCGGCCAGCTCCTGCTTGTTCGAGCCCTCCTCACCGAGCTCACGCTGGATCGCCGCCATCTGCTCGCGCAGCAGCACCTCGCGCTGGCGCGTGTCGAGCGATGCCTTGGTCTTGCTGCCGATCTCCGCCGACAGTTTCAGGACTTCGAGGCGATGCGCCAGCAGCTTCGAGACGCGGTCGAGGCGCGGCACGAGATCCAGCGTCTCGAGGATTTCCTGCTTCTCGCTCGGCGCGACGTCGAGATAGGTCGCCGCGAGATCGGCAAGCTGGCCGGGCGCGGTGGTGGCCTCAACCGTCGCCTTCAACTCAGGCGGCACGCGCGGCAACAGGTCGAGGGTCTCGCGCACCTGCCCTTGCAGCACCAGGAAGCGTGCCTCGACATCGGAGCCGTCCGCCGTGGGCTCCGCCAGGTGCACACCGCGCGCAAGCATGAAGGGATACCCTTCGACGAACTCGTCGATGCGGAAGCGCTGCACACCCTGACAGACAAGGTGATGGCCGCCTTCGGGCGACGTCACGTAGCGCAGGATGTTCGCAATTGTCCCCGTCCGATGCAGATCGTTCGGCCCGACGTCGTTCATCTCGGCATCGCGCTGAAGCACGAGAAGGATCTGGCGCTGCTCGCGCACTGCCTGCTGGATCGCCGCAACCGAGCTCGGCCGTCCGACCGTGACGGGCAGGACGATCTCCGGGAACAGGACGGTATTGCGCACCGGCACGACGATCACCGCGTCGGGCGGCACGGGCCGCGACGGCGCCTGCCCGGGAGAGCCGGTGTTGGCGTTCACATCGGGCGGGCTCATGGCCGCACCTTGGGCAGGTTGATCAGGAGGCAACCGTTCGCCGCGCCCGTTCCAGGCTGGCTGTAGTGACCGGCTGGTAGCCTGATCCGACGCTCGAAGCGGCCCTGCGGCAGCTCCAGGCGATGGATGACGGCAGTCCGCAGTTCTGGAGGCAGCAATCGTTCGCCGGCAATCAGAAGTTCGCCGTCCTGAATGACCAGCTGGACCTTCTGTGGATCCACCCCGGGCAGGGCGACGAGAATGAGAACACGTTCGTCGGTTTCCAGCACGTCGACGGGCGGTTCCCATGCCGCGGCACGCCGGGCCGGCTGAAACAGCTCGCGATGCAAACGGTCGGCCCGCGCCAGCATTTCCAGCGCATCCGACCACATCCAGTTGCGGGGGTCTCCGGTCGTCATGGCCCCTCATATAGGAAGGAATTTGCCTATTGCTCGCCCGGCGGCAGCCGCTCTGCCATGCCGCGCCCTACTCGCCACCGCAGGAGATGGCCGTCAGTTCACCAGTGCCTGATAGACGAGGTCGCGCAGCAGGTAACGATACTGCAGACGAGCCGCCGGCGACTGCATCATGAACACCACGTACAGGCGCTCCCGCGGATCGTGCCAGAAATAGGTCCCCCAGATACCACCCCAGTGGTAGTCGTGGGGCGATCCGGGAAGCGGATTGCGGCCCTGCTCGTTGCGAACGGCGAAGCCGAGGCCGAAACCCTGACCGTTGGCCACGCTGGGCTCCATCGCACCGAGCCGCCACATGTCGGCCCCCATCTTCATCTCCGGCGAGAGGTGGTCGGCGGTCATGTGATCGATCGTCTTGCGGCCGATCAGACGCACACCGTCGATCTGCCCGCCATTGGCGAACATCTGCAGGAAGCGGGCGTAGTCCGCCGCCGTCGACACCATGCCGCCGCCGCCCGACTTCCAGGTCGACCTGACGGTGACATCGGGGATCGCCGGCACCTGGTTGTTCGGCCCTTCACGCTGCGGCCGGGCGCCGCGATCCTTCTTGTCCGCCGCAACATCGAAGCCGGTGTCGCCGAGTTTCAACGGCTTCGCGATGCGCTCCTCGATGAATTTGTCGAGCGGCATACCCGACGCGACCTCGATGACGCGGCCGAGAACGTCGGTCGACATCGAATATTCCCAGTTCGTGCCCGGCTGGTAGAGCAGCGCAAGCTTGGCGAGCTTCGACGCCATTTCGGCATTGGTCTGGTCCGGCGCCATGACCTTCATATCGACATAAGATCGCTTGACGGCGTTCGTGCCAGTGAAGCCGTAGGTGAGGCCGGACGTGTGGCGCATCAGGTCATGAACGGTCATCGGACGCGATTGAGGCTCCAGCGCCAGTTCGACCGTCCCGTCCGACTTCTTTTTCTCGACCGACACCTTGGTCTCGGCGAACTCGGGAATGTAGCGGGACACCGGGTCCGCGAGGGTGAGCTTGCCCTCTTCCGCTAGCATCATGGCTGCCACGGTGACGATCGGCTTGGTCATCGACGCTATGCGGAAGATGGCGTCATTGGTCATCGGCGCCTTGGCTTCCTTGTCGCGGTAGCCGAAGGACTCGAACATGACGATCTTGCCGTTGCGGGCGATCAGCACCACCGCACCCGGAATTTCGTTGTTCTTCACGCCATCGTTGAGCCGGTCCGATAGGCGCTTCAACCGGGTCGACAAAAAGCCGACCTCTTCCGGCGACTGCGCCTTGGGAATGCCCTGCGCCACCACGGGACAGGCCATCACGACCAACGCCGCGGCAGCGGCCACGCCACGCAACCCCACCATCTCACGTCCTCCCGATTAGATGGGCATCATACCACCCGGCCGATGAACCACACGAACCCCGTTGCCGCGACCGCCACCGAGAGCGTCTGCGGCAGTCGGGCCAGGCGTTCCGATTTCGCCAGCCAAACCAGCAACGGCACGAAAAGGGCAACGAAGACGAGCTGACCGAGTTCGACGCCGACATTGAAGCCAACCAGTGCACGGACAATCACGGCGCCCGACAGATCGAGATCGAGCAACGCCGAGGCAAAGCCCAGGCCATGCAGCAGGCCGAAGGCCGTCGCCGCCACCCACCGCCGCGTCGAACCGCCGGGTGCCACCAGGTTCTCCACGGCGACCCAGACGATACTGGCGGCGATCAGGGGCTCAACGATGCGTCCCGGAACGTCCACCAACCCGAGCGTCGCCAGGCTCAAGGTAACGCTGTGTCCGATCGTGAAGCCCGTGACGATGCCCACGACCCGCCAGAACGCACGTGCCGTCGCCAGCAACGCGAGCAGAAACAGCAAGTGATCGAGCCCGCCAAGCATATGCTCGACGCCCATGACCACGAAGTAGAGCAGGTGTGTCGGCGCCGGCTCGGCCAGCTCGACCGTCGCCTGCCGGCGCGTTTCAACGAAGACGAGTTGGATTTCGGATTTGCCCGGTCGCCCCACGCTCATGATGGTCTGGAAGTGGCCGCCGAACACTTCGGGCCAGTCGTCGCGGATCGTCAGCGTGCCGGTTGTCATGCCGACACAAGCCAAGGTCATCTCGACCGCGATCTTGTGGTCGGGCGATGGCAGTTCGCGAATGGCGATCTCTTCGGGACGGCACGGCTGGCCGTCGACAGCGAAGGTAGCGAATCTCCGGGCAAATTCTCCAACCCGCTCGGTCGCCTGCGGCTGCCCCTGTCCCGCGTGGTAGAGGAGACGACCGGCTTCGTTCTCGATCTCGGTGGCGGCGACGACGAGTCGATACCGCAGGCTGGCATCAAGAATGTCGAGAGTCGCCGCGCCGGTGCTGGTGACATGGGCCTGGACCGGCAGGGCGAATAGCAGAGCCGCAACAATCCAGACTGAAGGCAGTGCGCCAATGAGAACGCCTCCGCATGACGGGGGCGTTCTGCTCGAGATGCGGGCTGAGGCCGTCACATCGTGACGATATCAGGTGACGGCGATGGGTCCACCGTTGGAGCCGGTCGCACCCTTGATGGGTGCCGGCGAGAAGATGTAGGCGAACTGGTACTTGCGGTCGGCGATCAGCGCCGTGAAGTCCAGATTCTCGTGGTTGAAGATGCCGTGCTTCGTGATCAGCTCGCTATGCACGACGAACGCCAGGTTCTTGTCGGGATTGGGCACAACCTCGGTCGCCCACTGGTCGGCACCAGTGAGGCAAACGCCCTTGTCTATGCACCACTTGGCCACTTCAAGCCCGATGCCTGGCTCACCGGCATTGAACTTGTCGTTGTTCTTCATCCAGAGCTGGCCCCATCCGGTATTGAAGAACACTGCGTCGCCCTCCTTGATGTCACTCTCCTGCATGTTCTGCTTCTGCAGCGCCGCACGCAGGTCGGCGACTTTGATCTCCTCTCCGGCCTCCATCATCTTGCCCTTGACCGCCTGTACATCGAACAGATGGCCACGCGTGAAGAATGGCTTCACGTGCTCGATGCCGAGCTTCTTCATGCCATAACCGCTCGCCATCTCGAGCTCGGTAACACCGTTGTAGTAGCGCATCTCATTCATGTCGCCGTCCTTGCCCATCTGGATGCCGATGTGGGCGAGGCCGTCGAACTGGGTACCGGTCTGGCCGATCTCCGTCGCCAGGAACTCGTCGTGATAGATCAACTTGTTGGCGCCGAATGGGCCGCCGGTCGGCGTGCCGGGAATCCGCAGGCTGAAGGAGCGGTCGCCAAACTTCGGCATGCCCGATTCGTAAACCCTGCCGATCCGGTAGATCTTGCCGTCCTTGATCAGCTTCGCGGCATCCAGCACCTTCGCCGGCGTGATCCAGTTCGAGGCGCCGGCCTGGTCGTCCTTGCCCCACTTGGGGTGCGGCCACCACGGCTTGTCGGAAAGCGCCGGCGCCTGCGCGACCTGTTGGGCGTGAGCCACGCCCGCCACCAGCGTCCCGGCTGCGACGGCACCGCCGACCAGCCCGGCGGTCAGGAAATTGCGGCGATCCTCGTCGACTTCCTGTCCTGGCTGCTTGAGCTCATCCTTGTCCTGAAGGTATCTCGAGTCCATGGACGCTCCTCCTTTTGTTATTGAGGCCGCGAGCGTCCCGCCGTCCTCGGCTGGCGTCAAGCTGCAGGCCCGCATAACCTGACCGACATGCCAGGTACCAGTCTGTTCGACGAGGATAAGTCCGCCGGGCGTATGCCCGTGGCCCTGATCACGGGCTTTTTGGGCAGCGGCAAGACGACGTTGCTCAATCGCGTTTTGGCCGACGCGCGCATGGCCCGAAGTCTGGTGATCGTGAACGAGTTCGGCGAGATCGGGCTCGATCATCTGTTCGTGGACTCGGTCCGGGGCGACATGGTCCTGCTGCAGTCGGGCTGTGTTTGCTGCACCATCCAGGGCGATCTCGACCGGACCCTGCGCGACATCGCGCGCCGGCGCGCATCGAACGACATGCCCCCGTTCGATCGCGTCCTGCTCGAAACCACCGGCCTCGCCGATCCCGCGCCGATCCTGCAGCTCCTTCTCAATCATCCGATGATCAGCCACGACTATCGGCTGGACGGCGTGGTCACGACGGTCGACGCCATCAATGGCGGCCGCCAACTCGACGAACACGCCGAGGCGCTGAAGCAGGCGGCCGTCGCCGATCGCCTGCTGGTCAGCAAGACTGATCTCGCCGACGCCGCGACGAGCGCCCGGCTCAGGGCACGTCTGGAGGCGCTCAATCCCGGCGCCCAGCTCTTCGAAGTAGTGAAGGGCGAGATCGATCCCGCCCTGCTGTTCGACGCCGGGCCCTTCGACCCCACCGGCAAGGGCGATCGCGTGACGCAGTGGCTCAACGCCGAAGCCCATGAAACCCACCACGATCACGACCACGGGCATCATCACGATCGTTCACGCCACGATGGGCATATTGGCTCATTTTGCCTGACCTTCGAGGAACCGCTCGAGTGGAACAGATTCAACCGCTGGCTCATGGCCGTGCGTGCGAGCTGGGGCGACAGATTGCTGCGCGTGAAGGGCGTGCTCGATGTCGCTGGCGA
The DNA here is from genome assembly GCA_025808875.1 of Enhydrobacter sp. Classification (NCBI taxonomy): domain Bacteria; kingdom Pseudomonadati; phylum Pseudomonadota; class Alphaproteobacteria; order Hyphomicrobiales; genus Enhydrobacter; species Enhydrobacter sp. The sequence goes on along the minus strand of CP075528.1, from coordinate 2,232,697 downwards.
AGATCGGCCGCTGGTGATCCACGGCGTTCACCGCACGTTCCATCCGCCGACGTTGCTCGAGCGCTGGCCCGACGAGGATCGTCGCTCACGCCTGGTTTTTATCACCCGCGACCTCGATCGCACGGCTGTCGAAGCCAGCTGGCACGAAATCGAATAGCTACTCCGGGTCGGCGTATTGCGGTGGCCAGACCAGCGTGAACCGCTCGAACACCGCTGGCATCGACGAATCGAAGGCGAAACCCTCGGCATTGGAATTGAGCCAACCGGTCGCCAGCGCATCGCCCAAACTGCCGGGCGATGCGCTGGCGGATCGGCTGGAATCCGCCGTCGGTGCCCCGATGGACCTGGCCGCACCCTCGACGAAGAAAACACTGGAGGCATGATGCTCTTCCCCGCTATGAGCGGGCATGAAGATATCAGCCCGCGACATCGATCACCTGACGATCAACGTGGCCGACCCCGACGGCATGGCGGCGAAACTCCAGCAGGTCGGATTCGCGCTCACGCCCGAGGGTAGCGAGCCACGTTGCATATGTTTCCAACCGGCGCAGGACGACATCCCCAATTACATCGAGATCCTCGAGAGCGACCTCCAAGCCATGATGCTTGCCATGAACGTCACCGAACTCGACGGCGAGGCGCGCTCCCACCGTTGGGAAACCGAGGATGGCATGACGATCGAGGCGGAAACGATCGTGGGCGACGGCGCGGGTCCCTTGCCGTGGCTGCCGATTCGGCACACCACGCCGGATGCCTTCATGGAGCCAGAGTGGATCGTTCATCCCAACGGGGCGCTGGGCATGATGGCGATCCATGCGGTGACCGACGACCCGCGCGCAACGGCGCGTGATCTCAAGCTCGCCTGGAAGGCGACGACGGAGGAGATCTTCGACGGTTGCTGCGTGGTCAAGACCGGTTCGGTCGAGCTCCTGATCTGGTCGCCCGCCGCCTACCAGATCGAATACAAGGCGATCGAGGCGATGGTGCCGGCCCGGCGGCCGTCGATCGTCGGCGTCTCGATCGCGGTCGAGCGGCCCCGCCCGCTGCAGGCGCTGCTGCGTGCGAACAACGTGTCGTTCGCGCTGGCCGAAGGCGACCGGGTCGTGGTGCCGGCCGAGCAGACCGGCGGCCTCATGATCGAGTTCATTCCGCAAACCTGATCGAGCGCGCCGTTCCTCGCCTTAGAAGGCCGGGGCGGGCGCCTGCGGCACCTCGCGCCAGAAGTCGGGGTCGTGGCCGAAGAACAGTTTCGCACCGCCTCTCTCGAGCGCTTCCAGCCGATCGAGCGACGCCCTCATCTGCTCGCGATCGTAGACGAAGCGCGGCAGGCGCCGCTCGCGCAGAGTCCGACAGAAATAGCAGGCATCGCCGGTGAGCACGACCTCGCCCCGCTCCGTCCGCACCTTGAGCGACTGGTGCCCCGGCGTGTGGCCATAGGTCGGAATGCAGACCACACTGCCATCGCCGAAAAGGTCGTGCTCGCCATCGACTTGCCGGACCGGGTGGCCGTGGTCGAAATCGGCCTTGAAAAAGCCGACCTTGGCGGCGGTCTCGGCATCCTGCGCCGCCTGCCACTCCCGCTTCTGCACCACTACCGTCGCATTGGGCACGAGTTCGTTGCCGCCGGCGTGGTCGAAGTGGAGATGCGAGTTGACGATATAGTCCACCCCGGCGGGGTCGCGATCGATCGTCTCCAGGCGACCCTTGATGTCGTCGGTTTCGCCGTACTCGCGGAAATCGAAAATGCGCGCGACGCGCTCGCCGAGGCGGCCCGTGGCGTCGGTGCGGCACTGCGGGTGCATGCCGGTATCGAACAACGCGCGCCCCTTGGGGTGCTCGATCAGGTAGGACGGAATCGGTAGCGACACCGCACCGTCCTCGCCTTCGATCATGTCCTTGAGGCGGCCGATCAACCGCCCGCACGTCATCGCGTAGAGCCTTGCCGTCATCGATCGCCTCCTGTCCGCAGCGTAGCACGCGGAACCGCGGAAGGGGCCGGGACGTTCACGCCATCGTCCTCGGTGTCCGCGCTTTGGGGTGGGAATTTTTGAAGGTTATCACCGTCGCGCCCGGTATCTCGCGCTCCGTGCGCCTGGACGACAGGCCGGAGCCCCTATCCGACGCCGCCGCACTGCTCGTGGAGGCCGTCGCCCTCGGCGTGTGCGGCACGGACCGCGAGATCATCGAAGGCGCCTACGGCAGTTCGCCGACCGGAAGCGACCGACTGGTCCTGGGCCACGAATCGCTCGGACGCGTGCTGAGCACGCCGCCCGCGAGCTCCTTCGCCGCGGGCGACCTCGTCGTCGGCATCGTGCGCCATCCCGATCCCGTGCCGTGCGCCGCGTGCGCCGAGGGCGAGTGGGACATGTGCCGCAACGGCCGTTACATCGAGCACGGTATCAAGGCCCTCGACGGATTTGCCGCCGAGCGCTTCCACCTCGACCCGAAGTTTGCCGTGAAGGTAGCGCCGTCGCTCGGCCTGTGCGGGGTCCTGCTCGAACCCGCGAGCGTGCTCGCCAAGGCCTGGGAGCACATCGACCGCGTGGGCGGACGTACACGCAGCTGGAGGCCCCGCAGCGTCCTGGTCACCGGCGCGGGCCCGGTCGGTCTGCTCGCTGCCCTGATGGCGCGCCAGCGCGGCCTCGATCTGCATGTCTTCGACCGCAATCGCGCCGGCCCGAAGCCCGGGCTCGTGCGTGCATTGGGCGGCACCCATCATGCGATCGATATTCCCGACGACCTTGCACCGGACATCGTCATCGAGTGCACCGGCGCGCCAGCCGTCGTCGTCGATATGCTGTCACGGACGTCGAGCGCGGGAATCGTCTGCCTCACCGGGATATCGAGCCCCGGCCAAGCCCTGCCGTTCGATGCCGGCGCCTTCAATCGCAGTATGGTGCTGCGCAACGACCTGGTCTTCGGATCGGTCAATGCCAACCGCCGGCACTATGAACTGGCCGAGCGGTCGCTTGCCATGGCCGATCCGGACTGGCTGGCCGGACTCATCACGCGGCGTGTTCCGCTCGCGCGCTGGCACGAGGCCTTCGAACGCCGCTCCGGCGACGTCAAGGTAGTGCTGACGTTTGACGGAGACGGACCATGAACGCACCGCTCGAGAACTACGGGCTGATCGGCGACTGCCAGACCGCCGCACTGGTCTGCCGCAGTGGCTCGATCGACTGGCTGTGCTGGCCGCGCTTCGACTCAGACGCCTGCTTCGCGGCCCTTCTCGGCGACGCCGGCAACGGCCGCTGGCTGATCGCGCCGCGAAGTGAAGCGGTCGACGTGACACGGCGCTATCGGACCGACACGCTGGTGCTCGAGACCCGTTTCGAGACGCCGACCGGCACGGCGAGACTGATCGACTTCATGCTGGCGCGGGAGCGCACGTCGGACCTGGTGCGCCTGGTCGTCGGCGAGCGCGGCACGGTCGAGATGAAACTCGAGCTGGTGCTGCGCTTCGGCTACGGCTGCACGAGGCCGTGGGTCACGTCGCTGGAGGACAAGACGCTGCGCGCGGTCGCCGGGCCCGACATGGTGTTGCTGCGCGCGCCGGTTCGTCTGAAGGGACGGGATTTCACCACCGTCGCCGACTTCACCGTTCATGAAGGCGAGACGGTTCCATTCGCCCTGAGTTATACGCCATCGCACCTGCCGCCGCCGCCGCCGATCGACGGCCGCGACGCACTGACCGAGTGCGAGTCTTTTTGGCGCGACTGGACGGCGCGCACCCGCACCGGAGGCCCCTACTCCGAGGCCCTGCGGCGTTCGCTCATCACCCTGAAGGCGCTGACCTATGCCCCGAGCGGCGGCATCGTGGCCGCTCCCACCACGTCGCTTCCCGAACTGGCGGGGGGTGCGCGCAACTGGGACTACCGATATTGCTGGATCCGCGATTCCACCCTGACCCTGCTGGCGCTGATGAATGCCGGCGTCTACGACGAAGCCTCGTCGTGGCGTGACTGGCTGCAACGCGCGGTCGCCGGTTCGCCGTCCGACATGCAGATCATGTACGGCCTCAAGGGCGAGCGCCGCCTCACGGAATGGTCGGTGGACTGGCTGCCGGGGTATCTCGGCTCGCGGCCGGTGCGCGTCGGCAATGCCGCTCACCAGCAATTCCAACTCGATGTCTATGGCGAGCTGATGGATACGTTCGAGCAGGCACGCCAGGGCGAGATCGCCCCGACCGAGAGCGGCTGGGAACTCCAGAAGGCACTCGTCGATCACGTCGCGCGAAACTGGACGAGGCCCGACTACGGCATCTGGGAGGTCCGTGGCCCGCCCCGGCACTTCACCTACTCGAAGGTCATGGCCTGGGTCGCCCTCGACCGCGCCGTCAAGGCGGTGGAGCGTCATGGCCTCGACGGACCGGTCGAAAGTTGGCGGGCGACACGCGATCGGATCCATGCCGAAGTCTGCGAGCACGGCTTCGATCGCGAGCACAACTGCTTCCGCGCCGCCTACGACGAGGCCTCGCTCGACGCCAGCCTGCTCCTGCTCGCCGAGGTCGGCTTCGTGGAGCCGCAGGATCCACGCTTCATCGGCACGGTCGAGGCGATCGAGCGCGAACTCTGCGTCGACGGCTTCGTGCTGCGCTACGACACGGTGCAGGTCGATGACGGCTTGAGGCCGGGCGAATGCGCGTTCCTGGCCTGCAGCTTCTGGCTCGCCGACGCCTATGTCTCCATCGGACGGCACGCCGACGCCGAGCGCCTATTCGAGCGTCTGCTGGCGGTTCGCAATGATCTCGGCCTGCTGGCCGAGGAGTACGACACGACCGCGAAGCGCCAGATCGGCAATTTCCCGCAAGCCTTCAGCCACGTCGCGCTGATCAACACGGCCTTCAACCTGACCCGGTTCGTCAAGCCGGCCGAACAGCGTGCACAGGCCGAACCGATCCACTCACCCGAGGCCCCCAGGCAGCCGCAGACACCGGGCAGCGGACCCGCCGCTCCCGAGCCCGGCGCCGAGGTGCTTAGCCGTCCAGCATCTTCTTCAGGGTCTCGTTGACCGCCTTCGGGTTGGCCTTGCCGCCGGTCGCCTTCATCACCTGGCCGACGAACCAGCCGAACAACGTCGGCTTGGTCTTGTAGGCTGCAACCTTGTCGGGGTTGGCGTCGATCACCGCCTTGATCGCGGCCTCGATGGCGCCGGTGTCGGTGACCTGCTTCAGGCCGCGTTCCTCGACCAGCGCCGCGGGATCCTTGCCGGTCTCCTCCATGACGACGAACAGGTCCTTGGCGATGCGGCCGGAGATCGTGCCGTCGGCGATCAGGTCGAGCAGCTTGCCGAGATGGTCGGCGCTGACCGGCGACTGGCCGATGCCGACGCCGCGCCTGTTGAGCATGGCGAAGAAGTCGCCCGTCACCAGGTTGGCCGCCTGCTTGGCGTCGCGCCCCCTGGCGACGGTCTCGAAGAATTCCGCCGTCTCCTTCTCGGCCACCAGCACACCGGCATCGTAGATCGACAGGCCGTATTCCTCGGTGAACCTGTTCTTCTTGACGTCAGGAAGCTCGGGCAGGGTCGCCCTGATGCCGTCGACATAGTCCTGCGTCAGTACCAGCGGCAGCAGGTCGGGGTCGGGGAAGTAGCGATAGTCGTGCGCGTCCTCCTTGGAGCGCAGAGAGCGCGTCTCGCCCCGGCCCGGATCGAACAGCCGAGTCTCCTGCTGGATCTTGCCGCCGCCCTCGATGATCTCGACCTGACGGCGCGCCTCGTACTCGATCGCCTGCCTGACGAAGCGGATCGAGTTGACGTTCTTGATCTCGCAGCGCGTGCCGAGTGCGCCGCCCGGCTTGCGCACCGACACGTTGACGTCGCAGCGCATCGACCCCTCGTCCATGTTGCCGTCGCATGTCCCGAGATAGCGTACGATCGAGCGCAACTTGGCGAGATAGGCGGCCGCCTCGTCGGCCGAGCGCATGTCGGGTTTGCTGACGATCTCCATCAGCGCCACGCCCGAGCGGTTGAGGTCGACATAAGTCTGCGACGGATGCTGGTCGTGCAGGCTCTTGCCGGCATCCTGCTCGAGATGCAGTCGCTCGATGCCGATGGTGCGCGTCTTGCCGCCCTCGAGGTCGATCTCGATCTCGCCTTCGCCGACGATCGGATCCTTGTACTGCGAGATCTGATAGCCGGCCGGCAGATCGGCGTAGAAGTAGTTCTTGCGATCGAACACCGAGCGCAGATTGATCCGGGCGTTGAGACCGAGACCGGTGCGCACCGCCTGCTCGACGCAGCGCTCGTTGATGACCGGCAGCATGCCCGGCATGGCGGCGTCGACCAGCGACACCTGCGTGTTGGGATCGGCGCCGAACGCCGTCGGCGCGCCGGAGAACAGCTTGGCGTCGGAGACAACTTGGGCGTGGACTTCCAGCCCGAGCACGATCTCCCAATCGCCCGTTTCGCCCTTCAGGAGTGACATGGCGGCTAAATAGGGGCTTGCGCCGGGCCTGTCCATGCTTGCGGCGCCCGCCGGATCGGCGGTCGTCAGCCGTGCGCATGACGACATCGGCCAAGCCGTGACCGAACACCGGCTCGAGCACGTCGACGACGACTAATTCCCCTTGCAGGCCGGCCGCAACGGGATAGGCTCCCCATGCAAATAAATAAATACCTGGGAGGTTGTAAAATGTCTGTATTGCGTCGCCGCGCCGTCTTGGCCGGCTCAGTTGCCGCGACTCTCGGTGCGCCTGCGATCGCGCGCGCCCAATCCGATTGGCCCAAAGGCACCGTCAAATTCGTCGTTCCGTTCCCGCCCGGCGGCTCGACCGACCCGATCACCCGTATCATCCAGGCGAAGATGACCGAGCAGACCGGTTGGAACATCGTGGTCGAGAACAAGGCGGGCGGCAGCGGCATGGTCGGCGCGGCGGTCGCCGCCAATTCGCCGCCGGACGGCCAGACATGGCTGTTCGTGTTCGACAACCACATCATCAATCCGCTGCTGAACGAGCAGATGCCCTACAAGGACAATCAGCTCATGCCGGTGACACAGATCGGCCGCAGCGCGCAGGGCATCGCCGCCCATCCGTCGCGCCCCTACAACGATTTCGCCGGGGCCATCAAGGCGGCCAAGGCCGAACCCGGCAAGATCGCCATTGGTTCGCTGGGTTCGAGCCTTGCCCAGATCTTCATCGCCTTCCTGCAGTCGGAGAACGGATTCCAGCTTAACTACATCCCCTACAAGGGAGGCGGACCGCTCTATCAGGATGCGCTCGCCGGCAACATCGACCTCACGGTCACGAGCCTTGCCAACATGATGCCGCACGTCCGGGGAGGGAAATTGAAGCTGATGGGCGTCACCGGCGCCAAGCGCAGCGCGCTTGCGCCCGATACGCTGACACTCACCGAGCAGGGCGTGAAGTCGCTGCCGTCGTACTCATGGTGGGGCGTCTATGCGCCCGCTGGCACACCCCAGCCGATCGTCGACAAGATGCACGCGGCGATCAGCAAGGCGGTGCGCGAGAAGGACGTGACCGACAAGTTCGTCGGCCTGTACGACATGGAGATCACGCTGCCCTCGACGGCGGACTTCCAAGCCTTCATCAAGAAGGAGCTCGAAGTCTGGGGCAAGGTGATCAAGGAAAACAAGATCACGGCGGGCTGATCACGCCGCCCTCGGGCCCCTGACCAGTCTGCCTGGCAGGGCGCCCGTGGGTTCGCCGTCGCGATAGGTGACTTCGCCCGAGACGACCGTGGCGCGATAGCCGGTCGCGCGCTGCAGCAGCCGTTTGCCGCCGGCCGGCAGGTCCCACCTCATCACCGGTGCCTCGACGCGCAGCTTGCCGAAGTCGATGACATTGAGATCGGCTTTCTTTCCGGGCGCAACGACGCCGCGGTCGTGCAGACCGACGGCGCGCGCATTGTCGAGCGTCTGGCGCTTGACCAGCCACGCCACATCGAGCCGCCCGCTCCTGCGGTCCCGTCCCCAGTGCGCCAGCAGCGAGGTGGGAAACGAACCGTCGGAAATCAGGCCGACATGCGCACCGCCGTCGCCGAGCCCGATCAGCGTGTGCGGGCTTTGCATCATCTCGCTGCAGCAATCGAGGTTGTAGGCGGCGTAGTTGGCGAAGGGCGAGAAGATGAAGTTCCGGCCGTCGCCTTCGATGAGATAGTCGTAGATGACTTCGCGCGGATCGCGGCCCTCGCAACGCGCGCGGGCACCGAACGAGCTTTCCTGCGGTGGCTCGTAGTCCGGCGGGTCACCGAGCGGAAACATGCGATCGTAGTCGGCAAGCCGTGCGGCCATCTCCGAGCGCAGCGGCTGGCGCGCTTCAGCGAGCAGCTTTGCACGAAAAGCCGAGTCGCGCAGGATCGACAGGCGCTCGGCGACGCTCTTGTGCGCGATCTCCTTGTAGGAACGGCACATCGAGAACGGGATACGACTCGCTTGCAGGCCCTGCAGCACGCCGATCGGCCGCGGTGCCACTTGCGCCTTGGCCGAGTGTCCCTTGACGGCCAGCCCCTCGACCAGACCAAGCAAACGGCGCCAGCCGTCGGGCCGGGAATGGCGCTGCGCCAGCGACACCGAGAACGGACGGCCCGACGCCGTCAGCAGGCGATCGATCATCGCGAACTCGCTCTCGGGGTCCGGCGTGTTGAAGTCGGAGATGAATTCGATCACGCCCGACCCCGCATCCTTCATGCCGAGCGCGATGCCCAGCAACTCGGCTTCGGAGGCGCGCAGCGACGGCGTCGGGTCGCCCTTCACGGTGCGATGGTTCAATGTGCGCGACGTCGAGAAGCCGAGCGCGCCGGCACGCATCGCTCCGGCAGCCAGCGACCGCATCTGCGCGACCTCCGCTTCGGTCGCCTCTTCCAGCCGCGCGGCGCGCTCGCCCATGACGAACACGCGCAACGCGCCGTGCGGCAGTTGCGCGCCGAGATCCATGTCGCGCGGCCGCGCCTCGAGTGCATCGAGATACTGTCCGAAGGACTCCCACGACCATGCGAGGCCCTCGTCGAGCGCAGCACCAGGAATGTCCTCGACACCTTCCATCAGTTCGATCAGTCGCTGGCGATCCTCGACCTTCACCGGCGCGAAACCGACCCCGCAGTTGCCCATCACCGCCGTGGTGACGCCATGCCAGCTCGAGGGCTGCAGCCGGGAGTCCCAGGTCGCCTGGCCGTCGTAGTGCGTGTGGATGTCGACGAAACCCGGGGTGACCAGAAGACCACGCGCATCGATCTCCTCGCGGCCCTGGCCGCTCACCTTGCCGACGGCGACGATCCTTCCGTCCTTCACCGCGACATCGGCCTCGCGCAGCGTCGCGCCCGTGCCGTCAGCAACGGACCCGCCGCGCACAACCAGATCGTAGTCGGCCATGGTTCACTCCCCAATTGGCGAGAGTGTAACCGTCAGCGTCGGGTGAACGCCAGCCATAGGCCGCCACCAATCAACATTCCGCCGCCGACACGCGACACCATACGCACTCGATGGGCGGAAAGGACGCGACCGGCTCGGCCCGAGGCGATGGCGTAGGCGCTATCGGAGAGGGCCGCAAGAAGCATTGCCGTGAGCCCCATGATCAGGATCTGCAGACCGTGATCGCGCGCCGGATCGATGAACTGCGGGAAGAAAGCGCCAAAGAACAGCAGTGTCTTTGGATTGCTAAGCGCCACCAACATACCCTGGCTCACAAACCCGCTGCTCGGCGGCCGGGGAGCCGGGACTTCCTTGCCGACACTGCCAGAACGGATCATCCGCCATCCCAACCACACAAGGTAGGCCGCGCCGACGAGTCGTAGCCAGTCGAACCATTGTCCCATCGCCTCGATCAGCGACGTCAGGCCGATGCCCACCAAGCCGATCATGATCGCAAGACCAATCTGCGTACCGAGCACATTCATCAGTCCGGCCCGCATACCGTGACGAATGGAGTTGGCGAGTATCAATGTCGCCGTCGGACCTGGGACAATGACTACGATCAGGCACGCGAAGAGATATGCAATGTATAGATCCAGCGACATCCCTTACTTTTCCTCCCGCGCCTAGTACCCCGCCGCCCTTGCCGTGAATCCCGCCGCCTTCTCGAGCGCTACCGCTGCGCGCAGCATCGTTTCCTCGTCGAAGGCGCGGCCGATCAGTTGCAGGCCGAGCGGCAGGCCGTCCTTGTCGAGGCCGGCCGGCACCGAAATGCCGGGCAGGCCCGCCATCGAGGCAGGGATGGTGAACATGTCGTTGAGGTACATGGTCACCGGATCGTCCATCTTCTCACCGACGGCGAAGGCCGCGGTCGGCGCCGTCGGCGTCAGCAACACGTCGCACTTCTCGAAGGCCTCGCGGAAGTCGCGCGCGATCAGCGACCTGATCTGCTGCGCCTTCTTGTAATAGGCGTCGTAGTAGCCGGCCGACAGCACGTAGGTGCCGATCATGATGCGCCGGCGCACTTCCTTGCCGAAGCCCGCCCCGCGCGTGTTCTGGTACATCTCGATCAGGTCCTTGCCGGGCACGCGCAGGCCGTAGCGCACGCCGTCGTAGCGCGCGAGGTTGGACGAGCACTCCGCCGGCGCCACGATGTAGTAGGCCGGCAGGGCGTACTTGGTGTGCGGCAGCGACACCTCGATGGGCTGTGCCCCCGCCGCCTTCAGCATCGCCATGCCCTTGTCCCACAGCGCCACGATCTCGGGCGATGTGCCGTCGACGCGGTATTCCTTGGGAATGCCGACCTTCATGCCCTTGATGTCGGGGTTGCGCGCGGCAGCGACGAAGTCGGGAAGCGGCAACGGCGCCGAGGTCGAGTCCTTGGGATCGTGCCCGGCCATCGCCTGCAGCAGGATCGCCGCGTCCTCGACAGTGCGCGCGAACGGTCCGGGCTGGTCGAGTGAGCTCGCGAACGCCACGACACCCCAGCGCGAGCAGCGGCCGTAGGTCGGCTTCAGCCCGACGATGCCGCAGAACGCGGCCGGTTGGCGGATCGAGCCGCCGGTGTCGGTGCCGGTGCTGCCCGGCACCATGTAGGCCGCGACCGCCGCCGCCGACCCGCCCGACGAGCCGCCGGGCACCAGCTTGCGGTTGTCGCCGCGGCGCTTCCACGGATTCTCCACGCCGCCGAAATGGCTCGTCATGTTCGACGAGCCCATGGCGAACTCGTCGAGGTTGGTCTTGCCGACCATGACGGCGCCCGCCTTCCACAAATTGGCGGTCACCGTGCTCTCGTACTGGGGCACGAAGCCTTCGAGGATGTGCGAGGCGGCCGTCGTCTGCACGCCGTCGGTGCAGAACAGATCCTTGATGGCGAGCGGCACGCCTTCGAGCAGGCCCGCCTCGCCCCTGGCGCGACGCGCGTCGGAGGCCTTGGCCATCTCGCGCGCCCGGTCCGGCGTCTCCTTGATGAAGGCGTTGAGCGCACGATGCTCGTCGAGCTTCCTGAGGTGCGCGTCCGCCACCTCGACGGCACTCGCCTCTTTCCTCTTCATCGCCTCCAGAAGGCCGGCGACGGTGAGATCGGTGAGAGCGGCCATGCCTATTCCACCACCTTCGGCACGGTGAAGAAGCCACCGGCGTTCTTGTCGGTCGGTTCTATATAGACCGCACCGCCCGGGGCGTTGGCCAGAACCTTCCCGGCGATGCCGCCGTCGGTCACCTTGTCGGCGCGCATCGGCAGGGTCACGTCGGAGACGCTCGACAACGGCTCGACGTTGCCGGTGTCGACCTCGTTCAATTGCTCGATCCAGGCGAGAATTCCAGACAGCTCGCTGGCCAGCGGCGCGAGTTCCTCCTCTGGCACCTTCAGACGGGCGAGCCGCGCGATGCGCGCCACCGTGTCCTTGTCGAGCGACATCCTCTGCTCCGCGATCCAAATCCGGCGCGGTTGGTACAGGGTTTGGGCCGCTCGGGCAACCGACTACGGCGATGCCTGACCCTCGTTCTCGGCGACACGGCGCGCAGCCATGGCCTCGATCTCGCCGCGCACGTCCGGCCGCTTGCCGAGGAGCGCCCGAAAGTCCCGCCGCGACAGCATCAGCAGGTGGCTGTAGCCGTGGGAAACGACGTCGGCGTTGCGCGGCTGGTCGCTCAGCAGCCCCATCTCGCCGAAGAACGCACCTTCCCTGAGCACGATCGGCCGCCCCGCCGCATGCACTGTCACCGCGCCTGCCGCGATAAAGTACATCGCGTCGGACGCTCCCCCTTTCGCGACGATCTTCTCATTGGGCAGCGCAACGACCGGCCGCAGACTCTTCCCTAGTTCACGCACCGCCTGCGCATCGAGCCCCGAGAACAACGGAACGCGCTCGATCATGCCGGCCAATTGGAGTCCGAGATCGAGCGGCAGGTCGCCGCTCACCGCCTTGCGTCGCTCGTTCAGTTCCTCACGCAGGTCATCGTAGACTTCACGGCTAATCACCGAATCGCGCAGGCGCTGGGCATACTCCATGGACGTGAAGCGGATCGCGGCGCGCTCGAGTTGACGGTCCCGGATCGCGGTGGCGTAGCCCGGATACTGCAGCGACAGCGCCCGCAAGGCATCGTCGACGAAGCGGCGGCGATTGTCGATCATCTGCCCGAGCCGCTCCTCGGCTTCCCGTCCCACCAGGTCGGCCACCGACTGCAGATTGAAGACGGCGAGCTCTGCCAGGACGTCCTGCGAGACCATGAGGGTTTCGAAGCGGTCGGCGAGTTCGCGCGTCAGCGCATGCTCGTAGCCCAGACGGCGGTGCGCCCAGAGAGCCAGCCGGAACCAATGGTCGGGCAGCGCGGACTTCTGCAGGGTTTCGACATAAGCCGTGGCGCCACCGTCGCGAACCGCGTCTATCAGGCGGTCGGCCCGCGCCGTGAAGCGTGCGATCATCCGGCGGGACAATGTCTGCTGCTCGAACAGCTCGAGGTAGAGCTCTTTTTCCTGCGTGCAGAGCGTGAGCAGGCCGACCCTCAGCCGCTCTTCCAGGCTGAGCGCCAGATCGGGCGGCGTATCGTCGACCTTGGCCTCGCCGGCCGACGCCGGATCCACGTCGATGCCGTCGACGAGCGCATTGTGCCGCCGCATCACCTCCTCGAGGTGGCGTTCGGCGTTGATGCGCGAGAGCGCCAGAACGCGGTCGCGCAACGCGAGCTCCAGATGGGTCAGCTTGTCGAGCCCGAGCAGGCGCATGACGACACCGAGGCTGGTTGCGTTCACGAAGAGCGTGAACAACACGAACATGATGGCCAGCAAGGCGGTGAATTCGCGAATCGACTGCGGCAGGCGATCGTCGCCCGCGGCGACCATCGCGAGTACGATCGTCACGGCACCGCGCAACCCACCCCACACCAGGATCGTCTTGTAGCGGACGTCGACCGGCGCCACGAAGCGGACGCGCTCGAGCACCGGCAGCATGCCGAACACCACCAGCGTGCGCGCCAGCATCGCGCCCGCCGCGACCGCGCACATGCCCCAGACGTGGAACCAGCCGACTCGCGGCAGCACCGTCGCCGCCACCATCGAGGCCAGCACGAAAATCAGGCAGTTGCTCCAGAACTCGAGCTGGTGCCAGATCTGCTGCAGTGCCGTCCACTGCCGCGGATGGAGGTGGGTGGGACCGTAGGCGGCGATGGTGAGCGCCGCCATGACGACCGCCACGACACCCGAAACCTGGAGGTAGTGGTCGGCGATCAGATAGCTGAGATAAGCGAGGCTCACCGTCACCGAGGCGATCGCCGCGTTCGAATGCCCAAGACGCGGCAGAATGAAAACGGCAGCTCGCGCGATCAGCACGCCGAAAACTATGCCGCCGATGAACTCGTAGACGAAATGGTGGACGAGGCCTGCCAGCCCTTCAGACGCAACGCCCGAGACTTCCGGCGACGCCCTCGCCGCCAGGAATTGGATGCAGAAGGTGAAGGTCGCGATGGCGACCGCGTCGTTGAACAACGACTCGCCCTCGGCGAGGATCGAGAGTCGCTTGGGAGCGCCGACGTCGCGGAAGATGCCGATCACCGCCGCCGGGTCGGTCGTCGAGACGATCGCCCCCAGCAGCATGCACACGACGATGTCGACGCCGGTGGCGACGTGTACCACGCCCGCCACCACGACGATGCACACCACCACCGCCACGATCGCCATCAGCAGGACGGCGGAGATTTCGTCCCATAGCCGTCGGACGTTGATCATCAGGCCGGCGGTGAACAGCAACGGCGGCAGGAAGAGCGGCAGAAAGTAGTCGGTGCCCACCTCGAGCTGCTCGAGACCGGCAAAAAGATCGCCCACCGGGCCTAGCTTGACGCCGTCCCGTGCGAACCAGGAACCGGTCAGACCCAGAGTCACGCCGGTGACCGCGAGAAGCACGGTATGCGGCAGCCGCAGCCGCTCCGCCAAGGGCACCAGCAGGCTGACGATCGTCAGGACGACGGCGATCGCGAGCAGGACATAGAAGATTTCCGACACGAACCGACCATACCTTGCCTGTCGTGGCTGTCAGCCTATAACCGCGTACATGGCTGGCTTGGCATTTGTGATCCACGGCATGTGGGGGACGTCCGCCGTCTGGAACAACTGGAGCGGCTTCCTCCAGTCTCATGGTTGGCAGACGGTGGTTCCCGACCTGCGCCATCACGACGCGCCGCCGCATGTCGCCCCCGCCGGTCTCGGCACCACCAGCCTGCTCGACTACATCGCCGACCTCGAGGCGGAAATCCGCAAGCTGCCGGAGAAGCCGGTCGTGATCGGCCATTCGATGGGCGGACTGTTGGCCCTGCTGCTGTGCGCGCGCGGGCTCGCCGCGAAGGGCGTACTGCTGACCCCCGCGCCGCCTTCCAGCGTGATCGCAATCCGCCCCTCGAACCTCGCCGCCTTTGCGCGCACCCAGTTGAGTTGGGGCTGGTGGCGCAAGCCGCATCGTGCGACCACGGCGGAGTCACTCGCCTATACCTTCAACACCATGGACCCGGCCGAGGCGACACCGCTCGCCGAAGCCTTCGTCCATGAATCAGGACGCGCGCTGTTCGAGATCGCCCTGCCTTGGCTCGATTCGCGGCGTGCCGCAAAGGTCGATCCGAAAAGCGTCACCGTTCCCTTGCTTTTCGTGGCCGCGGAGAAGGACAAGCTGACGCCGCCCGGCGTCGTCCGCCGCGCGGCGCGCCTGTTCGGCCCGAGGGCGCACTACCGGGAATATGCCGGGCAGGGCCATTGGGTGCTCGGCCAGCCGGGATGGCGCGACATCGCGGATGACGTCGTTTCATGGCTGTCCTGACACTCGACGAATTCGGCACGAGCCTCGGCGGGGACGGCCGCCTGATGGGTCTCGACGTCGGCAGCAAGACGATCGGTATTGCGACCTCCGACGTGACCAGGCGGTTGGCAACGCCTCACTCGACGGTGAAGCGCGGCAAGCTCCGTGCCGATCTCGACTCGCTCGCCAATCTCGCACGACAGTTCCAGATCAAGGGGCTCGTGATCGGCCTGCCGCTGAACATGGACGGTAGCGAGGGACCGCGCTGCCAGTCGGTGCGCCAGTTCGCCGTCAACATTGCCCTGCACGGGCCGGCAGAACTCGCCACCCTGCCCATCGCGTTCCAGGACGAGCGCATGAGCACGGCCGCCGTCACCCGCGGCATGATCGACGACTACGACATGAGCCGCGCCAAACGCGCAGAACGTGTCGACGCGGCGGCAGCCGCCTGGATCCTGGAAAGCGCCCTCGCCCGCCTGCGTTGATCCGCCGCCGGGCTCAAGGACACAAGTCCGGCGGCGGCGGCATCGGCGGAACCTCGGCGTCGAGCGAGCGCAGGAAGGCGACGAGATCGGAGCGCTCCTCGCTCGACAGTCCGAGCGGCCGGACCAGGGGCACGCCGTCGCTGTGCAGGCGGTCGGGGCTGACCTCCGAATAGTGCTTCACCACGTCCTCCAGCGTCGCCACGCTGCCGTTGTGCATGTAGGGCCCCGTGCGGCCGACCTGGCGCAGGCCGGGCACGCGGAATTCGCCGTAGTTCCGATGCTGGCGCTCGACATGGCGCGTGCGCATCGCGCCCCGCCCCGAGGCATCGTCGCTGTGCGCGCCGAGGCGATTGAAGGAACTCGCCCGCAGCCTCTCCAACCCGCCGAAGCGGCCGGGATCGACGCTGCCGTCCTTGCGGAAGAACGGGATGCCGACATCTCCGAACTCGCCGTTGGTGAACAGCGGCCCGACATGGCAGGTGCTGCAATCGCCCTTGCCGATGAAGATCCGGAGGCCGCGCTGTGCCGCCTGCGGGTAGGCGGTGGCGCGCACCGCGTCGCCGGCGACCAGCGCATCGCGGAAGTCGTCGAACGGCGTGCGTGGCGAGACCAGTGTCGCCTGGAACGCCGCCAGCGCCTTGGCGACATCGACGACGACCTTCTCGTCCTCGGACGGCGGTGCACTACCGAACGCCCGCTCGTAGCCGCAGCTCAACTGACGATCGGAGCGTATCAGCGAGGCGACCGCCGCCAGGCTGCCGCCCATCTCGCGCGGATCGAGGATCGGGCGCAGGCTCTGCATCCAAAGCGAGTCGGCCGCGCCATCCCAGCCGAACCAGTGGAGATAGCCGACGTTCCACAGGGACTGCGTGCGCCGGTCCAGCTCGGCGCCGGCTCGCGCGAGCGGCCTGCCATCGCGCCAGTCGCGGCCGGGCTGGTGGCAATCGGCGCAGCCCATGCGGCCGTCCGCCGACAGACGGGAATCGTCGAACAGGCGGTGGCCCAGCGCGACCGCTTCGGGCTTGCCGACAACACGGTTCGACGGATCGCGCACCGGCCCCGGCGGCCACGGGCCGTGGCTCGCGATCCGCGCAATCTCCGGCTCGGTCCAGTGAACCGTATCGCGCGCTGTTGCAGGCGCGGCGGCGAGCGCCAACACGAGCATCGTCACGAACGCCGGCAGCGACAGCAAGGCGCACGTCAGTTGAGCAGGATGTCGTGACTGAGCCGTTCCGTTTCCTCGCCGGAGCGAACGTCGAAATTCACCTCCCAGCGGCCGGGCATGTGGAACAGCAGGCCCTCGACCCTGTAGCGGCCGTCCTGTCCGGGCACGATCGTCGTCCTGTAGTTCATGCCGTGCCTGTGCTCGGGCATCCAGGCGTCGACCGCCACCAGTTCCGCCGGCTGCCCGTTCTTGCTGCAGACGTTCATGACCAGCGCGAACGGCACACCCGTCTCCACTCGCAGAGGATCGGCCCGGAAGGCGACCATGTAGTGGTTGGAAAAGGCAACCCAGCCGGTGCCGACGCCGGGGTCGAGCGGACAGCTGGCCCAGACGGGCGTCGAGAGCAGGGCAGCGACAAGTCCGCAGAGACGCCTCACTGTCCCGAGCCGCCGAACAGGCGCTCACCGTTGCGGAAACCGATCTTCTCGGCGACGTCGCGCGGCAGGTCCGACAGCCACTGACGCGACCACCGCGCATGTTCGACGATGTAATGCAGCCGCTCGGGCGTGAAGGTGTCGGTGCCGACCATGAAGCGGTCGGGGAACTCGAGGAACAACTCGCGCCAGCCGGTCGTCACCTTGCCGTTCGACGCGTGCGCGGTGAGGAACGCGAGGTCGCAGTAGAGATTGCGATAGCGTCGCAGCATCGCCGCCACGTTGGATGGAGAATCGAATCCCGAATGGGCCCACAGCACCTTGGCGTCGGGATCCTGCTGGAAGTGGCGCTCGACCGCAGCGGAATCGGAGTGCGAGTGCAGCCACAGGCCGTGCTTCTTCGCCAGAGCCACGACGCCGCGCACGTTGGGCAGGTCGGCGTCGGCGCCGAACACGTGGAACTCGCCGATGGCGACGTACTTGCGCCGCGCCAGCAGGTCTTCGAGGAAGGGCAGGACCGTCGTGTCGCGCAGCCACGAGGAAAGCTCGCCGCGCGAACGATACGGCCGCAGTTCGGCGATGATGCGCTCGGGCGCGACCTCCTGCAGCATGCGCGTGCCCTCGTTGTTCGAGCTCGACACCAGGGCGCGGCGCACGCCCGCCTTCCTGAGGATCTCGATGAAGGCCGCGGGCGGCACGACCTGCCAGGCGTCGTGGCTGTAGTGCAGGTGCGCGTCGAAGATCGGCATCTCGTCGTCGGCGCGCGCGGCGGTGCCGGCGAGGAGCAGCGACAGGCAGACGAGCAGCAGGCGCATGGGGCGGGTCCTCAGCGTCGGGGCTTGGCGGCGCAGGCGTAGTTGAAGCTGACCGAAATCCGCTCGCCGGCATACCGCGCCGGCGGCACCTCGTGGCGCAGCCAGCTCTCGAACAATATCACGTCGCCCGCCCGCGCGGGCAGGCTCACGAAATGTTGGTGGGAGGCCGGTGCGTCCGAGCGGCGCGGCGGCGCCGCCATGAAGGCCGGCAGCCTGGGATCCTCCAACTTCAGCGCCCCCGCTCCCTTCGGCACCGTCACGTAGTAGGTGCCGCTGACGAACGAGGCGGGGTGCAGGTGCAGCGAGTGAACCACGCCCGCCGGCATGACGTTCACCCAGCAGTCGGTCATCGTCAGGGCGCGCCCGCGCAGATCGTAGTGCAGCGCGCGGGCGAACGATTCGACGTGCGGCCGCAGGCGCCGCGCGAGGTCGGCGAACAGCGAGGAGACGAGGTGCAGGCGGTCGAGCGAGCCATAGGAGGTATAGCCACCGAGATAGTGTCGCGCTGACCAGCGCCGCCCGGCGGCGTCCGACACGGCGAGGCTGCGGCACTCGTCGGCAAGCGCGGCCTGGAAACGCGGCCACCCCTTTCCGCCGAGTGCGGCGCGATAGACCTGTGTCGGAAAGAGGGCACGGATCGCCATTTGGTGATTATCGGCCAAGGCTCCGTCTCGTGCTATGCTTTCGCATGCTCACGCCGGACCAGATAGAAGCCTATCGCCGCGACGGCTACCTCGTGATCCCGCGGCTGATCGAGGGCGAGCAACTCGCCCAATTGCGTGCCCTCACCGACCGGATCGTCGAGGAGGCCCGCGGCGTCGCGGCCAACGACGACCTCTACGATCTCGAGCCCAGCCACAGCCCCGCGCTGCCGCGCGTGCGCCGGCTCAAGCCGGTGATCTTCCGGCGCTACGAGTTCTTCAGGGCGCTAACACGCGACTCCAGGATCACGTCGATCCTCTCGCAGCTGATCGGGCCGAACATCAGGTTGTACGGCGGCAAGCTCAACATGAAGTCGGCGGGCTACGGCTCGCCGGTCGAGTGGCACCAGGACTGGGCGTTCTATCCGCACACCAACGACGACGTGCTGGCGACCGGCATCTACCTCGACGACTGCGACCTCGACAACGGCCCGCTGCTCGTGCTGCCGGGCACGCACCATGGTCCCACCTACGATCACCATGCCGAAGGCCGGTTCTGCGGCGCCATGGATCCCGAGGCCTGCGGCCTGGATTTTTCCAAGGCCGTGCCGCTCACCGGCCCGGCGGGGTCGATGACGATCCATCATGCCCGGCTCGTGCATGGCTCGGCGCTGAACCGCTCCAATCGCCAGCGTCGGCTGCTGCTGCACGAATACACGGCGGCCGATGCCTGGCCGCTGCTCGGGGTCGCCGACTTCGAGGATTTCAATCGCCGCCTCGTGCTCGGCGAGCCGACCATCGAGCCGCGCCTCTCTGCCGCGCCGGTGCGCCTGCCGTTGCCCCCGGCCGACCATCAGGGCTCGATCTATGAGAACCAGCGCGGCGTGGGCAGCCGCTTCTTCGCGACCCACGAGGAGCGCGAGGTTCGTGCGGTCTAGCATCGCCCGCCGCGCCGTGCTGTGCGGGCTGGCGTGCTGCCTTCCCGCCCTCCGGGCGGCGCGTGCCGAGCAACCCCTCAACATCGGCGCCGGGCGCGGCACCATCGACTTCGCGATCGGCGACTCGCGCATCTTCCGCACCACGGGCAGCTTCAAGGACTGGCGCGGCTTCGTCCATGTCGACGAGGCGAACGTGCCGCGCAGCAGCGTCGAGGTGACGGTGCGCACCGCCAGCATCGACATGCTCGACGCCCAGCAAACCGCGATGCTGAAGGAACCCGACTTCTTCGATGTCGCCAACCACCCCGAAATGCGCTTCCGCTCGACCCGCATCGAGCGCACCGGCGAGACGACCCTGAAGGTCGAGGGTCTCATCACCCTGCGCGGCGTCACCCGGCCGATGACGCTCGACGTGTCGGTCACCGACCGCGGGGCGGATGCGTCGTCCGGCCGGCCCTATGCGCGTTTCCGCGGCACCGGCAGCATCAAACGCTCCGAGTTCGGCATGACCAGGTTCGTCGACGTCGTCGGCGACACCGTCGACATCACGATCCGCACCGATGCCTGGCGCTGAGCCGGGCCACCACCCGCTCGCCAAGCTCCTGCACTGGCTGACCGCGCTGCTGGTGCTGGGATTGCTGATGGTCGGGCTATGGATGACGGGCTTGCCGTTCGGCCTGCCCAAGCTGCAGGCCTACGCCTGGCACAAATGGATCGGCCTGCTCGTTCTCGCGCTCACTGTCGCCCGCCTGTTCTGGCGTCGGCGTTTCCCGCCGCCGCCCCTGCCCGACCGGATCGCGCCGTGGGAAAAGCGCCTCGCGCCGCTCGCCCATGGCAGCCTGCTCGCGCTGCTTCTCGCCATGCCTGTCACGGGCTGGCTCATGAGCTCGGCCGGCGGAGTGGCCGTGGTGTGGTTCGGCATCCTGCCGCTGCCCGACCTCGTGCCGCGCGACCAGCAGCTCTTCGCCGCCCTGCGCACGAGCCACCGCATCCTGTCGCGGCTGCTGATCGCCCTGGTCGCTCTGCACGTGCTGGCCGTTCTGCGCCACGACGTACTGCGGCGCGACGGCATCTTCCGCCGCATGTGGCCGTGACGCCGCGCGCTCAGGACGGACGCGGCCCGACGTAGTTGGATTGCGGGCGGATGATGCGACCGGCCTTCTCCTGCTCGAAGACGTGGGCGCACCAGCCGGCGACGCGGCCGACGGCGAACAGCGCGGTAAAGGCGGTCCGCGGGATCTCGAGCGCTTCCAGCAGCAGCGCCGTGTAGTACTCGACGTTGGTGTCGAGCCGGCGGCCGGGCTTGTGCTTGCGCAGGGCGGCGATGGCGCCCTGCTCGACGGCGCTGGCATAGGCGAGCCGTCCCGCCGTCGCCGGCAGCGAGGCGACGGTGCGCTTCAGCACGTCGGCGCGTGGGTCGCGCACCTTGTAGATGCGATGACCGAAGCCCATCAGCGTCACGCCCCTGCCGAAGGCATCGTCGAACCACGCCTCGGCCCGCGCGGCGTCGCCGATCTCGTCGAGCATGTCGAGCACCGGGCCGGGCGCGCCGCCGTGCAGCGGGCCCTTGAGGGCGCAAAGCGCGGCGACGACGGACGAAACGAGCCCGGTCCGCGTCGAGGCGACGACACGCGCGGTGAAGGTCGAGGCGTTGAAGCCGTGGTCGGCGATGGTGGCGAGATAGGCGTCGAGCGCCTTCTCGAACGCCAGGCCGGCGCGCTGGCCGCGCACCATGCGCAGGAAATCCTGCGCCGTCGTCAGCGCGGGATCGGGCGCCAACGGCGCGACGCCCCTCTCCCTGCTCAGCAACGCCGCGAGAAACACCGGCAGTGCGCCGCACACCAGGAAGTGATGCGGCATGCGTTCGCCGTCGGACAGCATCGCAAGACCGACGCGCAAGGCCTCGATCGGCGTCAGACCCGCGGCCGCGGCCAGCAGACGGGGCACGTCGGCATGGGTGCGCAGCCGCGCCTGCGCCAGTCCGCGTCGCACCGCGGTCTCGTCGCCACCGCCTTCGGCGAAACCTTCCCACAGCAGGGCGGCGACACCCTCGAAGCCGCGCGTCGCGATCAGTTCCTCGAGCGCGTGGCCGCGCACGACCAGCCGGCCTTCCTCGCCGTCGACCTCGCTCATGACGGTGTCGGCGACGACCACGCCGTCGAGGCCACTGTTCACCCGTGTCTGCAGCATGGAATCCCTCCTTGTCTTCGAAGGTATTTCCGGTCAGTCATATATATTGTCAATATTGATGGATACGATCAATAATAAGAAATGAGCATGGAATGGCTGAGCTCCAAGGAGGCCGCGCGCCGGCTCGGCGTGTCGGCGGCGACCCTCTACGCCTATGTGAGTCGCGGCCTGCTGCGCTCGGAGGGGGCGCCCGGCCAACGCGAGCGCCGCTACCGGGCCGACGACGTGTCACGTCTCAAGCGCCGCCGCGATGTCGGGCGCAAGGCCGAAGCGATCGCGGCGCACGCGCTCGACTTCGGAACGCCGGTGCTCGAATCGGCCCTCACCCTGATCGAGGCCGGCCACCTCTACTATCGGGGGCACGACGCGGCCCGGCTCGCGCGCAGCAGCTCGCTCGAGCAGGTCGCGCAGCTCCTGTGGGAGTGCGACGACCGCCCGTTCGCCGCCGGCAACCTGCCCGCGATGTCGACGGCGTTGCGCAGCGCCTGGCAGGCCACCGCGAGCCTGTCGCAGATCGACCGCTGCCTGATCCTGTTGCCCGCGGCGGCGCGCTGGGATCATCCGAGCTGGGTCGAGGATCACGGCGCGATGCTCGAGACCGGCGTGCGCATCCTGCGCCTGCTGACCGCGGCAGTGACCCGAGAACCGATCTCGGCCGCCGCCGTGCACGAACAGCTCGCCGCCGCCTGGAACGTGCCGCGCGAGCACGTGCCGCTGCTCCGCGCGGCCTTGGTGCTGTCGGCCGATCACGAATTCAATGCATCCGCCTTCGCCGCCCGCGTCGTCGCTTCCACCGGGGCCAACCTCCATGCCTCGACCCTGGCCGGCCTGGCGGCGATCAACGGCCCGCGGCACGGCGGTCTGACCCGCCGCGTCGCCGCCTTGTTCGATGAGTTGCGAGGGGAACCCGATCTCGAGGGCGAGCTCGGGCGACGGATCGGGGCATCGGGTCGCCCACCGGGGTTCGGGCATCCGCTCTATCCCGACGGCGACATACGCGCGCAGACGCTGCTCGACATGGCGCGAGAAGGGCTGGCGGGTTCGTCTGAACTCGCCCTTGCGCTGCGAATTGCGGAAGCGGCCGAACGGCTGACCGGGCGCAAGCCGAACATCGACTTCGCGACGGTGACGCTCGAACGCGCGCTCGGCCTACCCGAGGACTCGGCGCTCGCCCTGTTCCTGCTGGGCCGTACCGTCGGCTGGATCGCCCATGCCCTCGAACAGGGCGCGACCGGCGGCTTGATCCGGCCGCGCGCGCGCTATACGGGACCGCGACCCGCTGTATGAGGAACCGCCGATGACCGATGCCCTGATCGTGATCGACATGCAGAAGGGCTCGTTCGGGCCGGGTTCGCGCCGCTACGACACACCGGGGCTCGTTCGACGGCTCAATCGTCTGGCCGCCGGAGTGCGCCAAAGCGGCGCCGTGGTCTTCATCCAGCACGACGGGCCAGACGGCGATCCTCACCATCCCGACGCGCCGGGATGGAAGTTGCTCGACGAACTCGATTTTCAGCCAGGCGACACCGTGATCCGCAAGCGCTCGTGCGATGCCTTCCTGGACACGACGTTGCAGGAATTCCTGCTGGCGAGGCGCGTCGGCCGCCTGATCGTCACCGGCTGCGCCACCGACTATTGCGTCGACACGACGGTGCGTAGCGCGCTCGCGCGCAGCTGGCGCACGATCGTGCCATCGGACGGTCACACGACCAGCGACCGGCCCCATCTCGCTGCGCACCAGATCATCGCGCACCACAACGCCATCTGGGCCGACTTCCTGGCGCCGGCGGGACCCGCGACCGTGGCGCCGTGCGACGATATACGGCCGAACTGAAGCGGGGCGCTTATCCACCAAAACGCCGCCTTGCGGGCGGCGCGCGTGCGTGCTTAACGTCGCGCTTTAGTGACAAAGAAACGCACGGGCGTGCCGAGGTTGCCCCACCTGCTCGGCATCGAGGGTCTTTCGCCTGAGACGATCTCGGGATTGCTCGACCTTTCCGAAAGCTACATCGTGCAGAATCGCTCGCTCGACAAGCGACGCGACCTGCTCGCCGGTCGCACCGTCATCAACCTGTTCTTCGAGAATTCGACCCGCACCCGCACCAGCTTCGAGGTCGCCGCCAAGCGACTCGGTGCCGACGTCATCAACATGGACGTCGCGACCTCGTCGGTGCGCAAGGGCGAGACCTTGCTCGACACGGCGATGACGCTGAACGCCATGCGGCCCGACGCCATCGTGGTGCGGCATGCGGAGTCGGGTGCGGTCAATCTGCTGTCGCAGAAGGTCAACTGCACGGTCATCAACGCCGGTGACGGCCAGCACGAACATCCGACCCAGGCGCTGCTCGACGCGCTCACCATCCGCCGCCGGCGTGGCCGGCTCGAGGGCCTGTTGGTGGCGATCTGCGGCGACATCATGCACAGCAGGGTCGCCCGTTCGAACATCCATCTCCTGAACATCATGGGTGCGCGCGTGCGCGTCGTCGGCCCGCCGACCCTGATGCCGACCGACATCGACCGGATGGGGGTCGAGGTCCACTACAACATGCGCACCGGCCTGAAGGACGTCGACATCGTCATGATGCTGCGCCTGCAAACCGAACGCATGCAGGGCTCGTTCGTGCCGTCGATCAGCGAATATTTCCGCTTCTTCGGTCTCGACCACGACAAGCTGAAGGTCGCCAAGCCCGACGCCCTGATCATGCATCCGGGCCCGATGAATCGCGGCGTCGAGATCGACTCCGAGGTGGCCGACGACCTCGACCGCAGCGTCATCCACGAGCAGGTCGAGATGGGAGTGACCGTGCGCATGGCCTGCCTCGACGCGCTGATCGGCGGCCGTCGCAACGCCATGGGAGCAGTCGCATGAGTTCCTCCCCTCGTCTTGCGAGGAGAGGTGCCCGCGTAGCGGGCGGAGGGGGCATGACTGCTCCGGCCTTCGGCCACCTCCCCACTTCGTGGGGAGGAAGCGCGTGAACGGCAACATCCTGAAGGGCGCGCCGCCGCACGCCGGTTCGACCGCCTACATCAACGCCCGTATCGTCGATCCGACGGCCGACAGCGAGTACACCGGCGCGATCCTGATCAGCGACGGCAAGATCGCCGACTTCGGGCCGAATCTCTTCGCCTCGGGCGCGCCCTACGGCATCCAGTCGATCGACTGTCGCGGCCTTCACCTCGCGCCCGGTCTTGTCGATGCGCGCGTCCACACCGGCGAGCCGGGCGAGGAGCACAAGGAGACGCTGGAAAGCGCCGCGTCGGCCGCGGCGGTCGGCGGCATCACGTCGATGGTGCTGCTGCCCGACAACGATCCGCCGTTCGACGACGCCTCGCTGATCGAGTTCGTCGCCCGCCGCGCGCGCCAGATCCGGCTCGCCAACATGTATGCCTACGGCGCGCTCACGGCCGGACTCGAGGGCAAGGAACTGGCGGAGATGGGCCTGCTCGCCGAAGCCGGCGCCGTCGCCTTCACCGATGCCGACCACGCGGTGGGCAGCGCCCAGGTGCTGCGCCGCGCGCTCTACTACGCCAAGGCCTTCGACGCGCTGATCGTGCATCTGCCGCAAGAGCCCACCCTGTCGGGCGGCCACATGTCGAGCGGCGAGATGGCGACCCGGCTCGGCCTGTCGGGCTGTCCGCCGCTCGCCGAGGTGATGATGGTCGAACGCGATATCCGTCTTCTCGAGATGACCGGCGGGCGCCTGCACCTCACGAAGATATCGACCGCCGAATCGGTCGAAGCCATTGCCGGCGCGAAGGCACGCGGACTGAGGATCACCTGCGACACTGCCCCGCCGTATTTCGCGCTGAACGACCTGGCGGTCGGCGACTACCGGACCTTCGGCAAGCTGGTGCCGCCATTGCGCTCCGAGAAGGACCGCGTGGCGGTCGTCGAAGGGCTGAAGTCCGGAATCATCGACGCCGTCGTGTCGGACCATCGCCCGCAGGACCAGGACAGCAAGCGCGTCCCCTTCGCGCAGGCCGAGCCGGGCGGCATCGGGCTCGAGACCCTGCTGCCGATCTCCCTCGAGCTGGCGCACAACGGCGAGATCACCCTGCCACGCCTGTTCCAGCGCCTGTCGTCTGCGCCGGCCGCGCTGTTCGGCCTGCCGGGCGGCAAGCTCGCCAAGGGCGCGCCGGCCGACCTGATCGTGTTCGATGCCGAGCGGGCCTGGAAGATCGATCGCGGCGATTTCTGGAGCAAGACCAAGAACTCGCCGTTCGACGAACGGCCAACGCAGGGCCGTGTCATGGCCACGATCGTCGCCGGCCGCACGATCTATCGCGACGATGCGTTTCAGACGGCGGCGGCGGCCGCCTGATTCGCGCCTCGAAACCGCCACTTGGTCTGGTATGGTCGGACGACCTCCCATGGCAGGGCAATCGATGACGATTCGCAACATTCTCCTGCTCGGCGTCGCGGCCATCGTCGTGGCAGACGCGAGCCAGGCGCAGCAGCGCAATCCGTCCCGCGAGGATCTGCTCGACGCGCTCACGCGCCACATCCAGATCTGCGCCGAGATTACCGAAACGCAGGCCCGTCTCGCCTGCTACGACAAGCTCCAGACGCAGGTCGGCGGCGTGCAGGCCCCGGCGCCGGGCCCGACGCCATTGCGGCCCGGGACGCCGCAGACCGCCGCGCCCGAGCCGCGCCCGCTCACCACGCCCGGCGGCCAGCCCGCCACCCTCGGCGGAAGTGCCGGGGGGCCGACGCCGCTGGCGCCACCGTCGCCGCAGGCGCAACCGGGCGATCCCGATCGAGCCTTCGATCCGCGCGGCGGATCGGCGGGCTATCGTCCGCCCGAAGGCATGATGCCCAAGCCGCAGCCGCCGGTGCGCCGCACGGGCTCTCGGGCGATCCCGAATTTCTCGCAGCCTCAGCCGCTGGTCAGCCTCGCGGCCAACAACCTGACCTATGGCGACTCGCGCTACTGGCAGGTGACGATCATCATCACCTCCAACACGCCGCGGCCGCTCGACACCCAGGTGCAGTGCACCTTCATGAACGCCGGTCGACCGGTCGACGAGGCGTATTTCGGCCCGGCCACCATCGCGCCGGGCGAGCAGATCACCACCGAACTGATCGGCCCGCCGACCACGGCCTATGTCGATTCCACCAACTGCCGCGTGCTGAAGCCATAGGCGCACCACGATGCTCTGGCACGCCACGCACATCGGAGCACCGCTGCTCCTCGGCTATCTGCTGGGTTCGATCCCTTTCGGATTGCTGCTGACGCGGGCAGCCGGACTCGGCGACATTCGCAACGTCGGTTCGGGCAATATCGGCGCGACCAACGTCCTGCGCACCGGCCGGAAGGGACTTGCCGCCGCGACGCTGCTGCTCGACGCATTGAAGGGAGCTGCCGCCGTGCTGATCGCCGGCACCTTCGGTCCCATCGCCGGAGCGGCAGCCGCGGCGGGCGCCGTGCTTGGCCACATGTTCCCGGTGTGGCTGTCGTTCAATGGCGGCAAAGGCGTGGCGACCACGCTCGGTGTGATGTGGGCGCTGGCCTGGCCGATCGGCGCGGTCGCCTGCATGACTTGGCTGCTGATCGCGGCATTCTTCCGCTACTCGTCGCTGGCGGCGTTGGTGGGAGTCGTGGCCGGTGCGGTCGCCGCCTGGGTCGTCGTCGACCCTCGCATCGCGGCGGTGGTGACGGCGATGGTTCCACTGGTCTGGCTGCGCCATCACGAGAACATTCGCCGCCTGCTCGCCGGCACCGAAAGCAAGATCGGCCAGCACGGCAAGGCGTGACGGTCGCCAGCGCGGTGACGCGACCCACCTGTTCGTCCACGTCATGGCGCGTACCCGCCCTGACCATTGCCCGGCCGGGGGGCCGCCGCTACGGTCCCGCCCGCGTGAATGCCGGCGGCGACATCAGGATCGGAAAGGCGATGCCGTGGGCGTTGATCGCGGCCGCCTGCCTCGGCTCGTTCGCGGCCACCTCGAGCGGCACGACACGCGCGCCTTTCCTGATCGACATGTCGCACGACCTCGACGTGACGATGCCGCTGGTCGCCAATCTGGTGTCGCTGACTGCCACCGCGTGGGGCCTCACCTCGGCCATAGCGGGTTGGCTGTCGGATCGAATCGGGCGACGCATCCTGCTGGTGACGGCGCCGCTGGTACTGGCGCTCGCCATGGTCCTTCAAGCGGTGTCGGGCGATTTCATCACCCTGGCCGCCTGGGCGGCGTTGAGCGGCGCGGCGGCGGGCACCTTCACCGGCGTGATCTATTCCGAGGTGTCGGCCCATGTCGAGGATCGCCAGCGTGGCCGCGCACTCGGCTGGGTGATGAGCGGGCAGTCGCTCACCCTGCTGATCGGCGTGCCGATGGCGGCGGCGGTCGGCGCGATCATCGGCTGGCGCGGCTGGCTGGTCTGTGTCGGCGTGCTTGCCGCGGTGGCGAGCATCGCGCTGTTCGCCACGGTACCGGCGACACGGCGGCGCGGCGCCCGTGGGGCCGCGGGCGGTGGCTATTCGGCGTTGTCGGCCCGACTGTGGGCATTGCTCGGCTCGGGGGTTGCCGAGCGCATTTGCTACGGGCTGGCGGCCGTCTACTACGCGACGTTCCTGCAGGTGACCTATGGCCTGTCGCTGGCCGAGCTCGCCCTGCCGCTCGCCGTGTTCGCCGTCGGCAGCGTCGTCGGCACCCTGATGGGCGGCCCGCTCGCCGACCGGCTGCATGATCGGCTGATGACCTATGCCGCCTGCATGGCGGCGTCGGGTGTCGCCGCGCTCGCCCTCTTCTATTGGTGCCCCAGCCCGGCGGTCTCGGTCGCGCTCGGCTTCCTCTACGTCTTCGTCAATTCGCTCGGCCGGCCGTCGCTGATGGCGACCTACGCCGCGGTGCCCGAGCAGATGCGCGGCACCGTCATGGGCCTGACCGGCGCCTCGGCCAGCCTGGGCTGGATCGGCGCGGCGGCGCTGGGCGGCCTGATCGTCGCCTTCGACGGCTTCGACGGCTTCGGCCCGCTCGCCTTCGTCCTGGCCCTGCTCGGTGCCGCCATCGCGATGGCCTGCCGGAAAACAACTTCAAGTTGATTTACACAATCATTTTACACGATACGATGTGCGCATGTTCGATGGTACCCCGGTTGTCGATCTCGACCCCGCCGAACGACGTGCCCGCCTGCGGCTGGCGCGCAGTCCGCGCATCGGGCCCGTTGCCTTCCAGGAAGCCTTGAGCCACCACGGCTCGGCGCGACGCGCCTGCGCCGCCCTCGCCGTCGTCTCCGATGCCGACATCGAACGCGAGGAAGAACAGCTCCGCCGACTCGGCGGCTGGTTCCTCGTGCTGGGAGACGCCGCCTATCCCGCGGCCCTCTCCGCCCTGCCGGATGCGCCACCTGTCCTCTCGGCGATCGGCCGCGCCGACTTGCTGCAGCGTCCTGCGCTGGCCGTCGTGGGTGCGCGCGACGCCTCGCTGGCGGGACGGCGCTTCGCGGCCGAACTCGCCACCTGCCTGGGCGCCGCCGGCTTCGTCATCGCCTCCGGGCTCGCCCGCGGCATCGACGCGGCCGCACACCAGGCCGCCTTGGCCACGGGCACCGTGGCGGTGCTGGCAGGCGGCATCGACCAGATCTATCCGCCCGAACACCAGGGGCTGCAGGCCGAGATTGCCCGCAGCGGCCTGCTGTTGTCGGAGGTGCCCTACGGCGCGCCGCCGGTGGCCCGCGCCTTCCCGCGGCGCAATCGCATCGTCTCGGGCCTCTCCGTCGGCGTGGTGGTGATCGAGGCTGCCGCCCGATCCGGCTCGCTGATCACCGCCCAGCGGGCCGCCGAGCAAGGCCGCGACGTCTTCGTCGTTCCCGGATCACCGATGGATCCGCGCCATGTCGGCTCCAATACCCTTATTCGCGACGGGGCCATTTTGGTGCGTGACGCCAATGATATTCTGGGTGTGGTGAGCGTGCCGCAGTCGATGGCTCAACCAATTGAAAAACCATGCCGAATTCCCGGCGACACTGCCACGTCGACGGTCCTGCGGGCGCTCGGTCCGGTACCCACTCCGGTTGACGAACTGGTACGCCGATGCCAAGTGTCCGCCGCCACTGTAGCGGAGGTCCTGCTCGGACTTGAGCTGGAAGGCCGCTTGGAAAGGCACCGGGGTAACTGCGTATCTCTGATTTGAATCAGTGATTTAGCTCCGGTTTCTCATGTTCACTGGAGCTCGTTCCGGCGATGGACGTTTTGGTCGTCGAATCCCCGGCCAAGGCTAAGACCATTGGGAAGTACCTCGGCCCCGGTTACACCGTGCTGGCGTCCTATGGCCATGTCCGAGACCTGCCGCCCAAGGATGGCTCGGTCCGCCCGGACGAGGATTTTGCCATGGACTGGGAGGTCGATTCCTCCTCCCAGAAGCGCCTCGATGCCATCGCCAAGGCGGTCACCAAAGGGGGCAGGCTCTACCTCGCCACCGACCCCGATCGCGAAGGCGAGGCGATTTCGTGGCACGTGCTGGATGTGCTCGCGCGCAAGAAAGCCTTGCAGGGCGTCGACGTCAAACGTGTCACCTTCAACGCCATCACCAAGCAGTCGGTGCTCGACGCCGTCGCCCATCCACGCGACCTCGACCAACCGCTGATCGACGCCTATCTGGCGCGGCGCGCCCTCGACTATCTGGTCGGCTTCACGCTCTCGCCGGTGCTGTGGCGCAAGCTGCCGGGCAGCCGCTCGGCGGGCCGCGTGCAGTCGGTGGCGTTGCGCCTGATCTGCGAGCGCGAGGCCGAGATCGAGGTGTTCAGGAGCCGCGAGTACTGGACGGTCGACGTCCTGTTCGGCACGGCCAAGAAGCAGACGCTGAAGGCGCGCCTCACCCATCTCGACGGCCGCAAGCTCGACAAGTTCGATCTCGGCAACGAGGAACAGGCGCTGTCGGCCAAGCGCGAGATCGAACGCCGTGCCTTCGCCGTCCAGTCGATCGACCGCCGCCAGGTCAAGCGCAACCCGCCGCCGCCCTTCATCACCTCGACCCTGCAGCAGGAAGCCTCGCGCAAGCTCGGCCTCGGCGCGGCGACCGCCATGCGCATCGCACAGCGGCTCTACGAGGGCGTCGACATCGGCGGCGAGACCGTCGGCCTCATCACCTACATGCGCACCGACGGCGTGCAACTCGCCCCCGAGGCGATCGGCCAGACCCGCCGCCTGATCGAGAGCCGGTACGGCCAGGCCTACGTGCCGGCCCAGCCGCGCGCCTACACCTCGCGTGCCAAGAACGCCCAGGAGGCGCACGAGGCGATCCGCCCGACCGACCTCTTCCGCACCCCGCAGGACGTGGCGGCCCATCTCGACCGCGAGCAACTTGGCCTCTACGAGCTGATCTGGAAGCGCACCGTCGCCAGCCAGATGGAGAGCGCCGTGCTCGACCAGGTCACGGTCGACATCGCCAGTGCCGACAGGAACCTGCAGCTGCGCGCCTCCGGCTCGGTCGTCAGGTTCAACGGCTTCCTCACCCTCTATGACGAGGGCAAGGACGATTCGGGCGACGACGAGGAAGGCAACGCCATCCTGCCCGACGTCGCCGAGGGCGAGGGGCTGGAGCGCCGCGAGGTGCTGCCCGAGCAGCACTTCACCGAGCCGCCGCCGCGCTACTCCGAGGCGAGCCTCGTGAAGAAGCTCGAGGAGCTCGGCATCGGCCGGCCCTCGACCTACGCCAGCATCATCGAGGTGCTGCAGCGGCGCAGCTACGTGCGGCTCGACCGCAAGCGCTTCATCCCGGAGGATCGTGGCCGCATCGTCACCGCCTTCCTGCAGACCTATTTTCCGCGCTACGTCGAGTACGACTTCACCGCCCATCTCGAGGAGGAGCTCGACGACATCTCGGGCGGCAAGATCGACTGGCGCCAGGTGCTGCGCGAATTCTGGACGCAGTTCTCCGCCGCCGTCGGCGAGACCAAGGACCTGCGCGTCAAGGAAGTGCTCGACAAGCTCGACGAGGAGCTGGGACCGCATTTCTTCCCGGCCAACGACAACGGCGGACAGGGAGGCGGCAAGAGCCCACGCGACTGCCCGTCGTGCGCCAACGGCCGGCTCGGGCTAAAGCTCGGCAAGTTCGGCGCCTTCATCGGCTGCTCGAACTATCCGGAATGCCGCTTCACCCGCAAGCTGGGCATCGTCGATGCCGAAGCCGACGCCGTCTCCGGTGCCAATCTCGACGGGCCGAAGGTGCTGGGCACCGATCCGGCGACCGGCAAGGTCGTCACCTTGCGCAACGGGCCCTACGGCCTCTACGTCCAGCTCGGCGAGCCCGAAGGCAAGGAAAAGCCCAAGCGGGCCTCGCTGCTCAAGGGCATGACGCCCGACGACGTCACCCTCGACAAGGCGCTGGCGCTGCTGTCGCTGCCGCGCGAGCTCGGCCCGCATCCCGAGGACCGCCAGCCCGTGCTCGCCGGTGTCGGCCGCTTCGGGCCCTATGTGAAGCACGGCACCAAGTACAAATCGATTCCGGCCGACGAGAGCGTGCTCGAAATCGGCATGAACCGCGCCGTCGCCCTGCTGGCCGAAGCCAAGAGCGCGGGCCGCGGCCGCGCCGCGCTGAAGCCTGTCCGCGTCGTCGGCAACCATCCGGCCGACGAGGCGGCGATCGAGCTCTACGACGGCCGCTACGGCATGTACGTCAAGCACGGCGGCGTCAACGCCACCGTGCCGCGCGACATCAAGCCGGAGGAGCTGACCGTCGAGCAGGCGGTGTCGCTGCTCGCCGAACGCGCCGCCAAGGGCGGCGGCAAGAAGGGCAAGTCGCCGCGCGCCCGCAAGGCCGCGCCGGTCGCGGCCAACGACGGCGGCGACAAACCCGCCCCCAGGAAGGCGGCGGCGAAGAAGAAGGCCGCGCCGAAGCGCAAGGCCAAGGCCAAGGCCGAGGCCCCTCCCCGCACCGGGACAGATGGCTAAGGGCCGGGTCCCGACCCGCGACGAACTGCTGGCGTTCATCAGGGAAGCCACGACGCCCGTCGGCAAGCGCGAGATCGCGCGCGCCTTCGGCCTGAAGGGCGACCAGCGCATCGAGCTCAAGCAACTGCTGCGCGATTTGCGCGATTCGGGCGACATCGCCGCCGATCGCGCCAAGACATTCAAGGATCCCAGGGCACTGACCGACATCACCGTACTCGAGATCACCCGCGTCGACGACGACGGCCATCTGCTGGCCGTGCCGCGGCGCCACGATGCCGACACCGACGGACCGCCGCCGCGCATCGAGATCGACCCGCATGGCGGCCCCGGGGGATCGAGAGGTGGCCCCGCCCCTGCCGTCGGCGACCGCGTGCTGGCCTCGCTCAAGCGCCGCGGCAAGAACAGCTACCAGGCGCGCATCATCCGCCGGCTCGGCAGCGGACCGCGCAAGATCCTCGGCCACTACGAGGAGCCGAACGGTCGCGCCGGCCTCGGCCTGGTCACGCCGACCGACCGCAAGCTGAGACGCGTCTTCGACGTGCGGCCGGCCGACCGCAACGGCGCATTGCCCGGCGACATCGTCTGGATCGAGGAGACCGGCGCCGCGCTTTCGCGCCGCGCCCGCGTGCTCGAGCGGATCGGCCCGATGAGCGACCCGCGCACCGTCAGCCTGATCTCGATCGCCGCCAACGACATCCCCGTCGACTTCCCGCAGGCCGCGCTCGACGAAGCCGAACGCGCCCGCGCCGCGCCGCTCGGCGAGCGCCTCGACCTGCGCCGCCTGCCGCTGGTCACGATCGACGGCGAAGATGCGCGCGACTTCGACGACGCCGTCTTCGCCGAGCCCGACGATCATGCCGCCAACGAGGGCGGCTGGCGGCTGATCGTCGCCATCGCCGACGTCGCCTGGTACGTGCGGCCCGACAGGCCGCTCGACCGCGCCGCCTACCGCCGCGGCACCTCGGTCTACTTTCCCGACCGGGTGGTGCCGATGCTGCCGGAGGCGCTCTCCAACCACTGGTGCTCGCTGCTGCCGCGCGAGGACCGGCCGGTGCTGGCGGCGGAGATGTGGATCGACGCCGCAGGTCATCTCAAGCGCCACCGCTTCCACCGCGCCATGATCCGCTCGGCCGCACGCCTCACCTACACGCGCCTGCAGCGCGCGGCGGACGGCACGCCGGACGCCGAGCTGGCGCCGTTGATGGACGACGTCGTGCGCCCGCTCTACGGCGCCTACCGCGTGCTGCTGGCGGCGCGCGAGAAGCGCGGCGCGCTCGACATCGACCTGCCCGAGCGCCAGGTGACGCTCGGCGACGACGGCCGCATCGCCGGGATCGGCGTGCGCGAACGGCTCGACAGCCACAAGCTGATCGAGGAGTTCATGGTGCTGGCCAACGTCGCGGCGGCCCAGGCGCTGGAGCATCGCCGCGCGCCCTGCCTCTACCGCGTCCACGACCAGCCCGATCCGGCCAAGATCGAGGGCCTGCGCGAGTTCCTCGGCACGCTCGGCGTGGCGCTGCCGCCCGGTCCGCGGCTGCGACCCGGCGATCTCAACCACGTGCTGCGCGCGGTCGCCGACAAGCCCGTGGCGCGTCTCGTCAACGAGACCACGCTGCGCAGCCAGAGCCAGGCGGTCTACAGCCCGGACAATCTCGGCCATTTCGGCCTCGCCCTGCCGCGCTACGCCCATTTCACCTCGCCCATCCGGCGTTTTCCCGACCTGATCGTGCACCGCGCCCTGATCGCCGCCCACGGTCTGGGCGACGGCGGCCTGGCGGAAGCCGACAAGGGCCGCTTCGCCGAATTCGGCGAGCATCTGTCGATGTGCGAGCGCCGCGCCGTCGCGGCGGAACGGTCGGCCATGGATCGCTACGTCGCGGCCTACATGGCGGCCCATGTCGGCGCGACCTTCCCGGGCCGCATCACCTCGGTGACCCGCTTCGGCCTGTTCGTGGCGCTCGACGGCAGTGGCGCCGACGGCCTCATTCCCGTGCGCAGCCTGGGCCAGGAATTCTTCCGCCATGACGAGGCCCGGCAGATGCTGGTCGGCGAGCGCACCGGCGAGACCTTCGGCCTGGGTGACCGGCTCCTGGTCAAGCTCGACGAGGCCGACGCCGCGACCGGCGGATTGCTCTTCGAGGTGATCGACGTGGTCGAGCGGGTCGAGCGCCAGGCGCCGCCGCGGGGCGCGCGCACGCGCGGCCCGCGGCGTCCGGTCGCGCATCGCGGGCCGGTCAGGGACAAACGGTCGCGACGACGGCGCTGAACCGGCGCCCCATCTTGTCGGCATGACTTCGGAGTTCGCCCCCGTGCCGTTCTGGACCGCGCTTCGCCGCGGCTGGCGCGGACGCTGCCCGCGCTGCGGCGACGGCAGCCTGTTCGGCTCCTTCCTCAAGATGCGTAGCGTCTGCCCGGCCTGCGGGCTCGGCCTCGAGCCCTACCGGGCCGACGACGCACCCGCCTACTTCACCATCTTCGCGGTCGGCCACATCGTGGTGCCGCTGGTGCTGGCCTTCGAGCGATACGGCGACCAGCCGCCGCTGTGGTTCCATGCAGCCCTGTGGCTGCCGCTCTCGGTGCTGCTCGCCCTCCTGCTGCTGCCGCGCATCAAGGGCGCCGTCATCGCCCTGCTTTGGGCGCATCGAATTGCCGCGCCGAAGCCGGCCACTGAAGGGGTTCATCCCGCACCATAGCCATGGCTCCCGGTCGATTGCCTGTGCTAAGGTCCGGCGGTCGTTGGGAGTCGCGGTGCCGCAATATCACTGGATCGGACGGGCCCTGTCGCAGGCGGCGATTGCCCTTCTGGCAGCCTCTCTTGTCGCGTCGTGCGAAACCACCTCGGGCTCGGCCCCGCCGCCGGCCCGCAGCCGTGCGGTCGCGACCGATGTCGGCATCGAGCGCGTCGTCCTGCAAGCTTACCGGGCGATCGGCGATCGCCACCTCTTCCAGCCCGATTTCCGCACGATCTCGGCTGAAACCTTCCGCGGCTTCGCCGGTGCCGACCCGGCGCTGTCGCTGCAGACCGACGAGCGCTCTTTCACGGTGCTGCGCGACGGCCATGAAATCCTGTCCCGGCCGACGCCGGCCAACGCGACCGACGGGCGCGCCTGGGGCGGCATGCTGGGGGAACTGTTCGCCGCCTCGGTGAATGCCTCGCCGCTCCTGCAGCAGGGCGAGCGCCAGTCGATCATCAAGGGCGCGATGACCGCGACCGCCCGGCAGCTCGACCGCAACAGCCGCTACGCCGACCCCGAGGAAGCCAGGGACAACCGCTTCCAGCGCGACGGCGGCGGCGGCATCGGCATCACCGTCGAGCGCACGGACGACAAGAAGACGATGATCCGCGCCGTCCAGGAGGAATCGCCGGCGGCCAAGGCCGGAATCAAGGTCGGCGACCAGATCGTCGCCGTCGATTCGGAATCGATGATCGACCGCTCGCTGAGCGACGTCGTCCACAAGCTGCGCGGCAACGTCGGCGACCCGGTGTCGCTCACCGTGCAGCGCGCCGGCGAGGGCCGCCTCACCATCGACCTCAACCGCGGCCGCATCATCCCGACCACGGTTCTCTACGAGCGCCGCGACGACATCGGCCTGATCCGCCTGATGGGCTTCAACAGCGCCACCACCGAGAACATGCGGCGTGCCGTCGAGCGTGCGCGCACCGAGATCGGCCGCGACATCGCCGGCATCGTCATCGACATGCGCTCCAACCGCGGCGGCCTGCTCGACCAGGCCCAGGCGGTGGCGGAGCAGTTCATCGGCGACGGCACCATCTTCTCGACCCACGGCCGCCATCCCGACAGCCAGCGTACCTATCGCAGTTCGAGCCGGCAGACGGTTGGCCTGCCGATGGTGGCGCTGGTCAACGGCAACTCGGCCTCGGCCGCCGAGATCGTCGCCGCCGCGCTGCAGGACCGCGGCCGCGCCGTGATCGTCGGCACCACCAGCTACGGCAAGGGCACCGTGCAGACCGTCGTGCGCCTGCCCAACGAGGGCGAACTGGTGCTGACCTGGTCGAGGCTGCAGGCGCCGTCCGGCTACACCTGGAACGAGCTCGGCGTGCTGCCCAACATCTGCACCTCGAAGGTCGCCGACGTGAGCCAGCTCGGCATCGAATCCGTCGAGGCCAACCGCTCCACGCTGATGCGCTGGCACGCCGAGCGGAATCCCAGCGCCCAGGAGGTCGCCGAGCTGCGCCGGATCTGCCCGCCCAGCGAGGAGTCTCCCCAACGCGACCTCGATATCGCCTTTCGGCTCCTCAAGGATCCGAAGCTATATGCGCATGCCGTGCGGACCGGCTCGATCGACCAGGCGGCGCGCCAGTAGCGCCCGTTTTCGCACTTGACGTGAGGCCGTCGCCGACTACCTTGCCGGCCTTCCAGAGGACCTGAACCATGGCCAAGCCGACCTCGATCCTGATCAAGATGGTGTCCAGCGCCGACACCGGCTTCTACTACGTGACGAAGAAGAACCCGCGCACCAAGACCGAAAAGCTCGAACTGAAGAAGTACGACCCGGTCGCGCGCAAGCACGTCGTCTTCAAGGAATCGAAGATCAAGTAACGGCCGGCCGCAGCTGGCACGAGACAAAAAAAGCCGCCCCTCCGGGCGGCTTTTTCGTGCGGTACGACCCTCAGGCGGTCTTGGGCGCCCAACCCATGACGGCCTTGGTCTCGAGGAATTCCTCGAACCCGTACTCGCCCCATTCGCGACCGTTGCCCGATTGCTTGTAGCCGCCGAACGGCGCGCCGAAATCCGGCCCGGCGCCGTTCAGGTGCACGTTGCCGGTGCGCAGGCGCGAGGCCACCTTGCGGGCGCGCTCGATGTTGCCCGACTGCACGTAGCCCGAGAGGCCGTAGGGCGTGTCGTTGGCCTGCGCGACCGCGTCCTCCTCGGTGTCGTAGGCCAGCATCGTCAGGACAGGTCCGAAGATCTCCTCGCGGGCGATCGTCATGTCGTTGGTGACGTTGGCGAACACCGTCGGCCGCACATAATAGCCGCGGTTCATGTTCTCCGGCCGGCCCGGCCCGCCGGTCACCAGGGTCGCACCCTCCTCGATGCCCTTCTGGATGAGCGCCTGGATCTTGTTGAACTGCACCTCGCTCACCACCGGGCCGATGGTGCCCGGCCCGGCATCCGCCGTCGCCGGGTCGATCACCTTGACCTTCTCCGCCGCGGCCTTGGCGACGGCGATGGCGGCATCGTTCTTGGCGCGCGGCACGAACATGCGCGACGGCGCGTTACAGGACTGTCCGGAATTCAGCATCATGCTCATCACGCCGGCCGAGACCGCCTTGGTGAGATCGGCATCGTCGAGCACGATGTTGGCCGACTTCCCGCCGAGCTCCTGGGCAACGCGCTTGACCGTATCGGCCGCCGCCTTGGCAACGGCGATGCCAGCGCGGGTCGACCCGGTGAACGACATCATGTCGATGCCGGGATGCGCCGACATCGCCTCGCCGACCCCGGCGCCGTCGCCGTTGACCAGATTGAACACGCCGGGCGGAACTCCCGCCTCGTGCAGCACGTCGGCGAACAGCATGGCGTTCATCGGCGCCACTTCGGAGGGCTTGAGCACGATGGTGCAGCCCGCCGCGAGCGCCGGCGCCACCTTGCAGACGATCTGGTTGATCGGCCAGTTCCACGGCGTGATGAAGCCGCACACCCCGACCGGCTCCTTCACCACGGCGGTGGTGCCGCGCATTTCCTCGAAGGGATAGTCCTTCAGGATCTTGATCGCCTCGTTCAGGTGCCCGAGGCCGGTCGCCGCCTGGGCCGCCTTGGCGAGCCACAGCGGCGCGCCCATTTCCTGGCTGATCGTCTCGGCGACCGCCTGGAATTTGCCCTTGTAGGCGGCGACGATCTTCTCGAGCAGCGCCAGGCGTTCCTCGCGCGTCGTGCGCGAATAGGTTTCGAAGGCGCGGCGGGCCGCGGCCACGGCCTTGTCGACGTCGCCCTTGGATCCCATCGAGATGCGCGCGAACGGCTCCTCGTTGGCGGGATTGATGACGTCGAGCGCCCTCGGCGTCACCGGGTCGACCCATTTGCCGTCGATGTAGAATTGAAGCCGTTCCTGCATGGCCGTCCCTCCTGATCTGTTGGCGTGTTTAAGCACGTCCCGGCAGGGCCGGGTAGAGGGCGCCTAATGCTGCGTCGTGTCGCCTGATCGCTCAAAGGTCGATCTTGTCGACGCCCCAGCTGATCTTGGGGATCTCGGGCAACTCACGGCCGTCGTCCTTGCCGATCTCGGCCTTGATGACGGCCTCGAGCTTGCCGTTCATGGTCAGGAGAAGCTCGGCATTCTTGCCGCGGTCGTTGGCGAGGTTATCGATCTCGCCGGGGTCGCTCTGCAGGTCGTAGAGCTCGACGTCGTTCCACTTGAAGAGCTCGTCCAGCGTCCTCGGACTGTTGTGGTCGACCGGCGCGAAGTAGCGCGTGAAGCGATAGCGGCCGTCGAAGGCCGAGCGGACATGGCCACGCTTCTTCAGGTCGGGTTTGAAGCCCTGCTTCTTGGCCTCCTCCCTCGGATCCTTGCCCGCCATGGCCGCCTTGGCCGCGAAGTCGAAAACACCGGCGTCGTTGCTGGCAAGCCCGCTGTAGGTGAAGAGCGTGGCCGGACGCGCGGCGCCGATCGCCTGGCTGCCCGGATTGGTGAGCAGCGCCGACAGATCCTTGCCCGGCAGCGCCCGCCCGGCGAACTCGGCCGCCTGATCGGGCTTCACGCCCGCCATCGAGAGCAGGGTCGGCGCGAGATCGATGTGGCCCGACAGCGACTTGCACTCTTGCCCACCACGGACGTCGGGATGGGCGATGTAGAGCGGCAGATGATTGGTCTCGCGGTAGGCGAACGGCCCCTTGCCGCGCATGCCGTGCGCGCCCGCCGCTTCGCCGTGGTCGGAGGTGAACACCACGATGGTGTTCTGCGACAGGCTCAGTGCCTCGAGCTCGCCGAGCAACGCCTCGATCGAGCGGTCCACGTTGCGGATGCAGTTGATGTAATAGTCGTTGAAGCGCTTCCAGCGCGCGTCCTCGAGCGGCACGTTGCCGAGGATATAGTCCCAGATCCTGTCGAACTCGCGATGGGCTCCCGGTCGGCCAGGAGCGTCCAGCGGCTGGCGCAGGCTGGCGGGCACCGGCACATCCCACGATGCCTTGTAGAGCGCATGGTTCGGCGCCCTCGCCGCGTGCATGCGCAGCTTGCCGGTGTCCTGGATGCTCTCGCCCGGCGCGTCGGTGTTGAAGTACATGATGTCGTGCGGATTGACGAAGCTCACGAACATGCACCACGGCTTACCGTCGTCCGACAGTGGCCGGCCCCGCGTGCGCAGCCAGTTGACCGCGCTGCCCGCCGTGATGTGGTCGTAGCTGTAGCCCCCCAGCGTGTGGCCGATCAGGTCGCCCGGCGAGAAATTGTCGGCAAAGCCATACTTCTCCATGTGGGGCGTCATGAACTGCTCGACAGACTTGGTGTCGAACTCACGGCTCAGGTGCCACTTGCCCTTGTAGGCGGTGTAGTAGCCGGCCTTGCGCAGCATGTGGCCGATCGTGGGCTTGTCCATCGGCAGATTGCGCATCCACGGCACGTCCAGATTCTCGAACATGCCGTTGTCGGCGGTTTGCAGACCGGTCAGCATCACCGAGCGCGACGACGTGCACATCGTCGCCGGACATTGGTGGTTGGTGAAGGTGACGCCTGTGCTCTGCAGGCGCTCGTGCCCGGGCAGCGACAGGCCCCTGGGCCAGCTTGGGTGGTAGCGCTCCTGATCGGTGAACACGAACAGGATGTTGAGGCCTCGACGCGGCGCCGATGGCGTCTGGGCACGGGCCGAACCGATCAGGCCGCCTGCCAGCAGCGTAGCGGCCGTGCCCTTGAGGAGATCCCGGCGTGTCGCCTGGTGGGCTGTCCGTGCATCTTCGACCATTGTCCTCTCCTGATTCTGGAACCGGCACCTAGAACTTGACTGCGGCACCGATCACGGGACCGTGCATCACGGCATCGACGCCGCGGGTATCGTTGCCCCAGCCGTTCGTGTAGTTCACGCCAAGCGCGCGATAGCCGAGCAGCGCCGACCACGAGGTCGGGCCCGAACTGAACTCGTAGCCGTAGCCGAGGAAGAGCTGCCAGGTGAGTTGGCTGCCGACGCCGAAGCCGCCGATGTCGCCGCGCAATCGCACCTCATGCTGCGGCGCCAGCCGCTGGCGCAAGCGCAGACCGAGGATCGGATCGGCCCAGTCCAGGGAGCCGCTGCGGAAGATGGCGAGACCGCCGCTGCGGTCGAAGCGCACGCCCGGCGCGTTGAAGTCGGCGGTGGCGGCGAACGACAGGTCGCTGCTGGCGTGCCAGTAGCGTACGCCGAGGATGGCATCGATCGCGCTGCCCCTCGCCTGTTCATTCTGGCCGCCCTGCCGCCACACTTCGTACATGCCGCCGGCTTCGGCGATGATCAGCGTCGACTTCACGCCGCCGTTGGCAGCGACGGCGAGCGTCAGCTTCGGCAGCGGGTTGCGCGCCGCTCCATAACCGCCGGAAGCGGTCAGTTGGGTGTAGACGAAATCGAAGTAGAGGCCGTATCTATCCTTACGCGCTTCGCCGTAGGCCATCAGCCCAACCAGCGTGTCGGTCTTGCCGAGGATGTCGATGAAGTTGGCGTTCACGTCGACAGTTTGGCCGGCGGCAGTGACGTTGCCATTGACGCCCATCAACCAGGCATAGGGTGCGAGGGAGAAGCTCCACTCTGGACGATCGGTCGCCGGGCTTTGGGCGGCGACCTTGGGGGCCGCCGAGTTGATGGCCAGCACCAGGAATACCGCTCGCAATCCGATTCGCCGTTTTGCCCTCGACCCCACGTGACGCGACTCCCGATTGGTGCAATTATCTGCATTATCGGTGCGATAATTGCAGCGCAGCTGTACTCGCGACTGCGTTATTCAGGGGCATTCATTGTTCTCCGGTCGTCGAACGTCTATCCGCTTTGCGCCACGGAAGAACGGCGAGCATGGACGGTAGCCTTCCATCGGCGGATTCGATTCGCCCCCCGGTCAGCGCGCCCGGGGACAAGATCGTCGTTCGCGGCTTCGACGCGCAGGCGCTGGACGCCTCGATGCTCGGCGCAACCAGTGCCAGGCATGTCCAGGTGGGATCCGGCCGATTCCAGGCCTCGATCGACCGGCAGCGGTTTGCCACCGTTGCCATGCGGGTCAACACCTTCTCCATTGCCGTGCGGGCGATCGTTCAACCGCCACCCGACGTCGTGACGCTCGGCCTGGCGCTCGATGCGCCGGAGCCGTTCCTGGTGGCCGGACATCGCTTTCCTGTCAGCACCCTGACCGTCTTCGGTCCGGGGCAGACCTCCGAGGTCCGATATCCGGCGGGCTCGCGGACGGTGACGCTGGCGATGCCGAGCGCGTTCTTTGCCCGTCAAATAGCGTGCGCGCCCGGAGCCGACGCGCTTCAGGCCCCGAGGGAGAACCCGAGCGTACGGGTCGATGACGACGACCTCGCCCGACTGAAAGACATCATCGTCGCTCTGGAGCGATTGCGATCGGCGCGGCCTCTCCTCCCTCTCGATCCGCAATGGCTGCTCAACGTCGACCGAACGCTGGTGCAGGCCTTCTTCCGTCCGCTCATCGATCCATCCTTCGTGCCCGGCGGCGCACGCGATCGTCTGCGCTCGGCGCGGATGGTCGTGCACGAGGCCGAGGCCAGGATGGCCGCCGATCCGATGACGATACCCTCCATTCCCGCGCTGTGCGCCGATCTCGGCATATCGCGGCGCACGCTCGAGCGCGCTTTCATCGATCTGCTCGACATGAGCCCGGCCCGCTATCTGCGCGTGCGGGCACTCAACGCCGTACGCGTGCAGTTGCTGCGTTCGCCCAGGACACCGGGAATGGTCACTCGTGTCGCCATCGACAACGGCTTCTGGCACCTGGGCCGCTTCTCGGCATCGTACCGGGCGCTGTTCGGCGAGCACCCGATCGACACGCTCCGCCAAGCGCGCCCGGATCCAAGGCTTGCCTGTCGTATTAATTATTGATACGATTACTCGGACGCCGGACATACGCGCCGTATCGCGCCGCGCCTGTCGCTATGCCATGAGGGGCGCTGTTTTCTTATGATCTATTTTGGCGATTTTGGCGATTTTGGCGAACCGAACTGGTGCCGTAATGGGACTATTTGTACGGTTTCTGCAGTTTCTGCAGTTTCTGCGGCCGCACTTTCGCGTTCGGGCATGACGCCAATGCAGAGCTTCGCCGTCCGCGCATGGCTCGGCCACGGACGACGATCAAATCGCCGTTCCGTCAAAGCCGTCCCTCGACAAGCCGACATGTCGCGCGATCGTGGGCGCAATGTCGACGAGGCTCGTGACACGTCGAATCTCGCCTGCCGTTCCCGCGCCATCGTTGATCATCAGGAATGGCCGCGTCTCGTCGGGCCCCCATCCGCCATGTTGACCCGCCCCGACGGGCACCGGCTTGCCGCCTTCCGCCACCACCCAGCGCTTGCCGGGAACGCCATAAGTGTTGGGTTCGTCGAGGCCCGCCATGTTGACCGCGGCGACGACTCCGCCGTCCGCCGCGAAGCCGCGCCCGGAAAGCCCGGCGCCGACCACCACGCCGTCGCTCCACGGCTCGGCCGTCATGGCGTCGAGGACGCCGAGCAGCGGCCCACGGCCACGTTCGGTGGCGTAGAGCAGCGCCGCCGTGCCCTGACCTGCCACGGCGACGTGCCCGGTCTCGACCAGTTCGCCCAGCCCCCGCGCGGCAAGCCACCGTTCGATGTCGATCACCGCGCCGATCGTTTCCTGGCCATGGTCGGAGCCGACCAGCAGCAGGATGTCCTCGCCCCGGGTGCGCAAGCGCTCGACGGTCCGGAAGACCTCCAGCACGCAACGCCCGGCGCCCGCCAGCGCCTCGCGGTGCTCGGGCGAGCCGAGCGGCACGCCATGCAGCCGATGGTCGGGATCGGTGAGCCAAAGGAAGGCGACCGCCGGCCTGGCATCGCTCAACACCTCGGTGCAGAAGCGCTGGGTCATCTCCCAGTCGCCGGCCGCATCGTGCGTCACCGGCAGCGCGTCCAGCGGATGGCCCCCCGGAGCGTGCGAGCCGCTGCGATGATGAACGTGGCCGAAGCAGTCGGGATCGAGGAAGAAAGCCGCGCCCGGCGAAACATTGGAGAAGGCGACGAACCCTCCGTCCCGCGCCGCGCGCTCGGCCAGCGACGGCACAAGCAGAGTCCGGCCTGTGGCGCGGCGCAGGTGCGCGCGAAAATCCGGCGCGCCGACGTCACGGACGACGATCCTGTCCTCCTCGAACAGGCCCATGCGATTGCCGTGCAGGCCATGGCGCGCGGGATGGCAGCCTGTCGAAATCGACGCGGCCGACGCGCGCGTGACGGACGGGAACACCGCGCTGTGCTCCGTGCACCACAGGCTTCGCCGACGAAGATCGTCCAGCACCGGTGTCCTGTCGGCGTCG
Organism: Enhydrobacter sp.; assembly: GCA_025808875.1. NCBI lineage: Bacteria > Pseudomonadati > Pseudomonadota > Alphaproteobacteria > Hyphomicrobiales > Enhydrobacter > Enhydrobacter sp. The sequence continues at coordinate 2,188,509 of CP075528.1, read as the reverse complement.
ATCCAATCGCGTCCCAATCCGTCGCAACAGACGAAAACCGCTCGACGAGCCATGCATCGAACTCCCTTGCATCGTTCGCCCGATGGTAGTCGACTTCGGCCGACAACTCAGGAGGAAACGATGCAGTTCGGTTATTTCACCATGCCATCGCACCCGCCCGAGAGAGGCCTGAAGGCCGGCCACGACTGGGACCTGCAGGTCATTCGCTGGCTCGACGAGCTGGGTTTCGCCGAGTGCTGGATCGGCGAGCACCATACGGCTCCCTGGGAACCGCACCCCTCGCCCGACCTGCTGGTGGCGCAGGCGCTGATGCAGACCAAGAATATCCGTCTCGGTCCCGGCGGGTTCCTCCTGCCCTATCACCATCCGGCCGAACTCGCGAACCGCGTCGCCATGCTCGACCATCTGTCCGGCGGGCGGCTCAATTTCGGCGTCGCTGCGTCCGGCTTGCCGAGCGACTGGGCGATGTTCAACGTCGACGGCATGTCGGGCGTCAATCGCGAGATGACCCGCGAGGCACTCGACATCATCCTGAAGCTCTGGACGTCGGCGGAGCCGTTCGACCACAAGGGCAAGTACTGGCACGTCACCAAGCCCGAGACGATGTTCGGCTTCCTCAAGCCGCACATCAAGCCGCTGCAGAGCCCGCATCCGCCGATCGGTGTGGCCGGCCTCAGCAAGGGGTCCGACACGCTGAAACTCGCCGGCGAGAAGGGCTTCCTGCCGATGAGTCTCAACCTCAACCCGGCCTATGTCGCGAGTCACTGGGAAGCCGTCGAGATCGGCGCCGCCAAGGCCGGCCGCACGCCTGACCGTGGCCAGTGGCGCATGGTGCGCGAGGTCTTCGTCGCCGACACGGACGAGGAGGCGATGAAGCTCTCGGTCGGCTCGCACATGGGCCGCATGATGCGCGAGTACTTTCTGCCGCTGCTCGCGCAGTTCGGCTTCTTCGAGTACCTCAAGCACGACCCGGGCGTGGCCGATTCCGAGGTCACGCCGGAATACTGCGCCCGGCACAACTGGATCGTGGGATCGCCGCGCACCGTCGTCGAGAAGATCGAGAAGATCTACGACGAGGTCGGTGGCTTCGGCCAACTGCTCGTCTTCGGCTTCGACTACGTCGAGAACCCTCAAGCCTGGCGTCGCTCGCTCGAGCTCCTGTCGACGGAGGTGCTTCCCAAGGTACGGAATCTCGCACCCGGCGCAAGGCGGCTTGCGGCCGAATGACGATCGGTCGGCGGGTCAGCGAAATCCCGACCAGTAGGCGAGCTGGGCGGCGAAATCGGCATCCGCCGCCTGGCCCGCCCATACGACGAGGCCCGCGTCCGTCTTCATGTCGTTGCGCGCGCTCGCGACGCGGCGCAGGTGCGTGTCGGTGCGGTGCATGCGGAACATGTTCGTCGACTTCTGATGCGTGAAGAAGACGAGGCCGTCGTTCAGGCGGGGCTTGGTGACCGCGAAGTAGTAGACGAAATCGCCGCTCTCGTAGCCGAGCTGGTGGGTGATCACGGCCTGCTCGAAGCCCAGGATCTGCGGCCGCGCGAACCTCACCGTCTCGGGATCGGCGAGCGCCTGTGTCGTCATGCGGGCGAGTTGGTCCTGGCTCGGCCGGCCTTGAGCGCTGGCACCACCGGACGCCAGCAAGAGCGCCGCCAAGGCGGCGACGACGAAGCGCAGTGTCGACATCCTCAAATCTCCCCCCGTCCCGATCGAACATTACAATGGGAACCGGGGAGCTGCATCCGGCGAACGCTTCAGTGGCGCTGCACTTCTAGCTCGGTCGCCTCGACAGCAGGGCGGCGGCGGCAAAGCCCGCTGCCGCAACCAGCATGATCGCCGTCAACCCCCACAACACCGGCGTGTAGCCTCCCAGCGCGCTCCAGGCGAAGGCGCCGGCAAGGGGCCCGACGGCGCGCATGATATTGGTCGGCATGGTCAGCGCGCCGGACACCACGCCATAGCCCTCGGGGCCGATGAACTCGGGCACCGCCATGCCGCGCAGGATGGTGACGAGGCCGTTGGCAACGCCGTAGATCACGGCGAACAGGATGAGGCCGTAGACGTCGCTGATGCCTCCGGCCAGCATCGCCATGGAGATGGGAAAGGCGAAGTAGACGAGCGCGCCGAGCTGAACCGAGGTGATGTGGCGTTGCGCCGCCATCAGCAGCACGCGGCCCACCACCTGCATCGGTCCGATCAGTGCGATGATCGCCATCACCACGCCGATCTCGACCTTGCGCTCCGCCAGCAGCGGAATGAGATGAAAGCTCATCGCCGAGAAAGCGAGCCCGTAGCCGGCGAAGGCGACCACCAATCCCCAGAAGGCGGGCACGCGCACCGCCGCGGCGAGCGGGCTCTTGCGCTTCAGTTCTGGGCCGGGCAGCGGCAAGGGAGCGGCGATCGGTATCGCCTCCTCCTTCGGTCCGGGCACGAAGAGCCAATGGATGAAGACGGCGACGGCGAGGTTGATGGCGGCCAGCACGATCAGCGTGGGGCGCCAGTCGATGCGCTCGATCAGGAGCTGCGCGAACGGGATGCCGAAGGTGCTGGCGAGCCCGCCCAGGAACGTCATCAGCAGGATCGCCTGCTTGTAGCGCGGGCCGTAGACGCGGGTGATCACCGCGAAGGCCGGCTCGTAGAGAACCACCGCCTGGCAGGCGCCGAGCCCTATCCAGACGACATAGAACATCGCCAGCGACTCGACCTGCGACCACAGCAGCATCAGCGCCGCTGCGAGCGCCGATCCGCCGGTCATCAGCAGCCGGCCGTGGCCGCGGTCGATCCAGGCGCCGACCGGGATGGAGGCCAGTCCGGCGACGAGCAGGCCGGCCGACAACGCGCCGAACAGGGCGTTGCGCGACCAGCCGAGTTCCTGCTCCATCGGCACGACGAAGAGTGGAAAGGTGTAGTAGACCAGGCCCCAGGAGATGAGCTGCCCGATCGAGAGGAACCACAGAATGGTCGACGGCCGCTTGCGCCAGGGTGGCGTCGCTCCGCTTGTCGCCCTACTCACGCCGGCCTTGTCGCGCCCATCCATGGAGCGAGCGTAGCATGAGTGTCACCAAGCGCATCAATCTCGCTCTCCAGGGCGGCGGCTCGCACGGCGCCTTCACCTGGGGCGTGCTCGACGCGCTGATCGAGGACGGCCGCGTCGAGATCGAGGCGCTGAGCGGCACCAGCGCGGGCGCCATGAACGCGGCGATCCTGATGCAGGGCTGGGCGCGCGGCGGCGCGGCCGGGGCGCGGCAGGCGCTGCGCGACTTCTGGACCGAACTCGGCACTTACGCCGCGGTGAGCCCGATCCAGCGCACGGCGTTCGACCGCCTGCGCGGCAACTGGAACCTCGACGATTCGCCGGCGGCACTGTGGAGCGACCTGATCCAGCGTTCGCTCTCGCCGTGGCAGCGCAATCCGCTGAGATACGACCCGTTGCGCGATCTCCTGCGCAAGCACTTCGACGAGAAAGCCGTGCGTGCCTGCCATCGGATCAAGGCGTTCATCGCGGCCACCAACGTGCAGACCGGCAAGATCCGCATCTTTTCGCGCGAGGAACTGTCGATCGACGCACTCATGGCCTCGGCCTGCCTGCCCAACATCCACGAGGCCGTGGTGATCGACGGCGTTCCCTACTGGGACGGCGGCTATCGCGGCAACCCACCGATCTGGCCGTTCATCTACAACAGCGACAGCCACGATGTGGTGCTGGTGGAGATCAACCCCGCGTTCCGGTCCGGCGTTCCCCGCAGCAACGCCGAGATCGCCGACCGCCTGAACGAGATCACCTTCGGCGGCGCCCTGATGGCCGAGATGCGGGCCATCGCCTTCGTCCAGTCGCTGATCGAGCAGGGCGCGGTCGGGGGTGACTTCGCGCGTCGGCTCAGGAACGTGCTGGTCCACTCGATCGCCGATGAAGCGTCGCTGGCACCGCTCGGCGCGGTCAGCAAGTTCAATGTCGAACCGGCATTCCTCGACCACCTGTTCGGGCTCGGCCGGCAGGCCGCCGAACGCTGGCTGGAGGCCGCCTTCGAGTCCGTCGGGTCGAAGTCCAGTATCGACATCCGCGCCCGTTTCCTGTGACAACGACGGACTGATGCGCCTCGGGATCGACCTCGGCGGGACCAAGATCGAAGGCATCGTGCTGGATGGCGCGGGCCGCGAGCGCGCTCGCCACCGCGTGCCGACACCAAGTGGTTCCTACGACGGCACCCTCGAGGCGATCGTCGACCTCGTGCGCCGCCTCGAGAACGAGGTACGCGCGCGCTGCTCCGTCGGCCTCGCGCACCCCGGCGCGATCTCTCCGGCAACCGGGATGATCAAGAACGCCAATTCCGTCCACTTGAACGGACGCCCCTTGAAGGCGGATCTCGAGCGGCGACTCGGCCGCGACGTTCGCCTCGAGAACGACGCCAACTGCTTCGCCGTATCCGAGGCGGCCGACGGCGCGGCGGCGGGCCTCGAGGTGGTGTTTGGCGTGATCCTTGGAACCGGCGTCGGGGGTGGCGTGGTCGTCGGCGGCCGACCGCTCACCGGCGCTCAGGCGATCGCCGGCGAATGGGGCCACAACCCCCTGCCCGCGCCACGCGACGACGAACGGGACGGTCCACCCTGCTATTGCGGGCGTCGGGGCTGCATCGAGAGTTGGCTGAGCGGACCCGCGCTGCAACGCGAGTTCATGCGGCGCACCGGCCGCGACCTGCGAGCGACCGACATCTCCGACGCGGCGCTGGCCGGTGACCGGCAGGCGGCCGACCAGATGGAGAGCTACTGCGACCGTCTCGCCCGGGCACTCGGTTCGATCGTCAACGTCCTCGATCCCCATGCCATCGTCCTGGGCGGCGGCCTGTCGCGGATGAGTCAGCTTTACCGGCGCGTGCCCGATCTCCTGGGCGATCATGTTTTCTCCGAGCCCGAGCACATCGTGACACGCCTGCTGCCGCCCCGGCACGGCGATTCGAGCGGCGTGCGCGGCGCCGCCTGGCTCTGGCCGGAGTAGCCTCAGCGAAACGGCGGCTCGTCGATGCTCCTGAGCTTGCGCGAATGCAACGAAGCGAGTTCGCCCCGCAGCAGCTCGACCGTCTCCAGTCCGATCCGCAGATGCTCGCCGACCGCACGCTGATAGAACAGCGTCGCGGCTCCCGGCAGCTTGATCTCGCCATGGAGCGGCTTGTCCGAGACGCAGAGAAGCGTCCCGTAGGGCACGCGCAGGCGATAGCCCTGGGTGGCGAGCGTCGCGCTTTCCATGTCGACGGCGATGGCCCGCCCGAGGCTGATGCGGCGCCGTTCCTGCGACCAGCGCAGTTCCCAGTTGCGGTCGTCGTAGCTCACCACGGTGCCGGTGCGCAGTCGGCGCTTCAGCGCGTCGCCCCGCTCCCCGGTGACGCGCGCCGCCGCCTCCTGCAATGCGAGTTGTACCTCGGCCAGCGCCGGCACCGGCACTTCCGGCGGCACGAGGTCGTCGAGAATGCGGTCGCGGCGCAAGTAGCCGTGCGCCAGCACGTAGTCGCCGATGGTTTGCGACTGCCTCAGCCCGCCGCAATGGCCGATCATCAGCCAGCAATGCGGGCGCAGCACGGCGAGATGGTCGGTCGCATTCTTGGCGTTGGACGGGCCGACGCCGATGTTGACGATGGTGACGCCACCCTTTCCATCCGATCTCAGCAGGCTGTAGGCCGGCATCTGGAAACGATGCCAGGGAGCAGCCGCGACGGCGGCGGCGACGTCATCGGCACCCGCGCCGCGACGCACCAAGGCGCCCCCCGGCAGAGCCAAGGCAACATAGGGACCATCGGGTCGGGCCAGTTCTTCCGCCGCCCAGGCCAGGAACTGATCAATGTAGCGCTGATAATTGGTGAACAGAATCCAAGGCTGCAGAGTGCGCCAGTCGACCCCCGTGTAGTGCGTGAGCCGGCGCAAGGAGAAGTCCACCCGCACGGCATCGAACAGGGCGAGCGGCCGTGGCCGCGACGGGTCGAATAGCCAGGTACCGTCGACGACCTCGTCGCCGACATTGGCGAGAACGGCGGTCGGGAAGTGCTGCGCCAGCTCGGCCACCGACAGGTCGCCGTGCACGAATTCGTCGCCGGCCTCGGTGACGAAGGGATAGGGAATTTCCTCCTTGCTGACGCCAACGTCGATACGGGCGCCGAACTCCTCGGACAGTGGCCGAAGCTGTTCGAGCAGGTATTGGCGGAAGAAGGTCGGCTGCGTGACCGTGGTCGCGTAGCGCCCCGGCGACTGGAATTTGGCCCAGGCGCGCCGCGTGAAATGCACGGTCCCCGACGGATACCAGTCGATTCGCAGCTCGGGATAGCGAAAGCGCTGCCGGTCCGCCGCCGTCGGCGTCGCGCCCGACTCGGTAAATCGGGCAAGAGCAGCACGCAACGATCCGCACGCCATCGCGTGCAGCGCCTCCAGACGGTCGACCGCCTGCTCGGGGGTCAATCCGTTCGGGGGCGCTTGCTGTCCCGGCATTCGCCGAGCATGCACAACCACCCGATCAGTTGCAATTCGGCTGCGGCAGGGCTTCGAGCTTTGTGATCCGGTACTCGATGCCGCCGTCGCCCTCCTCGTGGGTGCCGTACAGTTCGACGCCGTTGTCGAGCATGAGGCTGCTCATCTCAAAACTGGCCTGATCACCCTTGGCCTTTGCGTCGGCGTCGAAGAACCCGCCGCGGTAGTAGATCCGCGTGCGGCCGTCGACCAGCGCCTCGGCGTCCTCGGGAACCGCCAACGCGGCCAGTCGCTTGGGAACGCGACCGATGACGACGTTCACGTCGTGCGGCGGCTTGACCTTCTCGCCAAAGAAGAATTGCGCGTCGAAGCCGGTGTCCCCTGCCTTGGCGTGCTGGAGCACAGCGCGCACGATGGCTACAGGAAACAACGTACCGACGGGCAGGGCCACCGATTGGCCTTCGGGTTCGCCGAAGCGCGCCTGGCCGGCGCCATCGTCGCCGAGCGACGCTTCGCCCTTCACTTGGCTCGTGACCTTGCCATTGGCCGTGCTGCGGTGTTCGAAACGAAGCCTGCGGCCGTCCCGGCTTTCGGTCATTTGAGATTGCTGCTCGCTCACCACCGCAGCCCGGCCACTATCGAGCTCGAGGCGCAGACGCTGGTTGATGACATAGCCGTCGCAGATACGACGCAACTCGTAGGCATAGGTGCCGGGAGCGCCGCTGCCGGGTTTGCCGCGTTCGAGCGGCGACACGGAATAGACCGCACGGTGCGGCGCAAAGTCACTTGCCATAGCAGCCGACGCTGCGATCGCCGCCATGAGGGCCGACATCACGGGAAGAGCACGATTCAGCATCGAGGCCTCGGCAGCGCTTGCAAATGGACGAGTTGGGCACCCACGGCGAAATCGCCGTAGTCCAGCAGCATCGAACGCGCAATGCCGTTGGCGAGCAAATCGAGCGCCAGTTCGTACTCCGGCTGGGACGCCTGGTCGTCCCCGGCGAAGAACGCGAAACGAACGCCCCACGACGGCTGCCTCAACAGCGCCAGATCGCCACGTAGCGCCGGGCCGCCCGGTGACGGCCGGGGCGGCTTGCCGATCACGGCATTAACCTGGAAGGCGCCATCGAGGCGGGCCCCGTCGAAAACCTTGTAGGGCACCGATCTATCGCCGTCGCGCGCGTGCTTGATGATGAGCGACAAGTGCGTGGTCGGAAACAGCGTCCCCGCCGGCAGGTCGAAGCTGCGCGGCTCGGGCAAAGTGAAGCTGGCACGTCCCTTGGCGCCGAGGGCATCCAGCTCGGCGTGGCCGCGCAGTTCCTCCTCGATCTCGTCATTTTGGATGTTGCGGACGCTGAAGCGCAGCTCCAACCCGTCCTTGGTCTCGTAGCTCGTGAAGCTCGAATCGGTCTCGAACTCTTCGCCGTCATTGCGCAGGAAACTCAACTTGATGCGCTGGCGGACCTCCCACCCGTCGCACGAATCGACCGTCTCCAGCACCATGCGCCCACTGACGTCGACCATACCGCTGTTGGCGCGCGCAACCATCAACTTCATCTCGTAGGTCGCCCGGTGTGGCACCAGGGTGACTTCCTGGGCTTGCGCGAGCACCGCCCTGCCCGAGCTTATCCACAGTGCCGCCAGCACAACGCAACAGCCGACCGCCAGGGGCAATGCCATGGGGGAGCTAGAACGGCGAAAACTATACGTGGTCAACGGACACTTGGCGGGGGCTAGGCCTTGTAGCCGGGCATCCAAGCGTAATATCCAAGGCTGCCGATTACCAGTGACTTCGGTAGCAGCAGGACTGAACCGGGAGGATGGCGCCGATGACGAACCGCAAACCACGCGTGTTGGCCACGCGACACTTCCCGCCGGACGTCGAAGCCCGTCTGGCCACCAACTTCGACGCCATCCTCAATCCCGAGGACAGACTCTACGACGGCGCGGCGCTGATAGCCGCCGCTGCGGGTTGCGACGGCATCATGTGCGCCGCCGGCGACGCCTTGAACGCCGCGACGATCGACGCGCTGCCGGCCTCGGTTCGCATGATCGCCACCTTCTCGGTCGGCTACGAGCACGTCGACGTGGCGGCGGCCATAAAGCGCAACATCGCTGTCAGCAACACTCCCGACGTGTTGACCGACGCAACAGCCGACATCACGCTTCTGTGTCTGCTTGGTGCCGCACGCCGCGCCCATGAGGGGACGACCATGCTGCGTGCCCACAAATGGGTTGGCTGGACACCGACCCAACTCATGGGCGTGCACGTCACGGGCAAGCGGCTGGGGATCCTCGGCATGGGCCGCATCGGCCAGGCCGTTGCCGACCGCGCCCGCGCCTTTCGCATGACCATTCACTACAGCAACCGAAGCCGCCTGCCGCCGGATATCGAGAAGGGCGCCACCTTCCATGCCGATGCCGACGACATGCTGGCGCATTGCGACTTCCTGTCGATCAACGCGCCAATGACGCAGGCCACCCGCAAATGGGTCAATGCCGACCGGATCGCCAAGCTGCCCAAAGGAGCCATTGTGGTAAACACCGCGCGCGGCGGCGTCGTCGATGACGACGCCTTGATTGCCGCGCTGAAGAACGGCCATCTGGCCGCCGCCGGGATCGATGTCTTCGACGGCGAGCCGAAAATCCACCACGGCTACTATGACCTGGCGAACGCTTTCCTGCTGCCCCACATGGGATCGGCGACGGTCGAGACCCGCAACGCCATGGGCTTCAAGGCCCTCGACAATCTGGAGGCCTTCCTGCTCAGGGGGCAGGCACCACCTGACCTCGTGAAACCCTCTTGAACGGCCGACCCGATTTGGCCTTGCGCGACTTGTTCGACGGTGCGGCGCGCTCCACCGCCTGCGGAGGCTCCGCGGGGGCCGCGTCGGCCACCGCTGTGATCGGGGCAGAGGGTGGCGGCATCGGCTCCACCGGAGCGTAGGTTGCCGCGTCCCAACTCGTTGCCGGCGCGTCAGACGCCGCCCTCAAAGGTGGCGCGTATTGCGTGCCGTCCTCCGATGGAGAACGGTGGGCCTCGTCGTAGTTGACGTCATAAGGATCCTTGCCGTCCTCGCGCTCCCGGCAGATGCTGACGCCGCGCAAGACGCGGAAAAAGGCGCAGTCCTTCTTCGTGACCATCGAGGCAAAGTGGTCGGTCGAAGTCTTTTCCGTAGCGGCCAGTAGACCACCGTCCGCGGCGTAGCTGCCCGCCGAGATGGCCAACGGTACTCCGCAGCCTCCCACCGCCAAGCCGAGGCCGGCGAGCAGGGGTAAAGTGACGATAAGCAGCCGCGACGGGATCATATTTCACTTGAAGTTTTCTATTTAACTAATTGAATAATATCATATTGGTGCCGATGATTGAAGTCTTACGATAGACGACTGCAGCGCTGCGCACGTCCGCGGCACGTCCACACTCCGAGGACCGTTCCGGGAGGACTGCAGTGGACTCCGAGGACTTGAGGACGAATCGTCTCGGATGTCGATGGCGCCGGCGCCTCGAGCCACGAGACTTTCAAGTTATTGATATATAATTATTCTTCCGAATCTCTCCGCCGCCCGGTGCTGTCCGCAAAGTGGACTTATCGCGACGACATCGCAAACCTCGAACGCGTTTACGCTCCGCCCGTCGCGGCCGGCTCAGCTCACTAGTCCTTCTTCGGCGGGGGCAGGCGCAGCCCGATATGCAGTTCGCGCAGCTTTTCCGGGGCTATCTCGGTCGGCGCATCCATCATCAAGTCGACCGCCTGCTGGTTCATCGGAAAGGCGATGACCTCCCGGATATTGGGCTCGTCCGCCAGGAGCATAACGATGCGGTCGACTCCCGGCGCCGCCCCGCCGTGGGGCGGCGCGCCGAACTTGAAGGCATTGAGCATACCGCCGAAGCGCTGTTCGACCTGCTCGCGACTATACCCGGCAATGCCGAATGCCTTGTACATGATGTCTGGCTTGTGGTTCCGGATGGCGCCAGAGCAGAGTTCGATGCCGTTGCACACGATGTCGTACTGCCACGCCTTGATGGTCAGTGGGTCCTGGGTCTCCAGCGCCTCCAGGCCGCCCTGCGGCATGGAAAATGGGTTGTGGCTGAAATCGACCTTCTTGGCCTGCTCGTCGTATTCGAACATCGGAAAATCGACGATCCAACAAAAGGCGAATTGGTCTTCGACGATGACGTCCATCTCCTGGCCGATCTTGGTTCGTGCCTGACCTGCGAATTTCCAGGCAGCGTCCGGCTTGTCGGCAATGAAGAAAACCGCGTCACCGTCTTCGGCACCGGTCAAGGCTTTGAGTCGGGCAAGCCGCTGCTCGGCGACGAACTTGGCAATCGGCCCCTTCCCGACCCCACCCTCGAGGACGATGTAGCCGAGGCCGGGCTTGCCCTCGCCCTGCGCCCAGCCGTTGAGCTTGTCGAAAAAGCTGCGTGGCTGGCTGGCCGCCTTCGGCGCCGCGATCGCACGAACGACGCCCCCCGAGGCGACGATCCCGGAGAAGACCTTGAAATCGGAGCCTGCGAAGACCTCGCCGACGTCGCAGATCTTGAGGGGATTGCGCAGGTCGGGCTTGTCGGTGCCATAGGTCAGCAGCGCCTCCGCAAAGGGGATGCGGGGGAACGGAAATGGCGTCACTCGGCGCGGACTCTCGCGGCCAAACGACGAGAATTCGTCGAATACACCGTGCAGCACCGGCTCGATGGCAGAAAAGACGTCTTCCTGCGTCACGAAGCTCATCTCGAAGTCGAGCTGATAAAATTCACCAGGAGCTCGGTCAGCACGTGCATCTTCGTCCCGGAAGCACGGCGCGATCTGGAAGTAGCGATCGAAACCCGACACCATCAGGAGTTGCTTGAACATCTGCGGCGCCTGCGGCAACGCATAGAACTTGCCCGGATGCAGACGGCTCGGTACCAGATAGGAACGCGCGCCCTCGGGGCTGTCGGCCGTGAGGATGGGCGTCTGGAACTCCATGAAGCCCTGTTCGATCATGCGTCGCCTCAGGCTGGCGATAACTTGGCTTCGCAGCATGATGTTCCTGTGCAGCTTGTCCTTGCGCAGGTCGAGGAAACGGTACCGGAGTCGAAGCTCCTCCGGCGTCGTGTCCTGCTCGGCGTAGACAGGGATCGGCAACGGCTCCGCCATGGACTGGACCGTCATTTCGGTCGCATCAAGCTCGACCTCCCCCGTGGCAAGTCTGGGGTTGATCGTCGAGGTTTCGCGCGCGACCACCTTTCCGGCGACCGTGACGACGCTTTCGGTCCGCACTGCTTCCGCCGTCCTGAAGACGGGGCTGCCCGCGTCGACCACGACTTGGGTCACGCCATAGTGATCGCGCAGGTCGATGAACAGCAGATTGCCATGGTCCCGCTTGCGCTGGACCCAGCCGGAAAGGCAGGCCTGTCGGCCGACATGCTCGGGCCGCAACTGACCGCACGTATGGGTTCGATAGATCGAAGACATCACGGATTTTCCGGGTTTTTACGGCCCGGCAAAAGGCACGGATCGAGCGCTCAAGTCAAGGGAATGGCGCCTATTCCCGCCACGCCTTTGCCGCCGGCATCGGCCGCAGCTATAGAGCATGTTCAATGAAGCTCATCACCACGACGGACGAGCTGGCGGCTTTCTGCGAACCTCTGGCGCAGGCTGAGTTCGTCACCGTCGACACCGAATTCATGAGGGAACGGACCTACTGGCCCAAGCTTTGTCTGGCCCAGGTCGCCGGCCCCGACGACGCAGCCGCCATCGACGCCCTCGCCGAGGGCATCGACTTGGCGCCACTCGACGCCTTGATGGCCAATCCCAAGGTGCTGAAGGTGTTCCACGCTGCGCGCCAGGACATCGAAATCTTCTACCTGCGTATGACCCAGGTGCCGCAGCCCTTGTTCGATACCCAGGTCGCCGCGATGGTCTGCGGACACGGTGAAGCCGCCTCCTACGAGTCGCTGGCCAGCAAGCTCGCCAAGGCTCGCATCGACAAATCCAGCCGCTTCACCGACTGGAGCCGTCGCCCACTCAGCGAGCGACAGATCACCTACGCGCTGTCCGACGTCACTCACTTGCGCGTCGTCTATGAAAAGCTGAAACGCCATCTCGAGAAGAGCGGGCGCCTGCCCTGGATCGCGGAAGAGATGGCAGTTCTGAACGACCCCGCGACCTACCGCGCCGATCCGGAGCTGGCCTGGCGCCGTCTCAAGCCGCGTGGCGCCTCGCCCCGCCTGATGGCCTTCCTGCGCGAAACCGCGGCCTGGCGCGAGCGCACCGCGCAGCGCATCGACATCCCGCGCCAGCGCCTGCTGCGCGATGAACAGCTACTCGAAATCGCAAGCCACGCTCCCAAGTCGGCCGCGGAACTCGCCATGACGCGCGGCCTGGGCCGCGGCTTCGCCGAGGGGTGGCAAGGCCGAGAACTACTCGACGCGCTGGATCGGGCACGCAACCTGCCAGACTCGGAACTGCCGGCCCGCGACAAGGCGCCGGAGCAACTGCGCGCGCCCGGCGCCGTCGTCGACCTGTTGCGGACACTACTGCGCCTCAAGGCCGAGCAGGCCGGCGTCGCCGCCCGCCTCGTGGCAAGCGCCGACGAACTCGACCGTCTGGCCGCCGGCAAGCGTGACATTCCCGCGCTCAAGGGATGGCGGCATGAGATATTCGGTGCCGATGCACTGGCTTTGATCGAGGGACGTCTTGCGCTGGCGCTCAAGGGCGAGGCGCCGCAGCTCATCGAGGTCCCTGCAATCGCCTGACATGTGCTCTGCGCGAGAGATCGGCAGCTATCAGGCCCACCCAGGCAACGCGAATTCAGGGCTGCACGATCACCGGCTTGAGGTCGAACGCCTCGGCAGCGCTCTCGAGACGGCGAGCCGTCGTGTCCCCCAAGCTGCCCCTGAGATCAACAGGCACCACCAAGCGAAGTTCGCGCTCGCTGCGCTGCAATTGGATACGCGGCAGCAGGCCCGGTGCTCCGCCGGAAAGGTTGTAGGCGAGGCGCAGACATGCGCCCAGTCGACGCGCGAACGCGCGACCCTTGCCGTCGGTGAGGCGCAGTGCGGTCTCGATTGTCGCGGTCTTCGGGTCGCTCTTGTAGCGATAAGTCAGCGCCATCGCGAGCATGGCGCGGTCGCGATGACTCATGCCCGGCGCCGGCAAATGAAGCACGCGCACATAGGCCTGGTCAGCGCGATAGTCCGGATGGTCGTTCCATGAAATATCGCTCAGGTGACAGGCGGCGGTGCGCAGAATCCGGTCAGATTCCGATTCGCCCACGAACGCCGGTGACAGCCAGTCGAAGATCTCCATGGGCGAAAGGTCGAAGCGGCGCCAGCCCACCCCCTGCTCCTCGGCAAACGCAATCAGGGGATGACGTGCCCGTTCGTTGTCGCTGAGGCGCGAATAGTAGAAACCCTCACGCAGACCGAATGCCGAGAACACCACGTTGCGCGGTTTGAGCGCGGCGAGAAGCCGGTCGAGTGCAAGACAGGCTAGTGGCAGGGTGTCGATACGCCGCCGGGAGACGCCAGGCATTTTCTCGAGCGACTTCGCGCTCTGGACGGCTATCAGCCGAGCAACGGCACGTGCCTCGTCGGCGGGAATATCGTAGTGGTGAATAATGTGTAGCGGATAGCCTGCCTGCTCCATGTGAAGGCGCGCGAAGGAGCGCCAGGCGCCGCCAACGGCGTAAAAGGTCCTGCCGCCCTCGTTGCGCAGCCAACGCACGTTCTCGATCGCTTCCAGAACGGCCCGCTTGGGATCGCCGATTCCAGACGACATCAGACGCAGCGGCCCAATCGGTAGAGTCGTGGACGAGCCGATCCGGCCGTCGCCCAGTGCAACCAGTTCGAGGCTGCCGCCACCCAGATCACCCATCACGCCGACGGCGTCCGGCATACCGCAGATGACGCCGTTGCCGGAGAACCGCGCCTCGTCCTTGCCACTCACGATGTGTGCGGTGATGTCCGGGCGACGCCCGATCTCGCCCATGAACTCAGGACCGTCGGCAGCGTCCCGTACGGCGGCCGTCGCGAGCAGATCGAGCGACTTCACCTTCATGTTGCGCGCGAGCGCGACGAAGCGATCGATGTTAGCGAGCGCCAGTTCGACACCCACCGGATTGAGCCGGCCGGTGGCATCCAGCCCTCGAGCAAGCCCGCACAGCACCTTCTCGTTGAAGACCGGCAAAGGCGCCCGGCTGGCCCGCTCATAGACGACGAGGCGAATCGAGTTGGAGCCGACGTCTATGATACCGACCCGGCCGGCACCTTGTCCGGCGCGGCTCGGATGGGGATCAACGCTGCGTTCGCCGTCCATGGGCGCACCCTCTAGCGCAAACCGCCGTGAATTGCAGCGTCGGAATGCCCGCGACCCGACGCCGCTGAGAGATCAGACGGTCAGAACCAGTCTCGGCACGGCAGCCGTCGCACGCATTGCACTGCCCCGGCCCGACAGCGATGGATTCGTCATGAAGTAGTGATGGGCAATGAAGGGTTCCTTGCCGGGTGCCGGCCGGCGATAGGTGGCATCCGGCGACATGATCCAGCTTTGCCCGTCATCCTTGAGGTTCGCCACCATGATCTGATCAAGCACCTGCTCGTGCACCGTCGGATTCTCGACTGGGCAAAACAACTCGACGCGCCGGTCGAGGTTGCGCGGCATCCAGTCAGCCGAGGAGATGAAGACCTTGGCCTCGGTCGACGGCAGACCCTTGCCGTTGGCGAAGCAGACGATGCGAGCATGCTCGAGAAATCGTCCGATGATGCTCTTGACCCTGACGTTCTCGCTCAACCCGTCGACCCCCGGTCTCAGGCAGCAGATCCCACGGACGACAAGATCGATTTGCACACCTGCCATCGACGCCGCGTAAAGCCTGTCGATCAGTTCGGGATCGACGAGCGAATTGAGCTTGGCCCAGATCGCGGCCGGCCTTCCCGTCCGCGCGTGCGCGATCTCAGCGTCGATCAACTCATACAGGGTCGGGCGCAGCGTCACTGGCGCGAAGGCAATCTTCTCCATCGTCTCCGGCCGCGCGTATCCGGTCATGAAGTTGAAGAGCCGAGCCGCATCGCGACCCATTGCCGAATCGCACGTGAAGAACGACAGATCGGTGTAGATGCGCGCAGTGATCGGATGGTAGTTGCCGGTACCAAAATGGACGTAGGTTCGCACGGCCTGCGCTTCGCGCCGCACCACCATGGAGACCTTGGCGTGGGTCTTTAGGTCGATGAAACCATAGACCACCTGCACGCCAGAGCGCTCGAGGTCGCGCGCCCAGCGGATGTTCGCCTCCTCATCGAAGCGTGCCTTGAGTTCGACCAAGGCGGTCACGGTCTTGCCGGCCTCGGCCGCAGCGATCAGCTCCTTCACGATCGGCGAATCGGCAGAGGTGCGGTAGAGCGTCTGCTTGATCGCCACGACTGCGGGATCGCGCGCCGCTTGACGCAGGAACTGCACGACGACGTCGAAGCTTTCGTAGGGATGATGAACGACGATGTCCTTGGCCCGGATTGCCGCGAAGCAGTCGCCGCCGAAGTCGCGGATGCGTTCAGGGAAGCGGGCGTTGTATGGCGCGAACTTGAGATCCGGCCGATCATCGACGATGACCGCCTTCACATCGCCGATGTTGAGCATCCTGTCGAGTTCGAACACATGCACCGTCTGAGCGGCAATCTCGAGCTGGTCGAACAGGAAATCGCGCAGTTCGTTCGGCATAGAACTGTCGATCGAAAGCGAGATGAGGTCGCCGCGCCGGCGACGCTTCAGCGCACTCTCGTAAAGCAGCACCAGATCCTCAGCCTCCTCGTTGATCTCGACATCGCTGTCGCGAATCAGTCGGAAGAAGCCCCGCGCCTTCACCTTGTAGCCGGGAAAGAGACGCGGCAGGAAGATGTCGACGAGCTCTTCCAACGGCAGAAAGCGGATCGCCGATCCAGGCAGACGAACGAACCGATCGACCTGGGGCGGCAGCGGAAGCAGCGCCATCAACGGCCGCTTGTCTTGTTTGCGCTGCAACTCGAAAATGGCTGAGAAGCCGCCATTGGGGATGAACGGAAACGGGTGCGCCGGATCGATGGCGAGGGGTGTCAGGATCGGAAAGACTTGGTCGATGAAGTAGTGTTCGAGCCAGGCACGTTCGCTTTCGGCGAGTTCGCCCCCCTCCAGCACGGCGATGCCTGCGTCACGCAATTCGTCCTGCAAGGCGGCCCAGACGCGCTGTTGTTCGGCCATCAAACCCGAGGCTCGGTCGCGAATGGCGGCCAGTTGCTCTGCGGGCGTCAGCCCGTCGTCACTCAGCATGGTCGAACGGTTGGGCAGCATGTCGACCAGTCCCGCCACTCGTACCATGTAGAATTCGTCGAGATTGTTCGCCGAGATCGAGAGGAATCGCACCCGCTCGAGCAACGGATGACGGGGATTGCTCGCCTCCTCCAGAACACGCGTGTTGAATGCCAGCCACGACAGCTCGCGATTGATGAACCGTCGCGGGCTCGCCGCCGTTATCGTCGCAGCATCGTCCATCGGGGCGGTATTGTTCAACGCATCCATGAATCCGGCCGCAGGCTCATCCTTTCAAGGTCGTCATGGAAACGGTACCGTCTCTACATGACCGTGTCATGGCAAACATCTAAGTATTTGTACCAGAACGACTTTCCGGACGTAGACCATGAAGACGCTGCTTCTGATGCGGCATGCCAAGTCGGCCTGGGGCGACAGCCGTCTCGCCGACCACGACCGCCCGTTGAATGCCCGCGGCGAAAACGCAGCCAAAGCGATGGCGGAAAGGCTTGCGCGCGCCCCGCACCGGCCGGGGCTGATCCTGTGTTCTACAGCCGCCCGCGCTCGTCAGACACTGGCACCGCTGGTCGATCTCCTGGCCACACCGGCGCCGCCGATCGTTCTGGAGAAAGGCTTGTACCTCGCTTCGAAGGACGCGCTATTGAGCCGACTGCGCGACCTCGACGATCAAGTGGCAGCAGTTCTCCTGATCGGCCACAACGACGGCATCTGGCACCTCGCTCAGGCCCTGGCAGGCCATGGCCAACCAGCCCGGCTCGCGGCGCTACACCAGAAGTTCCCCACCGGTGCCTTGGCCGTCCTGCAATTCGAAACCGGGCATTGGGCCGACCTTGCGGCCGGCCGCGCCACGCTCGTCGAGTTCGTCCGTCCGCGCGAACTGGTACGTGCCGATGGCTAACGATCAGTACGTCCCAGGGTACTGGCCACCGTCCATCAGTAGGTTCTGGCCGGTGATGTAGCCGGCATGGGCGCTGCACAAGAAGGCACAGGCAGCACCAAACTCCTCGGCCGTGCCGAAGCGGCCTGCAGGGTTGGCCGCAGCGCCGGCCTTGTACTCGTCGTCGAAGCTGCGGTTGTTCTTGCCGGCGCGCGTCCTGATCGTACTGCGCAGGCGATCCGTGTCGAACGGTCCCGGCAGCAGCCCGTTTATGGTCACACCGTGCTTAACGGTCACGCGAGCGACGCCGGCGACGAAGCCCGTCAGGCCCGAGCGGGCACCGTTGCTGAGGCCGAGAATGTCGATCGGAGCCTTCACCGAACTGGAGGTGATGTTCACGATGCGACCGAAGCCGCGTTTCATCATGCCGTCGACCGTGGCCTTGATGAACTCAATGGGCGTCAGCATGTTTGCATCGACCGCCTTGATCCAGTCGTCGCGGGTCCAGTCGCGGAAATCGCCTGGCGGCGGACCACCGGCATTGTTGACGACGATGTCGGGCTCTGGACAGGCAGCAAGGACCTGCTTGCGGCCGGCCTCGGTGGTGACGTCGACGGCGATCGCCGTCACTTTCACGCCGGTATTCTTGCGGATTTCCTCCGCCGTCGCCTCGAGCTCGGCTTGGGTGCGCGCGTTGATCACGAGATCGACGCCCTCACGCGCCAGCGCCATCGCGCAACCCTTGCCCAACCCTTTGCTCGCCGCGCAAACGATCGCCTTGCGGCCCTTTATGCCGAGATCCATGCCCTTCTCCCCAGGATGTTGCCTACTGGACCCGCGTCCAGTATTGCGTTTCACCGAACATGGGCGAACCCGAGTAGCCGCGCAACCTCAGCCGTCCGTCGGACTCGACGCCGATGTTGGCGCTGTAGATCTTGCCGTTCTCGCCGTTGTATATCTGGCCGCCTTCGAAGACGTTCGGGTCGCCCGTCTTCTTGAAACCCCAGATCAGCGGCATGCCGATGACCTTGCGATCGCGCAGCTTCGGATCGGCGTTGCGGTAGTCCGTCGCCACCTCCGGCGCGACCACCTTTCCGTCCGGCCCCTTCGGATTGATCAACCCGACGATGAAGCCGCAGACCGGCCCACTCGCGGCATCGGGACAGGGTCCGATCTTGACCTGTGCCGTACCGGATGCCGTCAACCACGTCCCAACGACCTTGGAGTCCTGTGCCGACGCCATCGACGCGATCGAGCCCAAACAGGCGGCCAGCAGAACAGTTCTCATCGTCATCATCACCCTCCATTCAGCTCAGCCAATACGTCGACAGCGAGCCGTCGGTCGATCTCGCGCCGCTCGGCGAGTGCCCGACGATCGAGAGCAGCCACGACCGTGCGTGCTGCCTCCGCGGAACGCTCCATATGGGCCAGCAGATAGTGCACGACGCCGGGTGCCGCATGCAATTGCCTATCGGCGAGCTGCTTCAGGATGATCGAACCGAGGAGCTCGTCATCCGGGGGCGCCACCGCCACCGCCGGTGCCGCACGGAGGCGGGAAGCGAGATCCGGCAGGGTGATGCGCCACCGGGCCGGCGGTTCCTCCGAGATCAGCAACAGATGGCCACCTCGTTCGCGCATCAGGTTGTAGAGATGGAACAGCGCCCGCTCGGGCGCTTGGCCTGCGTGATCTATCAGGATCGCAGCCGACGCGGCGGAAAGCGCAGCGAGGTCCGGCATCGACTTGTTCTCGAGGTCCGCTCCCGCGATCACGATGGCTGCTGCGCTGGCGGCCCAGATGCGGCCCAAGTGCGTCTTGCCGCAGCCCGGCGGACCGCTCAACGCAAGGACCGGCGCCGGCCAGTCCGGCCATCGGTCGATCCAAGCCAAAGCCTCGCGGTTGCCTGCGGCGACCACCAGATCCTCGCGGGCGTAGGTTGGCGGGGGAAGCGAAAGGTTGAGGGTGAGCTGACTCGTCATGACCCACTCACGGCGCGCCGTCGCCACGATAGAGCGGGCTGGCGCGATAGCGCTCAAGCAGATGGCGAACGACGACGCCGAGAACGGCCGAAATCGGCACCGCGACCAGAACGCCGACGAAACCGAACAGAGAACCGCCCGCGAGCAGCGCGAACATGATCCACACCGGGTGAAGTCCCACCCTGTCGCCCACCAGCTTGGGTGCCAGAACGTTTCCCTCGATGGCCTGACCAACGACGAAGATGCCCGCCACCTTCGCTACGCCCATCCAGTCGGGAGGAAATTGCGCCAGTGCCATACCGATGGCCAAAACGCCGCCGACAAAGGTACCGACATAGGGAATGAACGAGATCAGGCCGGCGGTGAGGCCGATGACGAAGCCGAACTGCAATCCGACCAACGTGAGGCCGCCGGCGTAGAAGCTGCCCAGAAGGAGACAGACCAATGCCTGGCCGCGCACATAGCCGGCAATGGCCGCGTTGGAGTCGTGCGCCAGTCTGCGGATCGTGTCGGCATGATCGAGCGGCAGGGCGCTGTCGATGGCGCCCAGCACCTTTTCCCAATCGCGCAACAGATAGAAGGTCACGACCGGCGTGAGAAACAGGAGCGCCAGCAGGTTGATGATGGCGATACCGCCCTGCGCCATCTTGCCCAGCACGCCGCCGACAGTGCCAAGCGCCTGCGCCGCCCAACGTGTCGCGGCCGCCTGCATGTCCGACAGGCCGAGCGGCTCCAGTCCGAGCCGCTCGCGCACCGGCTCGATCATCGGCTGCAGACGCATGGCCGCCTGCACGGCGTACTGCGGCGCCTTGACGATCAACTCCTCGAGTTGGTTGTAAAGGGGCGGCAAAATGGCCGTCAGAACCCCAACGCCTATCACGACGGCCAATGCGGTCGCGACGACCGTTCCCCAGGTGCGCGACAATCCATGACGGCGCAGACGGATGACCAGCGGATCGAAGAAATAAGCGACGACCGCTCCGACCACGAATGGCAGCAGAATGTCGTTCAGCAGCCATAGCGCCAGGACGAAGGCGACGGTCACTCCCAGCCAGAAGCGCCAGCGCATGGCCTGGGACGATGTGTTCATCTCAACGCGGCTGCAGGCGCCACTTGTCGGTGTCCCTGTCGAGCAGCAGGCCGGCTTGTGCCAGAGTGCTCCGGAGTTGGTCCGTGGTACCGTAGTACTCGAGGCGAATGTCGGCCCGATCCGACTCGAGCGAGCGTACCTCGACCCCCTTCACCGCAGGAACGGCACCGAGGCGCTGGCGCACCTGGACCCAATCCGCGAGGCCGCGGATCGGCACGGTAACGTCTAGCGCATCCTGCGAATCTCGCCTCACGACGGCGACGTTGCGCCACTCCTCGTCGAGACGGGTGTGCATCTTCTTCGCCGCGTCGGCGAGGTCCTTCTCGCCAGCCACTTGGACCCTCGGCAGTTCGCTGCGCGCCCCGGTCTGGGCATCGTAGCGCAACCCCCAAATCGTCAACCCGCCGGTTTGCTTGTCGCCCTCGACGATGGCCACCACCAGGGTCGGCGCCCGGTAGCGCTCGTTGAGTCGCGACAAGGCCGACACGTCGCCGACGAACGCCTCCTCCACGGACAGCGCGTTTTCGTCCAGCTGGTCGCCGCGCACGACATTCACCGGGACGGCGCTTCCAGTGGTATCGAGCGTGCGCCACGCCTCGCGCCATGCATTCTGATCGTCGAGCGGCTCGACGCCGTTCTTGCCCTTCCACAGCGGGATCACGAGAGCAGGCCGCGCCACCGTTTCGATCATGCCGACGTCACCGCGCCTGAGCCACTCCTTCACCGGCTCGGTGCCGAAGACCACGCCGAGCGTGGCAATGTAACGATTGGGCAACGTGCGCTCGCGCGCGAACTCGACGCCACGGACCATGCCGGAGAGTGTGGCGTCGTCGAGCGGGGGCACTTTGCTCCTATCCTCCGGCGCTACCATGCGCTCGACCAACAGTTTGGCCGCGCGACGCTCGGCCTCCCGGATGCCCTGCTGGCGAGCCTGGACGGCATCGGGGCCGGTCACGTCCACGTCGATGCCGCCGATGGTCAAGGTGTTGCCACTGGAGATCTGGGCATTTGCCGCTCCGCCCGCCGCGAGCGCCGCCAATGCGACGAGAATCGTGGAAAACCAACAGACGGGCGGCATTGCGGGGGTCCGGTTTTTGGTTATGTTCGCGCCATCTGTTTAGCACGAATGAGCCCGGCTTGAAGCCCGACGCCAAAGGCCATAATCGGCCACCCCTGACCTACAAGGACGCCGGTGTCGACATCGATGCGGGCGATACCCTGGTCGAGCATATCAAGCCGCTGGCGCGCAGCACGGACCGCGCGGGAGTCTTGGGCAGTCTCGGCGGCTTCGGCGGGTTGTTCGATCTCAAGGCCGCAGGCTTCAGCGACCCTATCCTGGTCTCGGGCACGGACGGTGTCGGCACCAAGCTCAAGGTGGCGATCGAAGCGGGCATTCCCGACACCGTGGGTATCGATCTCGTGGCGATGTGCGTAAACGACATTGTCGTTCAGGGCGCCGAGCCGCTGTTCTTCCTCGACTACTACGCCACTGGCCGCCTCGATGTCGAAGCGGGGCGTCGCGTCGTCGCCGGGATCGCCGAGGGCTGCCGGCGGGCCGGCTGCGCGCTGATCGGCGGCGAGACAGCGGAGATGCCCGGGATGTACGCCGCTGGCGACTACGACCTGGCGGGCTTCGCCGTCGGCGCCGCCGAGCGTGGCCAGCTCTTGCCGCGTGCCGATATTGCCGCCGGCGACGTGGTACTCGGGCTTGCCTCGAGCGGTCTTCACTCCAACGGGTTTTCGTTGGTGCGCAAGGTCATGGAACGCAGTCCCCATGATGTAGCCATGCTGCTCGAGCCGACGCGCATCTACGTCAAGTCGTTGCTGGCAGCCATCCGCGACACAGGGGCGGTCAAAGGACTCGCTCACATCACCGGCGGCGGCCTGCCCGGCAACGTGCCGCGCTGCCTGCCCGACGGCACTCGCGCGCGGCTCGACGCACGGCAATGGAAGGCGCCGGCCGTCTTCGGCTGGCTGCGCGACGCCGGTCGCGTACCGACCGACGATATGCTGCGCACGTTCAATTGCGGACTGGGCATGATCGTCATCGTCACCAAGAGCGATGCGGGCCGCGTCGTCAAGGCACTGACGGGTGCCGGTGAATCGGTCCACGAGGTCGGCGTGATCGAGAGCACCCCTGGCACGGAGGCCGGCTGCGTCGTAGAGAACGCCGACGCGCTATGGCGAAACTGAGGGTCGGAATCCTGATCTCGGGGCACGGTACCAACATGGCCGCCCTGATCGAGGCGGCGCGCGCGGCCGAGTTTCCCGCCGAGGTCGCCTGTGTTGTGAGCAACCTCTCCCATGCGCCCGGCGTCGCCGTGGCTCGAAGCCTGGGCACGCCGACATTCGTCCTGCCGCATCGTGACTTCGCCGACCGCGATTCCTTCGACCGGGCGGTCTCGGCCAAGCTCGAAGAGCACGGTGTGAGTTTGGTTGCCCTGGCGGGCTTCATGCGCATCCTCAGCCCGTGGTTTCCCGGTCGGTGGCCGCAGCGGATGATCAACATCCATCCGTCGCTCCTTCCTGCCTTCCCGGGCCTGCACGTGCATGAGCGTGTACTCAAGGCTGGCGTGCGCCTGAGCGGGTGCACCGTGCACGTCGTCACGCCCGACCTCGATGGCGGCCCGATTGTCGCCCAAGCCGCGGTGCCCGTGCTGCCCGGGGACAGCGCCGCAGCGCTGGCCGCCCGGGTCCGCCGCCAGGAGCATCGCCTCTACCCCACGGTCGTGCGCTGGTACGGCGAAGGCCGCGTCGCCATCGTGAACGGCCGTGTCACCGTGGCGGGCGCTGCGCCGGGGGATACGCTGCTCTTCTCGACCGAGCCCTAGTCGGATATATATCCGCTGGAACTTTCAACAAGGGACCGCCATGGCCACCGATACGACCACCCAAGAGTACCGCGAGCACCGCGACACCTACGAATCCTTCAACAAGCTCGTGTTGTTCACGATCCTCTGGGTCGTGCTGCTGCTGTGCTGCATGGCGCTCGGCCTGGTCGGCAACCTGCCGGTCATCTCGTTGCTGTTTGGTATCGGCGGCACCTTGGCCCTGATCGTCGGGTTCGCCGTCCTCAGTTGACAGCCGCGACCGCCCGGACCGAAGAGAAGCGGCCCGTTCGGGCCGCTTTTCGTTTCAGCCGACGATCTCGCAGCCGGCAAAGAAATAGGCAATCTCGATCGCCGCGTTTTCCGGCGAATCGGAGCCGTGCACCGAGTTGGCCTCGATCGATTCGGCAAAATCCTTTCGGATCGTGCCGGCGGCAGCGTTGGCTGGGTTGGTTGCCCCCATGATCTCGCGATTGCGGGCGATGGCATTCTCGCCCTCGAGTACCTGCACCACGACCGGGCCCGAGGTCATGAAGCTGCAAAGGTCGTTGAAGAATGGCCGCGCCTGGTGAACGCCGTAGAACTGCTCGGCCTGCTGGCGGCTCATCCAGATGCGTTTCTGGGCAACGATGCGCAGGCCGGCCTCCTCGAACCGGGCGTTGATCCTGCCGGTCAGGTTCCGTCGTGTCGCGTCCGGCTTGATGATGGAAAAAGTGCGTTCGACGGCCATAAAAACCCTCTTGCCAGTGTGCCTAGTGCCGGTGGGCGGGCCTTATAGACGCGAGGTTCGAGGGCGGCAAGCGGTTGGTCCTGGTGCGCGCGCATGCTACACGCGCCCGCCTCATGTTGCACGTCAACGACCTTTCCTTCCGCCACGGCGAGCGGGTGCTGTTCGAGCGCGCCTCGGTGGCCATTTCCGACGGCTGGAAGGTCGGCTTGGTTGGCCGCAATGGCGCGGGCAAGTCCACGCTGTTGCGCCTGATCCAGGGCGAGGCTGAGGCCGATGGTGGCGACATCAACATGACCGGCCGCATGCGCGTCGGTTCGGTACCCCAAGACCCGCCGGGCGGCGAGATCGCGGTGCTCGAAGCGGTGCTGGCGGCCGACGCGGAGCGCAGGTCCCTACTGGCGGAGGCGGATCATTGTCAGGACGGGGCTCGGCTCGCTGAGATCCACGCCCGCCTCGACGAGATCGGGGCGGCATCTGGACCGGCGCGGGCGGCGTCCATCTTGAGCGGTCTGGGCTTTGACAACGCCGCCCAGTCGCGGCCTTGCCGCGAGTTCTCCGGTGGCTGGCGCATGCGCGTGGCGCTGGCCGGCACGCTGTTCAGCGACCCCGACCTGCTGATTCTCGATGAGCCGTCGAACCATCTCGACCTCGAGGCGCAATTCTGGCTGACAGAACACCTCAAGCGCTTTCGCGGCACGCTGCTGATGGTAAGCCACGACCGGGACTTGCTCAACGACGTGTGCGACCACATTGTGCACATCGATCAGCAGAAGCTCGTCACCTACACTGGTAATTATAGCACCTTCGAGCGCACCCGCGCAGAGCGACTGGAGAACGACGCAGCCCAGCGCGCCAAGAACGAGGCGCGCCGCCAGCACATGCAAGCCTTCGTAGATCGATTCCGCTACAAGGCGAGCAAAGCCCGCCAAGCGCAGTCGCGCCTCAAAATGATCGAGAAGCTCGGTCCGATGGCCGCCGTGCCGATCGATGAGCACTTCGCCTTCAGCTTCCCGCCGCCCGACCAGCTTGCCTCGCCGATCAAGACACTCGACGAGGTGACGGTCGGCTATGGCGACGGCCCTGCGATCCTGCGCAAGCTCGATCTGCGCCTCGACATGGACGATCGGATCGCACTGCTGGGCCAGAATGGCAACGGCAAGTCGACGTTCATCCGCGTGCTATCCGACCGTCTCACACCACGCGAAGGCAGGATCAAGCACTCGCCCCGCCTGCGCATCGGCTATTTCTCGCAGGACCAGGAGGAGGAACTCGACTACGACGCGACGCCGTTCGAGCACATGAACCGCGCCCTGGGGCCTGGCACGGCCGAGCACAAGGTGCGCGCCCAGCTCGGACGGTTCGGGTTCTCGCGCGAGCGCGCGGACTTCAAGACCGGTGTGCTGTCGGGCGGCGAGAAGACACGGTTGTTGCTGGCCCTTGCCACACGCAGCGCGCCTCATCTGTTGTTGCTCGACGAACCGACCAACCATCTCGACATGGATGCCCGCGAATCGCTGATCGCGGCCATCAACGAGTTTGACGGCGCCGTCGTGCTGGTCAGCCACGACACGCACCTCGTCAAGATGGTCGCCGACCAGCTCTGGTTGGTGGCTGGCGGCACAGTGACGGCTTTCGAGGGCGACATCGACGACTACCAGGCGACGTTGCTGCGCGAGCGTGGCGCCAGGCCCGCCAGGGAGGCTCGCCTGAAGAAAGAGAAGCCGCCGCCGTTGCCAGCTGTCCAGACCGAGAGGCCGAAGAAGGGTCATCTCAAGCGCGCCGTGGAAAAGGCCGAGAAGGCCTTGGCAGACCTCACCGGACAAAGGGCCGAGATAGAAGCCAAGTTAGCCGATCCCGCGACCTACGCCGGAGCGCCGTCGGTCGTCGCCGATCTGCAGAAGGAGAAGCTGCGGCTCGAGCGTGAACTCGCGCACGCCGAACATGATTGGCTTGCAGCGCAGGAAGCGCTGGAGGCCGCATGATTACTCGGCGGCGGCGGTTGCAATCCTCGGCGTTGTCTGGCGGATCAGCATCACGAGCACGGCGTTGATCACATAGAGCAAGATCGCGATCCAGAAGATTGTAGCCGGCATGCCGTGTGTCATCAGGAAACCAAACACCAGCGGGGCCAGGAACGAGCCTACGTCGAGTCCCGAATAGACGAAGCCGAACACCTTGCCCGAGGCCCCGGGCGGAGTGGCGTTACGCACGATCATGTCGCGCGACGGACCGGTGACGCCGCCGGCGAACCCCGCCACCGCCAGCAGCGGTAACAGCACCTCAGCAGGAACATTGTGGAGCGCGATCGGCACGGTGAAAGCCGCAGCCACCAGAAGCCCGATGGCCGCCACCCGGTCGTGGTTACGAACCCGGTCGGCGAAAAAGCCTCCCGCCAGCACGCCGGCCGCAGAACCCACGATGAACACAGTCAGACAGAGCGCTGCATAGCGCTGCTCGATACCGAACATTTGCGTCCAGGCAGGTACAGCAAACTGTTGGATACCGACGGTGGTGGCCGCGATCAACGCGAAGTAGACCAGACAAATCAGGATGGGCACTTGGAGGAAGAGGCTCATGCTCATACCGCCGCCCTGCCTCGCCACCGCAACGCGGACCTCGACCCTGTGATCGACAAAGTCGTTCCGAAACATCCAGATCAAGACGGCCAGCAGCAGGCCCGGCACGGCACCGATCAGCGCTGCGCCAACCCATCCGACCAGTTCGTTGAGAAAGTACATTACCGGTGCGGCGGCCCAGCCGAGGGAACCTCCTACGCCGTGGATCGAGTAGGCGCGGCCCAGCTTGCCCTGATTCACCGACGCATTGAGTAGGGCGAAATCTGCAGGATGGAACACGCTGTTTCCGAGGCCTGCCACGACTGCAATGGCGGCAAAGCCCCAGAACGAGTCGACGGTCGAAATCAGACCCAGGGCAACCCCTATGGAGGCAAGTCCGGCCGCGAGGATTGGCCGCCCCCCGAACCGATCAACGGCGAAACCTGCTGCTGTCTGACCGATGCCCGAGACGCCATAGAATAGACCACCCAGAAGGCCGATATCATCGAAACCAAGCCCCGCCTTCTCCCGCACAATCAATAGCATCGTGACGAAAGCCAACTGGTAGTAGTGGCTGGCCCCATGAGCTATGCCAACCAAGCTGATGACGCGGGCATCGCGAGAGGACATGGTCAAGAACATAGTCTATCCGCGAAACCGATGCCGAGCAGATTTGCGCGTGGGAGCCATGCAGACGTAGTCTCCCTTCCCGCGAAAGGGGGCAAATGCATGAAGCGCTGGAAGTATCGCCCGGACGGCTCGACCTGGGGCGATTGGGGCGACGACGACCAACTCGGACGGCTCAATCTCATAACACCCAAGAAAGTGCTGGAAGGCATCGCCGAGGTGAAGGAAGGCATCTCCTTCTGCCTGTCGCTGCCGCTCGATTTCCCAGGCGGCAACGTGCTCAATCCGCGGCGGCTGCCGCCGGTGTTGTCGCCCACGGGTGACGAAAACGGCTGGCGCTTCAACTTCCTCACCAATTCGCTCAATCCCCGATTCCAGGACGTCGCCAGCGACGATCGCGTCATCCTGACGTTGCAGTATTCGACGCAGTGGGACACGCTCTGCCATGTCGGTGGGCTGTTCGATGCCGACGGCGACGGCGTGCCCGAGCCCCTCTACTACAACGGCTTCAAGCCAGGCTCCGACGTGGTCGGCCCGCAGCCCGATGCCGCCGGAGACGGATGCGGCCACCTCAGCTTCGCGCACAAACTCGGCGTCGAGAACATGGCGGCCAAACCCATTCAGGGGCGCGCCGTCATGGTCGACCTCGAGAAGCACTACGGCCGAGCTCACAAGTTCGTCGATTTCGACGACTTCAAGCGTGTCCTCGAAGCCGACAAGGTCGCCGTCGAACCGGGCGACCTGCTCTTGCTTCACACCGGGTTTAGCGACGAGATCGTGAAGATGAACAAGCAGGTCGACCCCACCCGGGCGCACGCCATGTGCTGTGTGCTGGAAGGCCGCGACAAACGGCTGCTGGAGTGGATCACCGAGAGCCAAATCTCCGCCCTGATCGCCGACAACTATGGGGTGGAAGGTGTACCGGCCAATCCAGGCCCGCCCGACGCCGACCATCCCTCGTTGCCGTTGCACAATCACTGCCTGTTCAAGCTCGGTCTCAATCTCGGCGAACTTTGGTGGCTGAAGGATCTCGCTCTTTGGCTGCGCGAGCGCAAACGGTCGCGTTTCCTGCTTACGGCGCCGCCGCTGCGCCTCCCGGGAGCGGTGGGCTCGCCGGCCAACCCCATTGCAACGGTTTGATGCAACCATTTGTGGCACTCGTCGCAAAGGGGCTTGGAGCCGCGCGGTTCACCCTGCTCGATGTCGGCTGCTCAGGCGGAATCGACGCGCGCTGGCGAACCTTCGGCAGGCACCTCAGGGCACTCGCAATCGACGCCAGTGAAGCCGAGTGCAGGCGCCTGCGCGGCCTCGAGCAACACCCCGACATCGAGTACCTAGCGGCTTTCGTGGCCGGTTCTGCTGACAGCAGAATCGACCTCGAACGCGGTCAAGCGTCGCCACTGATCATGAGGATGCGCGACCGCCTTTCCTTCATGCGCACGCGCGAAATACGAGAAGCGCGCCTGAGCCAAGCCGCGATCGAGGAGAAGCTCCGCCACAATGCATGGGAGCTGACCCGGCTCGCCGATCACACCAGGCCGCTGGCGGTGCCCGACCTGCTCGCCGCCCGGGCATGGACAGACGTCGACTACCTGAAGATAGACATCGACGGCTCGGACTTCGAAGTACTGCAGTCCCTCGACGGCCGATTCGAGGCGCTGGGTGTCCTCGGCGTGCAGCTTGAGGTCAACTTCGTCGGCACGGACGCGGCAACCGAACACGCCTTCCACAACACCGACCGCTTCATGCGGCGGCAAGGCTACGATCTTTTCCGGTTGGACGTGCG
Source organism: Enhydrobacter sp. (assembly GCA_025808875.1). Lineage (NCBI taxonomy): Bacteria > Pseudomonadati > Pseudomonadota > Alphaproteobacteria > Hyphomicrobiales > Enhydrobacter > Enhydrobacter sp. The sequence continues at coordinate 2,159,303 of CP075528.1, read as the reverse complement.
CACCTACTCCTCACGTGCGCTGCCTGCCCGCTACGTCTGGCCGACCCCGGCCGAGACGGTATCGGGCCGCCCTTGGCAGGGCGAGGCCTACTACGCACGCGATGTCGGCACGGCTTTAGATGCGGGAAAAACCGCCAAACTCGCGGCCGTCTTTTCCGCCTGGAACGTGCCCGACGTCGCCGCCGAGCTGCTGCACGCCAATCGTACGCTCCTCGCACCGCTGTTCGACGTCGACATCGGCCTCGACCTGCTGGCAGCCCAGATCCAGCCCGACGGAGCTCGCAAGCTCGACTACCGCGCGTACATGAAGGCTTTCGAGGCCGACGATCCGTCCTTCTATCGTCGCGAAGGGAACATCGGACTCGGAGAACGCCTGCAAGCCGCGTGGCGTGCCTTCAGGCGACCACGCCCCTGATGGCACGCTCGTAAGCGGCCGTTCGATTGAACGTCAAGCGCATTCATCGCCTGGTCACGCCTTTTTCTCCCAGCCACCTGCCGGAGTCTGTTGCCAATAGATGACCGCATGGCCAGCGGCCTTGTAGGCGCGCCAACGTTCGCGGCTCTCGGCCACGGCGGCCTCGTCGCGACCGTCAAACAGCTCAAAGCACCGCTTGAACTCCCCCACCTTGTCAGAACGACCCCGGTCGGCGACGAACAGAAAGCCCGCGCTATTGGGATTCTCGTCGAGATGCGTGAGCCAGACCGGCTGACGGTCGGCCTCCCCGTCCTTGACCGACCCGTGCGGCAGGAAGCTGCCCGGGTCGAAACTCCAGAGATGGGTGTTGATCGCATCGACCCTTTCCGGAGATCCCAGCAGCACGACGGCGCGCTCACCCGCCTGCAACGTCTTCAGCAACAGCCGGGGAAGTGCGTCTTCCAGCGACGAACGGGTCAGATGATAGAAGTTGACCTCTGTCGCCATGGCCGCATCAACGCTCGTAGTTGTCCGCGATCAACTTGTCGAGCAGGCGCACGCCAAAGGCAGTCGCCCCCTTCGGGCTCGTCGCGTCGCCTTTGCTCGACCAGGCGACGCCCGCGATGTCGATGTGCGCCCAGGCGACGCCATCTTGTACGAAGCGCTGAAGGAATTGCGCCGCCGTGATCGAACTGCCATCGCGCCCTGCACTGACGTTCTTCATATCGGCAATATCTGAATCGATCAGCTTGTCGTACTTGGCGCCGAGAGGCATGCGCCACAGCTTCTCGCCGAGTTCAGAGCCTGCGGCGCGTAGCCTGTTGGAGAGCGTGGAATTGTTCGAGAACAGGCCGGCTCTCTCGTGGCCGAGAGCCACCACGATCGCACCCGTGAGCGTCGACAGCTCGACCATGGCCTGCGGCTTGAATTTCTCCTGCGCGTACCACATGGCATCGCAAAGGATCAGCCGGCCTTCGGCATCCGTGTTGATCACCTCGACAGTCTGCCCAGACATGCTCTTCACGACGTCGCCGGGACGCTGCGCCTTGCCATCGGGCATGTTCTCGACCAAGGCGCAGATGCCGATGACATTGGCCCTGGCCTTGCGGCCGGCGAGCAGACGCATCGCACCGACCACTGCGCCAGCACCACCCATGTCCCACTTCATGTCTTCCATGCCGCCGGCCGGTTTGAGGGAGATGCCACCAGTGTCGAAGCAAACACCCTTGCCGATCAGCGCGACAGGTTGCTGCGACTTCGGTCCGTTCATCCAGCGCATCACCAGGAGCTGGGACTCGCGCTCGCTGCCCTGCCCGACACCGAGCAGCACATGCATGCCAAGCTTCTTCATCTCAGCTTCGCCGAGGATCTCGACTTTGACGCCAAGCTTGGAGAGTTCGCGGGCCCGCCGGCCGAACTCGACCGGATAGAGCACGTTGGCCGGCTCGCTCACCAGGTCTCGCGTGAAGAACACCGCGCCGATGGTGGGCTCCAGCCGCTCATAGGCGCGCCGTGCTTCGGCGGGGCCTGCGACATGGACCGTGATCTGCTCGAGGGAAAGCTTCTGTTCAGGCTTGTCTTTCGTTTTGTACCTGTCGAATCGGTAGTGCCTCAGCTGCGCGCCGAGTGCGATCCGGGCGGCGATCTGGTTGGGCGTGAGACGACTGCCCTTTATCGAGTCCACAACCACTGAAACCGTCTTGTGCCCGGCGGCGTTGGCCTCGGCAGCGATCACGCCGCCCAGGCTCTCGGCGGCTCGAGCGTCGAGTTCCCGCCCCTTGCCGACCCCCAGCAGGAGCAGGCGTGCGACCCCGCCGGTATCGCCCAGGATCGTGAGCGTCTGCCCCTTGGCTCCGGTGAAGCGCCCGGCGCCGAGCGCCTGCGCCAGGACACCGCCCCCGGTCTTATCCAGTGACTGCGCCGTTGCGAGGAGTTGCTTGTCCGCCGCGACGAAGACCGCGACGTTGCCGGAGAAGGCCTTCGGAAAGGCCGAAAATTCCACTTTCATTCGGATCCCTCGCTTTCGTGCTGTTTTTCGCCCCTGCGACGCGACAGCGCAAGTCGCCAATTGCCTCCGATGCCCGCCGACAGTATCAGTACCGGCCCCTCGAACTGGGAACGGAAATGACCTCAGGAGCTCTTCCCCGCGTCAACGTGGTCGGTCTCGGCAAACTCGGCGCACCGCTCGCGGCGGTCCTGGCCAGCCGCGGATTCAACGTCATCGGCCTCGACGTCAACAAGACGCTGGTCGATGCGATGAACGGCGGAAAGATGCCGATCATCGAGCCCCAACTCAACGAATTGATTGCCGCGAACAAGGCGCGGCTGTCGGCCACCATGGACGCCGACGACGCTGTGCACAGTACCGACGCTAGCTTCGTCATCGTGCCTACCCCTTCGGACAACACGGGCTTTTTCTCGAATCGCTTCGTGTTGCAGGCCATGGAGACCCTCGGCAAGGCTTTGCGCAAGAAGAGCGGCTACCACATGGTCGTCATCACATCGACCGTGATGCCGGGCTCGACCGGTGGCGAGATCAAGGCTGCGCTGGAGATCGCCTCGGGCCGCAAGGTCGGTGCCGATCTCGGCCTTTGTTACAACCCGGAATTCATCGCGCTCGGCAGTGTCGTGCGCGACATGCTCTTTCCCGATTCGATCCTGATCGGCGAAGGCGATTCCAAGGCCGGCGACATGCTGGAGACCATCTACCGGCAGCTATGCGAGAACAAACCTCCGGTGCAGCGCATGAACTGGATCAGCGCCGAGTTGACCAAAATCTCGGTGAATACGTACGTCACCACCAAGATTTCCTACGCCAACATGCTCGCCGACATTTGCGACCGTCTGCCGGGCGCCGACGTCGATGTCGTGACCAAGGCCTTGGGGGCCGATACCCGTATTGGCGCGAAGTACCTGAAGGGTGCCATGGGTTACGGCGGACCGTGCTTCCCGCGTGACAACGTCGCCTTTGCCGCGCTTGCCCGCAAAATCGGCGCGCGCGCCGATGTGGCTGAGGCAACTGATCGCATCAACCACTACCAGGTCGACCGGCTCTCGGGCCTGGTCGCCAAGTTCGCCAAGTCCGGCACACGTATCGCCATCCTCGGCCTCTCCTACAAGCCTCAAACCCCGGTCGTCGAGGAGAGCCACAGCGTGAAGCTGGCCATGAAACTCGCTGACGCGGGCTATGTCGTCACCGTCCACGACCCACTGGCACAGGACGAAGCATTGCACGTGCTGGGCGACAAGGTCGTCGGCGCGTCGTCCCTGGATGGCGCGGTGCGCGACTGCGACTTGCTGATCATCGGAACGGGCTGGCCCGAATATAAGGCGATAGATCCCACGTGGTGCCGGCGCAGCGGCGACCAGCGACTCACGATCCTCGACTTGTGGCGTACCCTGCCGGCCGACAAGTTCAACAACGTGGCCGACGTCATTTACCTCGGCTATGGCCGTTAGGCCCGCTTCTTAAACTTGAAGATCTTGGCGGTCCTGGATTCGCGCGGAAGCGGTGAGCCCGCCAGCACCTGGCTGCAGAACGGATTGATGTTGGCGCCGATGTAGTCGGTGAAGACAGGCCAGTACTTATTGTAGATCACGTTCACGCCGATGAAGCGGCGCGGCAGCTTGCGACGCGCCGGCCGCGTCTCCGCCTCGGTAGACGCAGCCTGGCGAAACAGCTTTTCCACGCCTTTCAGCCGTTTCCGATCGAGCGGCCCTGCCTCCCTGCCCGTCCGCACCGGGTCGTCGATCTTCTGCGTCGCGAGACCGAACTCGAACAGGAACAAATCCGTACGACGCAGAAGGTCGCCAAATCGGCCGGTCTGAATGACGGGGTGGTCCGTCGGGATTCCCTCGCACTCCCGCGGTACGAGGATCGGGCCGCTGAAGCCCATGCCCTGCCATGCCGTGGCAAAGTGCTGGACGAAATCCGCGCGCGTCGCCACCACCATAAGAGCGGTGTCGCGTGGATAGGTCAGGACCTGATCGGCGACGAACGGCAGCGTATGCGGCAAGTCGTAGGTCAGGTCGTCGAAGAGATGCCACTCGCAACTCGTGTTGGTAAACGGCACCGTAGCGGGCGCGATCGCCTTGTCGAGGCCAGCGACGTAGCGTTCATAGGACGTTTCACGGTCCAGCCTAATCTCCTCGATCTCCGTGTCGGGCCAACCCCAATTGTCAGCTTGCTCCGGGAGGTACGGCGAAGACACGTTCCAGATGTACTGGTCGTGGCTGTTCATGGTCGTCTTGCGGCCCTTGTTGTTGGCCGCGGCGACGCGGGTGTGATCGCAGTGATAGCCGAACACCTTGTCGATCAGCGTGTCGACTCGGCCGCGATAGAGCACGAGGCGTGCCGCGAGATTGGAATCGCAATGCCAGCCCAGGATCATCGTCTCGTCGAAGCCATGGATGGCGAACATGTCCTCGCGTAGCGCAGCCTGGAAGTCGCCCAGCGCGTCGTAGCGCATCGGCATGAAATTGTGGACGACCTGGTTGAGGTGGAAGCGGACCGACCAATCCCGCAGCTTGGCGAGGTTTCCGGCCGGGTCCCGGCGGTCGAACGCGGCCTCCCAGAGCATCTCCGGGATCTCGAAGCGCGGCACCTGGTAGAAACCGTCCGGGACGGCGCCGAGGATGTCGGAGAGCGATTCCCCCAGGGTACGAGGCACCAGCAACATGTCGGTGTTGGTGTAGAGAATCCAACGGTTGCGCGGATTGGAGCGGCGCAGGGCGATGTTGCGCGACTGCGACTCCAGTGCGACCAGATGAGTCTTCGACTTGAGCGGAACGTGCTGCTCGGGTCGAACACGCAGGACACGCATGTGCCTCTTGGCCTTGTCCGTCAGCGTGTCGTGGATCGCCTCGGGAAAGGTCGGATGGTCGTCCGGCGTATTGTAGTCGACGAACAGGATCTCGTCGTCCGGATCGGACATCACCTCGGCAAGCGCATTGAAGCTGATCGCCGCACGCTTGTGCAGATTGTAGCCGTGGGTGTCGTTGCGCCCGTAGATGATGACTGAGAACATCGATTCTCTCCGGGTCAGCGGTGTGCCAGTTCGTTGCGCGCGGCCGCATGCTCGATCAAGGACGGCGGGCTATGCTGCGTCGCCTCCTTCCATTGCCCGAGCTGGAAGGCGAGCTCAGCCAGCCTCTCGGGCGTCGTCGCCTGCGCGCGCGCCTGCGCCTCAGCGATCCGGTCAAGGTGGAGGTCGATCAGCAGCCCAGGCCACGTGTCGCCTCTCGCCGGCTCGATCTCACCGATCGGCCTCTCGAGCCGCTTGAGGGCGGTCAGCTGGTACAGCTTCCAATAAGTCTCATCTGGCTCCCGCGCCGCCGCGCGTTCGAGTTCGGGCAGCGCTGCCGAATAGTCGGCGAGCCGCATTGCCACGCAAGCCCGCGCGGCCGACTGGGCGTCGGGCAGAAGCTCGAGCTGGCGTCGCCAATCCTCGTTGGCTCTTTGCAACCTGCCATGAGCCATGTAGGCAATACCTCGAGCATTGAGGGATTCGACGTCCCTCGGGTTCGCCGACAAGGCCGCGTCGAAGGCCTTGATCGCCTCGCGATACCGGCCCAATGCCGAGAGCGCCTCCCCTCTGAGCGCGATGAGATCCGGATCGTTCTGCTTGATCTTCAGGGCATTGTCGTAACAGCGAAGGGCGTCGGCCGGACGCCCCTGAACCAGAAAGGCGTTCCCACAGGCGAGATGCGGAAATGCGCCGGTCTTGATCCTTTGCAGCGCCAGTTCGTAGGAATCGACTTCGAAACTGAACCGGCCGGGGCGGCGAAACACGTAGCGGCGGTCGGGCGTTCCCGGTCGCTGCGCGGCCCAAATCCGACGCGCTCGCGCATATTCGCGTCCAGCGGCCTCGACATCACCTGCCATGTCACTCGATTCGGCGCGCGCTGCGATCGCCTCGGCATAGTCCGGCACCAGTTCGAGAGCCCGCTCGAAGTCGGCCGCAGCCTCGGCCGTCTCACCTGCCCGCATATGCAGGCGCCCCCTGCGGAACAGGCCTCTGCTTCTCCGCTCGGGGTCGGCACTGCGGATCTCCGCCTCGAAATCGTCGGCGGGCCGGCGGCGCCACAGTCCGCTCACCCCTGCGATGGCAGATTGCAGCAGGTTAGGCTTGGTCAAGTCCCCGAATTCCCTACAGCGTCGAAGCGCGCGTGTTTTCTGTTTGTCGTCGGCACTCGAGTACAACGTCCTGCGGCGCGCGAACTGGTCATCACACACAAGGCGCGGCCCATCCTTGCGAGGTGCGTCCCGCTAGCGCAGCCGCCGTTTGCCGTCAAGGCGCGGTCGAGGGCCGGTCCGGATAGACCCTAGTCCGACATGCGCACTAGTGCCTCGGCTGACGACGCGATATATGGGGCTTCCTCTTGGCCGCCCGGCCCATTTGCTCGGCCCGTTTCCCAGTATCGGCTCAGAATCAGATTACGGATGACGTCAGTTCCTTATCTCAGTGTCATCGGATGGGTACGTAATGACGGGTACACCGATGGTTATGTCGAGCGGATTCGGCGCGCGACCGGCTTTCTGGTGAATCAACTCAACCGGCACCATGTCCCCGCGGAAATCGTCGTCGTCGAATGGAATCCGCCGCCCGACCGCCCCCTGATGGCCGACGCGTTGGCCGGCCTCGATGCGGGCGGTTATGTCAGCGTTCGAGTCGTGATCGTCGATGGCCGATTCCATCGACCCTTGATCGGTTCGACTCTCAAAGGCATGCACGTTCTCAATGCAGCCAACGTAGGACTGCGGCGTGCACGGGGGCGCTTCATCGTACCCAAGGCAATCGATACGTTCTTCACCGATTGTGTGATCGAACACATCGCGCGACAGCAGCTCAGGAATGACGAGGTCTACCGATGCGATCGTTACGACGTCACGATCCAGTCGAACGAATGGTTGGAGTGGGGTGACGACGAACTCATCGAACGCATGGCGGAACGAGTCACCTTTCATCACGATCGCCTCGTACAGAGCCCCGAGTGGGGAATGCGCGACTTGCACACGAATGCCTGTGGCGACTTCACCCTCATGGACGCCGTCCATTGGCACTCGATCCGGGGATTCCAGGACGATCCTTCTGTACTGTGTCTCGATGCCGACTCGATCGTCCTTCATGCGGCGGCGGCGCGTGGCGTGCGCGAGGTATGCTGGCCCGACGGATGCCGCGTCTATAAGATCAGGCACGACAACGTGTTTGCCCATCGCATCTCCGAGGAGTGGAAGGACTGGCAACGCCACCTCGACCGCTTCGCCACCAAGCGCTTCTCGCCGACCACTCGCATTCGTCTCCGCATGTTTCTGGACTATCCAAGGCGGCGGGTGCGAGGTATCGACGGTGTCATTGGTCCCTCGATCGAGCGCAACTTCGTGATGAAGGCTCGGCGCTATGCACGAAGTGACATTTCCCTCGTCACCAATTCCGCCGATTGGGGTCTCGCGCATGAAAGGTTGCTCGAGCGCACGACCGTGCGGGCTGATTGGGACAATGCCGGCGACTGACAGACCATGACCGTCACACAGGCCGTCTGCCTCGTCGGCGGTCGCGGAACGAGGCTGGGTGCGCTGACCGACAACCTCCCCAAGCCAATGCTGAACGTCGGCGGCCGGCCTTTTCTCGACTATCTCCTGCATGAAGCGCGTCGGTTCGGCCTCAAGCACATGATCCTTCTGACCGGCTATCGGGCTGGCGAGTTCGCGAGCTATCATGGTCGACAGATCGGATCCCTGTCGATCGAGGTGGTGGTCGAACCCGAGGCCGCCGGAACCGGTGGCGCCCTCGCTTACGCGGCAGACCGGCTCGACCGGCAGTTCTTTCTGCTCAACGGCGATTCGTTCTTCGATTTCAACTGGTTGTCGTTGACCGACACGGCGGGGGCGCGCGACTGGATCGTACGGGCGGCGCTGGCTGCCGACGTCCAAGGCAATCGCTACGGCCGCGTCGACATTGTTGACGGACGCGTTCGGGGCTTCTTCCCAAGAGGACATAGCGATCTGCCGATCAATGCCGGAATCTATCTGGTCCGCCGCACCTTGCTCGACCACGTGAAGCAACTGCCCTGCTCTCTCGAGAACGAGATACTGCCCCAACTGGCGCAGCAAGGGCTGCTTGCCGGCCATGCCGTGCCGGGCTCCTTCATCGATATCGGCACGCCCGAGGACTTCACCCGGGCGCAGGAGTTGATGCCGGCCTACATGCGACGACCGGCCGTATTCCTCGACCGAGACGGCGTGCTGAACCGCGACGACGGCTACGTGCATCGTGCCGATCAAGTGCGTTGGATCGACGGGGCGATCGACGCCGTGCGCTGGCTGAACGACTCCGGGTACTACGTCTTCGTCGTGACCAATCAAGCCGGCGTGGCCCGTGGTTACTACCCGGAGGAAGCGGTCCACGATTTGCACGCCTGGATGCAGACACAGATGCAGCTTCAAGGCGCCCATGTCGACGCTTTCGAACACTGCCCGTATCACCCCGAAAGCATGATCGAGCGGTATCGGTTGGCATCCGACCGACGAAAGCCCAAGCCTGGCATGATCCTCCAGCTGCAGCGCGACTGGACGACTGTACCCCAGCGCTCTTTCCTGATCGGAGATCGCGACAGCGATATCGAAGCCGCGCACGCGGCGAGCATCCGAGGCTACAGGTTCCCAGGAGGCAACCTGCTCGACTTCGTCAAGCGTTGCGCGCTGGCGCCACGAAGAACTGGCGGCGACGGTTGATCGCCAGGACCGCCGCAACGGCCTCAGGGGCCAACGCGCCGTCCGCACCGGAGGCGTTCTGATCCGCCTCGGTCGGCGTGAGAATGCCGGGAATCACGGTCGCAACGGCGTCGAATGCCAGGCAGAACCGCAGCGCGGCGCGAACCGCCGCCAGCCCCGCCGGCGCCTGGACCGCCGCGAGAATCTCCTGGGCACCGTCGATCCAGTTGTCCAACTGGGGCCTCGGCCAACCCAACCTGTGATCGCCCGGTGGAAACCGCGTGGATCGGGTAATGGCCCCCGTCAGGAAACCGAAGCAAAGCGGCGTCCTCGCTATGAAGCCGACACGTCCTGCGGCCGTTCGTTCGAGCAGGCCGGATGTCACTGCCCGCACGTCCATCATGTTCAGGTTCGCCTGCACCGCAGGGACATCGACGGCTTCGAGCGCCTCGAGCGCCTGTTGCGGACCCTTCGCGGAGATGCCCCAGGAGCGCGCCTTGCCGTCCTTGATCAGGCGCGCGAGGGCCTCCTGAAGATCCGGCCGGCGCAGCGCGTCGAGCGGCGGATTGTGGAGTTGGAACAGATCGATGTAGTCGAACCGCAGGCGTCTCAGGCTGCGCTCGGCCGAAGCCACGATCGAGGTGGCGGAGAAATCGGGCGCCTTGTCCCAGGATTCGTACCCTGCCTTGGTGGCGACGATGACCGAAGCGCGCGCCGCGCCCGCAAAGGCCCGACCGATCAGCTCCTCGCTGTGGCCGTTGCCATAGGCGCTGGATGTGTCGAAAAAGTTGATGCCCCGATCGGCAGCCCGCTTCAGGGCGGCGAGCGAGGTCGCGTCGTCGGTGTCGCCGTACGACGTTTCACCGACTGTCCGCCCTCCGATGCCCCAGGCTCCGAATCCGATCTCGGAGACCGAGAGACCGGTGCGACCCAGCGTACGGTACTTCATGCCTGATCAATAGTGTCCGGCCAGCTCCGGTGTGATCTCCACGGCGCGCGGCGTGTAGAGATAGGCACCCTTCTTGTTGCCCCACCACACGATCTCGCGACACCACTTCTGGAAATCGTCGTAGCGCTTGCTCAAACGGTCGATTTCGACTTCGATCATCGTCTCCTTGAGCAACGGCTGTTCGCCGTTGCGCACCTTGTGCCAGTAGTCGAGCAGGTCGTAGCGCAGCCTGATACGGCTGTTCTCCGTGGCAAACGGTTGATGGACGAGCGCACCATTCAGCTTCACCGCCTCGTCGATCACGTCCATGGCCAGATTGGCGTGACGGGCCCGCAGCGTCTCCGCCAGCAGCTTGCCGGCCTCGGCGTAAAACGCGGCGACGCGCCCCTCGTCGGTCAGCTTGACGAAGATGTACTCGTCGGCCGGCCAGTAGATGCCCAGATACTCCCTGGAAAAGACGTACTCCGCGCCTCCTTCCTGGATCGACCTCGCCTCGCTGTGAAAGAAGTCGTTGATTTCGGCGATCAACGGATAGGCTTCGCGTTCGGCAGCCATGAAGGCTTCGATCATGTCCCGGTACGATATGCCCGAGATGCCGTGCGCCAGGATCAGCGGGATCTGAAACAGCTTGTCGAAGTGCAGCAACGCCGTCATCCAGCAGAAAACGCGCGTGCGCCGCCAGTCCGCGAGCGGCGTTGCCGCCGTGGCGATGACGAGGTCCTGCACCTCTGGTACGTCGTCGTCCAGCTCGACTCGTTCGCCGTGGATGTTGATGATCTTCGATTCGATCGTGATCATGCCGTACTTCTTCTGATACGCAGGATCGCCCATCTCGGCATTGGGTAGGATCGAGAGATTGTTGAACTGGATGCGGTTGTGCTGGCCGTTCTCCATGAGCTGGTCGACGCCGCGGACGAACGACTCGTAGGTCTCGCCGGGCAGGCCAAGGATAAGGTCGGAGTAGGTCTCGACCTTGTCCCTGGTGAAGCGGCGCTGGAGCTCCATGTAGGTGTCGAGTGAGATGTTGTCGCGCTTGATCGCCTCGAGCGTGGTCATGTCCACGCTCTGCATGGAAAGGGCCACGCCCTTGTTCAAGCCGGCGTCCGACAGAATCTTCTGGGTGAGATAGGCCCGCTCGGTTGCGTTCTTGGTGTTCTGCACCGACAGGGCCACCGGATAGCCGGTCTGCTTCTTCACGTCGGCGACATAATTGGCGATGTCGACGTCGCGCTTCTGAATGCCGAAATTGGCATCGCAGCAGAAGATGTATTCGATCTTCTTCTTCGCAAACCAATCGACTTCGTGGAACAGCCGCTCTTCACCGAACTTCGTCACCTTGCCGGCGGTGGCCGAGCCCCAGTCGCAGAAGGTGCAGCGGAACGGACAGCCACGATTTGTTTCCCACAGGCCGATCCAGCTCTCGCTGGGGTTGGCCTTCATGATCGAGTCGAAAGCCCCCTCGAGGAACGGCGAGGGGATCTCATCGAGATCGCGTACGCGGTCGATGTTCGGGTTGCGCACGAAGCTGCCATCTTCCTTGACCAAGCTGACGCCAGCGAGCTTCGACCAGGCCTCGCGGTCCGGGAACGCCTCCAAGAGCTTCAGGAAGGTCCGCTCGCCCTCGTTGTGGACGGCAAGGTCGATCTGCGGATTGGCGCGCAGGAAGGCCTCCGGCTGGTCAGGCACGTGCGGGCCGCCGAACACGACTACGATACCGGGTTTCAGCGCCTTGAGCCGCCGGGCGATCTCGAGCGAGATGCGGCCGTTCCAGACGTAGGTCGAAAACCCGACCAGATCAGCGTCCTTCATGGTTTCGACCGCATCGGCGATGCGGACGCGCTTGTAGAGCGGGGTCAGGAAGTCATACCGGCCGGGATTGGGCGAGAACTTCTGCACATAGGTCTGCAGAAGTGCGATCGAGTACGGCAGGTAATTCTGGCCCGAGAACGAGTTGTTGATCTGGACCAGGCCGATCTTGAGCTGTCCGTTCGGCGTCGACATTTACGCTCCGGTGATATGACCCCGGCCAAGCCACGCTGGCGGGCGCCGAAGAAGAAGCCGTTGAACCCTACTGGTAAATCGGCGGCTCAGATATGGCAATAGGGTTGCGCCGTCTAGTCCCTTGAGCCGCCACGGTTTATGGAAGGTCATGGATTTCAAAGGTAAGAAAATACTAATCGCAGGCGGCTCCGGGTTCATTGGTTCTGGCACTGCGCCTCGCCGAGCGAGGTGCACAACCAAGGCTCACGGTCCACAAGAAGCCCCTACAGGCCCCTTGAGCGGTGCCGAAATGGTTACAGCCAACCCCGATCTGCATCTCGCCTTCAACATCCGGCAAGGGCTCCTTGATGAAGCCGGTCCTGGAGACGGAGTCGCTGGCTTCAGGGGCTGAGTTGCGTTTCGATCGTCCCGCCCCAGCACCATTCCGGTACGGCAGATGGACAATCGGCCCGTGAAGGAGGTCGGCTTCGCGGCCCGGTTGCCGCTGAAGAAAGGTCTGCAACACCCGATCACCTGGTATCGGCAGCACCGCCATGCCCATCCATCAGGAGGTATCGACCTACTAGACGCGCGCAACTTCATTACAACCTAACGGTGGTTAACGGTGGCGGAGACGGTCGAACCGGCGACCGGCCCCAGATGTTGTGTGAATGGATGCGTGGGCCGTTTCGATCGTTCGCACACACCCAATCGCGGCTGCGGAAACTACGGAAACCCGGAAGACGAGTTGGAGTCCGCTCGGGCGAAGCCACAGCCCTTCGCAGAAACCGCACAAACCGCAGAAACCTGCCGCGATAGTTCCGGACCGGGACGAAGGAGTGCGGCGGAAATACCGGAAACCCCGGAAACCCGGCGCCGTGAGCCGGACTGGACGGTCATAAACGAACCTTCGTCCCGTTTTTCGGGTTCGTGATGTTTCACGATAACGGCGGATAACGGCAGTGACTCCCGCTTTACGTAAACGGCAGCCGGATCCTGGATCGAAGACGGCAGGCGCACACATGGGTGCGAGCCCAGGGGAGTCGCACGCGCCGTTCCAATCTGGTCGACGATTCGCGAATCGCCCTTTGATTCTCCACGATACTTTTCGAGCTGCTTGGCCACGCCGCCGGTCGCGCTTCGCCGACTCCAATGTAACGAGAATCAGACGGGCTTTTGACGGTTGGCTGCTGCGCAGCGGACGCCGGCTGTCGCGCAAGACCGTGAGTTCGCGCACCACGGTGAGCTGTCGGCGGCACGTCGCCGAAACCGCAGGACCCGCAGAAACCTCGATCGCAGCCGCCACGGCCTCACGCAAACGCAAGCCGGCGTCGATCCGAACAGGAGCACATGCACACATGCGGTTACGTTAGGCGCCCGCGTCCCTTCGCTCCAATCTGGTTCACCGGTGGAAAAATTGTCGTGGAGAGTCAAGGGACGAAGGCGAACCGGTAGACCACCCTGTCGGCCGATGAGATCTTCACCCCCCCCCCCCCCGCACTGCCCGCAGCCGTGGCTCCGACTTGGCTGGCGAATCGTGGCTCGGACCCGAAATCGACTTCGCCCGAGATCTCGTCGATGGCAATGTTCGTCGGCCGCACGTCGATTTGGGTCGGTCGGTTATGCGACGAGGCCATGTCGAACTTGCGGGCCACCGCTCGCTCGAGCCCGTCCAATAGCGGCCCTTCGCCCAAGCCACCGGCGCAAGCGCAGTTGCCCCACGTACTGGCCGTCGGTCCAGTCATAGCCGCCCTCGCACTTGCGGCCGATATTGCCGATCCGTCATTTATGGCTGATTGTCCGCCATTGCGATGAGGTTGCCCCGTCTAGCCCTTCGAGTAGGCGGACTTGTCCGATTTGGGAATGGAATAGTGTTCATGTGTCACCGCCAAACGAACCAACTGTACAAACGAATGTTGCGCCGGCGAGGGAAGATCCACTGACGCTACTGGTTGCAGCCTTCGCATAAGGCCACCAAAATAATCTATCGACATTCCAGCCACACCCTGCTTCATCGACCCGTTTCGGGACCCATGCGGCAGCGTCGGGCCTATTCATCAAGTACTAAGGGCATGACCGTCCAGTGCGAGTACCTCCTCAAGAACAAGTGAAGGCTCTGCGAACTTCCACCGAAGACGCTTTGATCCGCTGGCTGTCCAATGTTCTACCCCTTGGTCTGCTAAGGCGCCTGCCGACACTGTACTACCTCATAAATCGATATCGCTTCCGGTTGATACGGCGGCCGATCATGGCCAAGGAAACGAGCAAAGCCAGAACACGCCGGCAAGCCGAAGGTTTCTTCGACAAGTACTTTTCTGGACGAGGTATTGATATCGGCTACGGCGGTGACTTGGTTGTTCCCAATTGCCGCGGTTGGGACGTCGAGCATGGTGATGCCCACGAGCTCGCTGGCATCGCCGACGATACCTTCGACTTCGTCTATGCGTCGCACATCATCGAGCATCTCGAAGACCCCGCGCGAGCACTTCTGAATTGGTGGCGTGTGCTGAGACCCGGCGGCTACCTTATCCTTTATCTGCCCGAACGGGATCTCTTTGAGCGCAAGTGCACGTTGCCTTCGGTCGTCAGTACTGACCATAAGCACTTCTTTCTGCTCGATCGAGACGATCCTCCGGATACAGTTGGACTGATCCCGCTCATCAGTCGGACGCTGAAAGGCGCGGAGATAGTCCACAAGAAGATTTGTGACGCCGGCTACGATCCAAATATTCCCGTGAGTTTCATGTCCGACGCTGAGTACTCGATCGAACTCGTCGCGCAAAAGCGCATAGCGGGCCCCTGAGCAGGACAATGGCGTCCTTCTTCGACCCTTCGCTCACGGCTACTGCCGGAGAGGCTTTCGTCGATCAAAGCAAAGTCGATGATACGCTGCGCAAGCTCATCCCGGCGGCCCATATCACCAAGGGTAGCTACCGATATCCTAGCCGTTCGGAACTGCGTGATCTTGTGTGGAACCACATGGATCAAAGCCATCGGCCCCTCATTCACCGGACCTATGGTGTCGCGGCTCGTATTCACATTGGAGGCTCCACCAGCTTCTCGCTCACTAGGTTCGGTCACTGGCCGTTCGTCATTCCGGTGTTTGACGGCTACTTCAAGGAAAACGGCTTCTACCAGGTCATGGTCCTGTTTGGCCTGATTGCCGTCGTCATCATCATCGAGTGCAATCCGAACGGCAACGAGTCCCAAATGGACGTGAGTTGGACCATCGCATCGCACCGCTGGCTCCGATTCCTTCATCCGCTCCTCAGCCGCCGATTGGTACGCCTAAACCATCTCCAAAACCGCGAGGACGACCCTATTCGCGATCGCCGGGTCGCGTTGCGTGCCGCGGGCTACCGCTTCAAGACGGACCTTCCCGATTTCGTTAATTCGAACGTCAAGGGCAACAGCACGATCTTCCCACCGCTACAGGACCCCGTTTCGATCTCGCTCGCGGATCTCCCGGACGGCCGTGCCGTTCAGATCGAGGTAGCGAACCGTTCCTACATCCTGCGTCGACAAAAAGATGCGGTCGAGATATGGCCCAGCGTCTGTCCGCATGAAGGCGCAGAGATCCGCCCCGAGCACCTTAGCGGTTCAATAGTCCGCTGCCCTTGGCACGGCCTCGAATTCGCCGCGCGCCGTCTCGTTCCCGATGGTGGCATTGTGGAGATTTGTGGCGCGCGCCTGGAACTTTCAGGTGACATGATCGTCCTGGCGCCCGGAACGGCTGCTGTCTCCGTATGAAATCCAGGCTCGTCCCGCGGCTTGTCGCCTTTGTCGCGGTCGGCGCGATTCTTGCGTGGGTGCTGAGCCGACTCGACTGGCGAGAGCTAGGCGCTCGATTTGCTGAGGCATCGCCCGAGGGAATCGCCGCTATGACGGCGGTCTGGATTTTCGCCCTGCTCTTGCGCCCCTTGCGCTTCTGGTACTTGTTGACGGTGCTCGGTGGCGTGCGTGGCGCCCGCTATCGAACGATCTGGACTGCGATGGTCCTCGGTATGGCGGTCAACTCTTTCGCGCCAATGCGAGCAGGCGACGCAGTAATGGCAATATTTCTGAGACATCGCCTGAACATAGAGATACATCGCAGTTTCACCGTGATCGTTGCGGACTGGCTTTGCGACTTCATCTGTGTGGTGGTGATCTTCGTCTCGGCACTGGCCTTCGCGCCTCCAATCGCCGCCTGGATTGGCCACGCATCGATGGTGGTAGTGGCCGTAGGTGCCGCAGGTTTGACCGGCCTCTCTCTAATCTTGCGGTACCGCAGTCAGTTCCTGGCCATAGTGGACCGATGGCTCGCCAGATTGCTTCCCAAGCACCGAGTCCGCCTGCACAGTATCGCAGCCGAGATACTCGCCGGCCTCACCATGATCGGACGATGGCGAGTATCCATCCCCTTGGTGTCTATTTCTGCTGTGATCTGGCTGGTGACGGCGTGCTCGTACTGGTTCGGAATGCAAGCAGTGTTCAACGATGCCCCTTCGGCCGCAGCGCCGTTCACTATGGCAGCAGTGGCATTGAGCTTCGTGTTGCCGCTCGGACCAGGGGGACTGGGAGCCTTCGAAGCGGCGGTTGTAGTCGCCCTTGCTGTATTCGAGGTGCCTGTCGAGGCATCGGTCGCTTTCGCTGTCATTGCGCACGGAGTTCAACTTGGAACAGTGCTGCTGTTCACTGGATTGGCCGTGGTCACCCAACGCGTCGACTATCGGCTGCTATGGGCAGCCACAGAAAAAAGGTGATGTCGCGCGTAGTCACCCGGGCCGCAACCCGTTAGGCGCGCGCGGGATTCTTCGGCCAGAATATCTTGACGAGGCGCTCGGCCAACGAACGCAGGACGCGCTCGCCTCGCGTTTCGGGCGTGTTGCGAACAACGTTCCTCAAATTGACGAATATCCGATGCGGGCGAAAAAGGTAACTGGACGAATAGAACAGCGCGAGGAACGCCAGGCGAATCCACTGCACTTGGCGGGCCGAGAAGCGCGGGTTGTGCGACTTTGCAGTCGAGATGTCCGAATGGGTCAGCAGGCTGATGAAGTACTCTTCGCCGAGTGGCGGCAACCGCTCTTCTTTCACCAGCCGATCGTATAACTCGGCCCCCGGATACGGCACATACGGCACAAGCGTGATGTCATGCAGCCCGTTCCACGAACAGCGCAGCATGAATTTGAACGTTTCAAAGACGTCTCGCGGCGTATCGTCAGGAAACAGAATGATGTTCACCATCACCTTGAGGCCGTGACGACATGCTCCCCTCAATGATTGCTCAAGTCTCGGAAGCTTAACCTTCTTCTTGATGCGCACGAGGGTCGCGGGCGAACCCGTCTCCGGCGCATAGTTCATCTGTCGGCAACCCGATCGATAGAGAATCTCCGAAACTTCTTCGTCGATCGCCTCGCTGCGCGTCCCGCTCGGCAGCTGATACTCAATGCGTAGACCGCGTCCGAGAATCTCCCGCGCAAAGGCTACGATCCAATCCTTCTTGATGATCGCGGTCAGGTCGTAGAGGTCGAAGTTTTCGGCACGATAGCGCTCAATGTACTGCTCCATCTCGTCGACGACCATCGACGGTGTTCGTGCCATCCAGCGGGTAGTCCACATTTGCGGGCTAGAACAGAAGGTGCACTGGTAGGGACATCCCCGAGTGGCCATCAACGGCATGCTGCGCAGGTTCGCAGCGCCGTGGCCGAGCCCCCGCTGCATATATTTGTCGATCGGGATTTGATCCCAATCCGGCAGCGGTATGGCGTCGATGTCCCTGATACGCTTGCGCGCTTCTGTGCGCCGGACTTTTCCTTCGTCGCGATACGCCAAACCGGCAACTTTGGTAAGATCGCCCTCTCGGCGCAAAACGCCTATCAGTTCCACAAGGGTTTCCTCGCCCTCGCCCCTGACGCATATATCGACCGCAGGACAAGTCTCGAGGATGTAGTCAGAACAAGCCGTGGCATGCTCACCGCCGACCACAATCGTCGCTCGGGGAAAGCGCTGACGAACCTTGGCGATCAGCCGGTGGTCGTACGGCCATGACGAGGAAAACATGCAAGACAAGCCGATAATATCGGAGCGAGGATCAATACGCGCTACGATTTCGTCCATCGTCAGGCCGATAGCGTAGGCGTCGCAGAAATCGAGCGCTACAATTTGATCGACCGACTCACCGACGGCATCGATGATCTGATGGCCGATGCCTGACGCTTTCATCGTGCCGGCAAGATAGGCCAAACCGATAGGTGGTGCTGTCAAAGTGCTGAGCGCAAACGCCTTCAGCAATGCCGGCGACTTCAGCAGGCAAACAATGGCAGTGTCTTCAGGTCCGGAATTCAATGCCACGTGACCATCTATTGTCTATGTTCAAGCATAGCGGCTCCAGCACAGCCCGACAACGGCGCCGCTCGCCAGAGCAACCTCTTGACTTGCTTCACAATTCCAACGTGAGATGCTTGACAGTGTCACAATTGCTGCGCCTTTCGGTGGAGGATCATACGCTCTCTATTGTCTCAGACCTGTGTTGGTACGGTGCGGTATTTCTCGCGGCCTGGGTCGTCTACATCCTCGCGTATGTTGTGGCTGCGCGGCTTCGTTGGGTCAAGAATGTCAACCGGCGCGTCGTCATAATGGCCAATCTCTCCGCCTTGATAACTGGCGTGTTGTCCTGGCTTCTACTCGGCACCCAATTCTCTTCCCCGAATACGTGGTGGATTGCAACGGTGACCGCGCCAATCGCTTTCCTCGGCTTCTGTGCGATATTCATCTTCATGGGCCCCGCCAATGTCGACCGGTCCGTCTCGTTCAGCATTCTCTTGGCCCTGAAGGACCACGAGGGCAAGACCATACCGCGGGACCAATTAATCGATGTCGTGCCGTTCGAGCGAATCTTCCAGAAGCGACTGCAGGAGTTGATTCAGTACGGCCTCATCGCCCTTCCAGATGATCGAATCCAGATAACGCCTCAAGGAAAGCGGACCATACGGTTTTTCCGTTGGTTGGGACGACTACTCAACGTCGATCCCCAATGACGACCGAGATCGCCTTAGTCCCATGAAGCCGAGCTCCAATGAGTCCAGGCAAATGCCTCGCTCTTGCACGGACGGGTGATGGCGGTTCGGGGACCGGCAGCTCATCAAGTGCATCGAGCAACCGGGCCCAATCGATGATCTTCCGCTTTCGGGCCATTAAATCTTCATAGGCCTGTTGCAGGTCGGGACCGCGCGCCACGAGATGCAGCTCGCGGATGCGCAGCTCGTATTCGCCGGATCTCTCAGTGACCAGAACACAGTAGTCTGTGCCGACGGTGGACATCGCCCTCCCGGCTTCCATGGATGCCATCATGGTGCATCCTCCCAAGACAGGTCGTGCCACGCCATACTCACCATCTCGCAAGTGAGGGGCGTCAGCGTCCGGTAGTAGTTGATGATGTCGATCGATCGCTGCGAGGCTCCCGCCGGATAGAACGGCTTTTCGGCAGTAAGCATGCCGCAGGTAAGCCCGGGCACCGGGGAATCGCCGCGCGGAATCAAGATCTCGAACGCATCGTAGGACAGCCCCCGGCCGGCAGCCAGAATCCGGATGATGGCTCCAGTCTGCATGCGATAGGAAGAGAAGGAAGCGAGCTCGTGTGGCGGCAACCAGCGCCCCGTTTCATCGTAGACCCTGGACATATCGAGCTCAAATGGCCGAGGGTCGATGAGCACGATCGTTCTCGAGCGATTGACGATTGCCCGGTCGACTATTCTCGAGAAGTAGGCAAGCTCATTGCGGCCGAGCGTTGCCGTAACGCGATTCCAGTAGAAGTTCGCGCCACATGCAAAGACAGCAACCAGAAGGGTCGCGGCAGTGCCCGCTTCTCGCGGGCCGATGATCGGGCTGCCTATCGCCTTGTGCGCCATCTCGACCAGGGCCCGTACGGCAAAGATGAATACGACAGCCACAACGGCTGTAGGTGCGACGCTGGTGCGATACTTAACGAAGCCGCCTAGCGACGCCACGACGGGCGACGTCGCCATCGCAAAACATGCGAGGACAATCGCAACAGTGCTGGCACCCGCCGACATCCACCCATCGAGCCGGATGCGATCTCCGCTGCTACCACCATCGAGGGGCTCACCCCTCATCCCGCGACGACCGGCGATCCGGTGTGCGTTGGCCATGACTAGAACAAGCAGGATCAACGCGCCGGTCAGTAGGTGCATGCGCCCCTGTGGCACCAACCACAGGTCGCCGGCGATTCGCACGAGACTCTCCAAGCGATTCCAGATTTCCGCGAGGTTAAGATTGAACCTGTACTGGTGACCCGCATACAGCGAGGCAACAAACTCGTTCTCGTAGGCATCGGGCCGGCCTGTTCCCTTCAGTGTGAACAGCCTGACCAACGGCAAGTAGAGCAGGTTGGCTGACAAGGTGTAGGCGATCAGGTTGCCTGCGAGGAACGCGACGTCCCGCCATGCGATGAGAACTCGATATGCCTTGGGCGCCTGTGAAAAGAGAATGCCGATGACGGGAAAGATCGCAAACAGCAGAGCGTACGGAGGGTAGTCGTAGAATGCGAGCTGATAGACCAGGCAGGCGAGCACAACGTCGCGCGAGGTGAAGTATCTCA